>CAJTKB010000017.1 GCA_910576925.1 uncultured Bacilli bacterium | reverse complement strand
ATTATGATGTAGATGAGAAAGAATTTACAGAAATATATATGTTATTGTTTGATACCATAAGTTTTAATAGTAAGATTAGTGATAATAGTGAAGATGAATTAATTGATTTTATAGGTGATAATAGTACCTCTTTAGAAACTAACTGTATAATTAAATATGATATAGATTTACTTTTAAAAAATTCTAATTTAAGTGATAAGGAACAGGATATTTTGAAAAAGGTATATTATGATGGAATGACTTATGAAAAAATTGGCGAAGAGTATGGTTTTTCTAGAAAAAATGCTTTTAAAATAAGAACTAATGCTATAAAAAAACTACAAAGAACTAATATAATTTTATCTTATGCTAGTTATATGGATGATCCAGATAGAGCTATGCAATATGTAAAAAGTGTTAGATATAAATAAGTTGAATGAAAAGTTAAATTATACCCTAAGATGAAAGAATAAATTACTTTTACTTTTTCCAAAAATTTTGTGCAATTGTATTTTTATGTTATAATATAAATCAAACTAATATTGATTCATTTTTGGAGGTATATAAATATGAAAAAATTAAATAATAATATTAATAATTGTTGTGAAATAGTATATAGTTATTTATATAAACAGTTTTCGTTTATTGATAATAATGTTTTGCAAAATATAATTGCTAATAGTTTAAATAAGGATATTTTTAATATAGATGATGAATCAGAAATTGTTCAATTATTATTAAAAGAAAGTGAAATAGGAGTATATCAATATTTAAATAGCCAATTTGAAAATGGTGAATTTATTGCAATAGTAGAAAGAATAATTAAAAGAGTTGTAGGTAATAGAAAAATTAGCTTAGAAGAAATGATTGAAATTGATAATATTGTAGTTCTTTCTGAGTATGTACCTAGTTATTGTGAATTAGAAAGTATTTTAAATTTAGGTAGTATAAAGTCTTTTCTTGATAATTTAGATATTACTAATATAGATATAGAAAATACTCAATTTCTATGTTCTTTGATAGATGTTAATTCAAAAAATGATGATGATTTATTAATTGAAAAAATGGAGTTTGATTTTTCTGACAAATGCACAACTGATCCAGTACAAGTATATTTTAGAGATATAAATAATAAATCAAGATTATCTATGAATGAAAGAAATGAATTAATTCAAAGAATGAGAGATGGGGATTTAGATGCTAAAAACAGATTTTTAGAAGATAACTTATTATTAGTTTCCTCTATTGCAAAAAAGTATATTAATAAAACTAGAACTTTAAGTTTTCTTGATTTAATACAAGAGGGAAATATCGGACTTATAAAAGCAATAGAAAAATATGATTCTAATAAGGGGAGTTTTTCTACTTATGCTACTTGGTATATTAAAAGAGAAATACGAGTAGCTATAGCAGATGATAAAATGATTAGAATTCCAAAATATAAGAATAATTCTATTAATGAGTATAAGTATAAATATGTTCAGTTAAAAAACTTATTGTGCAGAGATCCATCTATCTCTGAATTTATTGATTATTATGATGTAGATGAGAAAGAATTTACAGAAATATATATGTTATTGTTTGATACCATAAGTTTTAATAGTAAGATTAGTGATAATAGTGAAGATGAATTAATTGATTTTATAGGTGATAATAGTACCTCTTTAGAAACTAACTGTATAATTAAATATGATATAGATTTACTTTTAAAAAATTCTAATTTAAGTGATAAGGAACAGGATATTTTGAAAAAGGTATATTATGATGGAATGACTTATGAAAAAATTGGCGAAGAGTATGGTTTTTCTAGAAAAAATGCTTTTAAAATAAGAACTAATGCTATAAAAAAACTACAAAGAACTAATATAATTTTATCTTATGCTAGTTATATGGATGATCCAGATAGAGCTATGCAATATGTAAAAAGTGTTAGATATAAATAAGTTGAATGAAAAGTTAAATTATACCCTAAGATGAAAGAATAAATTACTTTTACTTTTTCCAAAAATTTTGTGCAATTGTATTTTTATGTTATAATATAAATCAAACTAATATTGATTCATTTTTGGAGGTATATAAATATGAAAAAATTAAATAATAATATTAATAATTGTTGTGAAATAGTATATAGTTATTTATATAAACAGTTTTCGTTTATTGATAATAATGTTTTGCAAAATATAATTGCTAATAGTTTAAATAAGGATATTTTTAATATAGATGATGAATCAGAAATTGTTCAATTATTATTAAAAGAAAGTGAAATAGGAGTATATCAATATTTAAATAGCCAATTTGAAAATGGTGAATTTATTGCAATAGTAGAAAGAATAATTAAAAGAGTTGTAGGTAATAGAAAAATTAGCTTAGAAGAAATGATTGAAATTGATAATATTGTAGTTCTTTCTGAGTATGTACCTAGTTATTGTGAATTAGAAAGTATTTTAAATTTAGGTAGTATAAAGTCTTTTCTTGATAATTTAGATATTACTAATATAGATATAGAAAATACTCAATTTCTATGTTCTTTGATAGATGTTAATTCAAAAAATGATGATGATTTATTAACTGAAAAAATGGAGTTTGATTTTTCTGACAAATGTACAACTGATCTAGTACAAGCATATTTTAGAGATATAAGTAATAAAACAAAGTTATCTGCTGATGAAAGAGATGAATTAATTCAAAAAATGAGAGATGGCGATTTAGAAGCTAGAAATAGATTTTTAGAAGATAATTTATTATTAGTTATCTCTATTGCAAAAAGATTTATCAATAAAACTAGGACTTTAAGTTTTCTCGATTTAATACAAGAAGGGAATATTGGACTTATAAAAGCAGCAGAAAAGTATGATCCTAGTAAGGCTAAATTTTCTACTTATGCTACTTGGTATATTAAAAGAGAAATACGAGTAGCTGTGGAAAATGATAAAATGATTAAGATTTCACGAAATAAGAATACTTCTATTAGTGAGTATAAGTATAAATATGTTCAGTTAAAAAACTTATTGTGCAGAGATCCATCCATCTCTGAATTTATTGATTATTATGATGTAGATGAGAAAGAATTTACAGAAATATATATGTTATTGTTTGATACTATAAGTTTTAATAGTAAGATTAGTGATAACAGTGAAGATGAATTAATTGATTTTATAGGTGATAATAGTACCTCTTTAGAAGCTAACTGTATAATTAAACGTGACATAGAATTACTTTTAGAAAGCTCTAATTTAAGCGATAGAGAAAAGGTTATTTTAAAAAAAATATATTATGATAATATTAGTGAGAAAGAAGTTGGTCAAGAATATGGATTTTCAGGATCAAATGTTTCTAGGATAAAAAGAGATTCTATAAGAAAAATACAAAGAAATCGTAATATTTCAGCTTATGCTAGTTATATGGATGATCCAGATAAAGCTATGCAATATGTAAAAAGTGTTAGATATAAATAGATAAGGTATTAGAAAAAAATATTTTGAATTTTATGAATATTGTGTTATAATGTATGAAGAAAGGAGTGGGAGAAGAAATATCCCACTCTTTAGTTTTAGGTATGAGAGGAGTATTTATGTTTGATAAAGTTAAAGAGCAAATTAATCCTATTATAAAAAGTATGGATTTGTTTGTTGATAGTGTTTATTTATCTAAAGAAGAAGGTATTACTAATCTTAATATTTGTTTAGATAGTGATAATATAATTGATATTGATAAAATAACTGAAGCAACTAAATTGATTAATCCTATAATTGATGAAATGGATTTAATTGAAGAAGAATATGTACTTGATATACATTCTAAAGAAAAAGGAGATAGTAACAATGAATAGTAAAGAGTTTTTAAAAGCTGTTAATAATATTACTAAAGAGAAAAATATTGATCCTGAAATAGTTTATGAAGCAATGGAATTGGCACTTACTTCAGCTTATAAGAAAAATTTTAAATCAAAGACTAATGTGAAAGTTATGATTAATAGAGATACTGGAGATATAAAAGTTTATTCATATTTAACTGTTGTTCCTGATGATAAAATGACTAAAGAAGAATATGAAGATTATTTATTTGAGCAGTATAGTGAGGATGAGGATCTTGATACTTTAAGTGATAATGATGATGAGGAAGGAGAGGAAGGTGAAGAAAAAGAAAAACCTAGAATTTCTTTCTTTAATAAAGATACTGAGATTAAACTTTCTGATGCAAGAAAAATAGATAAAACTTTAGAGTTAGGTGATACAATAGATACTGAAGTTACTCCAAAAGATTTTGGAAGAGTTGCTACAGCAACTGCTAAACAAGTAGTAATCCAAAAGATTAGAGAAGCTGAAAGAAATAGCATTATGGGAGAATTTGGAGATAAACAGGATGAAATGCTTGTTGGAATTGTTGCTCTAGAAGATACAGATAATTATTATATTGATTTAGGAAGAACAAATGGTATTTTACCTAAGAAGGAAATAATTCCTGGTGAAAAAATAGAGATGGGAAGCCAAATTAAAGTTTATGTTACAAAAGTAGACAATAATGGCAAAAGTTTATTAGTATTATTATCAAGGTGTCATTATGGATTTGTAAAACGTTTATTTGAGCTTGAGATACCAGAACTTTCTGATGGAAGTGTACTTTTATATAGTGTAGCACGTTCTGCTGGTAATAGAAGTAAAGTAGCTGTTTATTCTGATAATTATAATATAGATCCAATAGGTGCTTGTATTGGTGAGAAAGGTAGTCGTATAGGTCGTATTATAGAAGAGTTACACGGAGAAAAGATTGATATAGTAAAATATGATAAGGATCCAGCAGTTTTTATTGGTAATGCACTGTCTCCTGCTAAGAATTTAACTGTTGTAGTAACTGATCCTAAAAAACAAGAAGCTATGGTAATTGCTGATAAGGATAATTTTTCACTAGCGATTGGTAGGAAAGGTCAGAATGCTCAACTTGCTAGTAAATTAACTCATTATAAAATCGATATAAAATCAACAGATGAAGCAATGATGAATGGAATTAATATAAAAACTGAAGAATAGTAGGTGGATGAATGAAAGTTAGAAAAATTCCTGTTAGAACTTGCGTAGTAACAGGTGAAAAGTTTCCTAAAAGTGAACTTTTGAGAATTGTTAAAACACCTAGTGGGGAAATTGTCGTAGATATAACAGGAAAAATTAATGGTAGAGGAGCATATATTAAAAAAGAATTGCAAGTTTTAGAAAAGGCTCAAAAAAGTAAAATTTTGGAGAGAAGATTAGAGTCCTCTATAAGTGATGAAGTATATGATAAGATAGGTGAAACTATAGGAGAAAATTAAAGAAACGAGGTGGTTCTAATGATGAGTTTATTAGAATATGCAAAGGATGTTGGGGTATCAGTTGAAGAAGTAAAGAAGCTATGTGATAGTTTATCTATAGAGTATGATTCGGAAAATTACTTATTAAGTGATACAGAAATTACTATTTTAGATAATTTAATAGAAGAAAATAAAAATAATGATGAAACTATTAATGAAACAGATGAAGAGTTAATAGATGAAGAAGAAACTTATGATAAAGCTCTTGAAATGGCAGAACAGGGTAATTTTGATTTAGATAGTAATGTTAGTTTTGAAAAGGTTAAATCAAAACAAAAAAGAGCAGCAGATATGAAAAAGAGTTTTCAGGCTGAAAGAAAAAAGATGTATAAAAATCGTGAAAAATTGAAGAGTAATGAACAAAAAGTTAAAGATGATGTAATTCTTTATAAAGATGGAATGACTGTTCTTGAAATTGCTGATATTTTAAATGAGACAGTTACTAATATTATAAAGAAATTAATGAATCTTGGTATTATGGCTAATCAAAATCAAAGTATTGACTTTGAAACTACAGAAGTTTTAGTTAGTGATTATAACAAAACTTTAAAGAAAGAGGAAACAGCTGATATTTCTAATTTTGAAAATTATGAGATTGAAGATAGAGAAGAGGATTTACAAAGTCGTCCAGCAATAGTAACTATTATGGGGCATGTAGATCATGGAAAAACTACATTACTCGATTATATTAGAAGAAGCCATGTAGCAAGTGGTGAAGCTGGTGGTATTACTCAAGCAATAGGAGCATACTCTGTAGAATATAATGAAAAGAACATAACTTTTATTGATACTCCAGGGCATGAAGCTTTTACACAAATGAGAGCACGTGGAGCTTCAATTACTGATATTGTTATTATAATTGTAGCTGCTGATGATGGAGTTATGCCACAAACTAAGGAAGCAATAGATCATGCTAAAGCGGCTAATGTTCCTATAATTGTAGCAATTAATAAAATCGATAAACCTGAAGCTAATATTGAGAGGGTAATGACAGGATTAGTTGAAGCTGGTCTTACTCCTGAGGAATGGGGTGGAGATGTAATTGTTAATAAGATTTCTGCTTCAACAGGAGAAGGTGTTAATGAATTATTAGATAGTATTTTATTAGTAGCTGAAATGAATGAATATAAAGCTAATAAAAATCGTTATGCAACAGGTGCAGTTATTGAAGCACGTCAAGATAAGCAAGTTGGAAGTATTGTTAGTTTAATAATACAAAATGGTACTTTAAGATTAGGAGATCCTCTTGTTGTAGGTTCTATATATGGAAAAGTCAGAACTTTGAAAAATGATAAGGGAGAAAATATAGTAGAAGCTCTTCCTTCAACTCCAGTTGAAGTAACTGGTTTATCATCTCTTCCTTCAGCTGGTGATAAGTTTATGGCTTTTGAATCTGAAAAGGAAGCTAAAAATATTGCCTCTGAAAGAGCTCTTAGAAAAAAGGCTAAGGATACTAATAAATCTGGAATGAGTTTAGATGATTTATTTGGTCAAATACAGGAAGGAATTAAAGAAATTAATATTGTATTAAAGGCAGACGTTAATGGTAGCTGTGAAGCTGTAAAATCTTCTCTTGAAAAGATTGATGTTGAAGGAGTTAAGCTATCTGTAATACGTGCAGGAGTTGGTGCTATAACAGAAAGTGATATAGTACTTGCTAAAGCTTCTAATGCATTAGTAATAGGATTTAATGTTCGAGCAAATAATAAAACACTTGATATAGCTAAAGAAAATGGTATAGAAATAAAAAATTATAATATTATATATAAAGTTGTAGAAGATATAGAGAGTGCAATGAAGGGAATGCTTGAGCCAATATATGATGAAAAAGTAATTGGTAAGCTTGAAATTAGACAAATATTTAAGTTTTCAAAAATAGGGTTGATAGCTGGTTGTCATGTACTTGATGGATTAGTAAAAAATAATAGCAAGGCTAGAATTATTAGAGATGATATTGTAGTATATGATGGTAAAATAAAATCACTTCAACATGAAAAAGATCAGGTTAAGGAAGTAAAAAAGGATATGGATTGTGGTCTTACACTAGAATCTTGTAATGATTATAAGGAAAATGATATTGTAGAAGTGTATGAGCTTGTTGAGGTTGATAGATAAAAATTATTATTGTAAGTGATGTAAATAATTATAGAAAATTTGGTTAATCTTATATTAGCCATTTTTTTGTTATTTAACTTTTTTAATATATCTCGTATAATATTTATGAGGTGGCAATATGATAGTAGGTGTTTTGGTAGAATTATCAAATAAAAATATTGATAAAGAATTTTTTTATTTAGTGCCAGATGAACTTGTTTCTAATATTAAAGTAGGTATTAGAGTTGTTGTTCCATTTGGAACTCAGAAATTAGAGGGTTTTGTATTGGAAATAAAAAATGATAAAGAAATTGATATTGAATTAAAAGAGATTTTTTCTATAGTTGATAGTGAAGTTATTTTAAGTAATGAACTTTTAAAACTTGGAAAAGTTATGCAAGAAAAAACTTTATCTACTTTAATTAGTTGCTATCAAGTAATGCTTCCTAAGGCCCTGAAAGCTAAAAACGGGGTAATTATTAATAAGAAATATGATATTTATTATAAATTGGGAAATATTCCTGAGCATCTTAGTAAGGGACAAGAAAAGATTATTAAATTATTTGAAAATAAAAATGTTGTATCTAGAGAAGAGATTGTTAGTATTTCTAGTAGTATTTTAAGAACATTAGAATCTAAAAATATTTTAGTTAAAGATAAGGTAGAACATTATAGATTGGACTATGATAAAGTAACAAAAAGGGAATATATTTTAACTAAAGAACAACGATCTGTAGTAGATGAAATAGAAAATAGTAAAGATTTAGTATATTTACTACATGGTGTTACTGGAAGTGGTAAAACTGAAGTTTATATCGAGCTTATATGTAATATAATAAGTAAAGGTAAAACTGCTATTGTGCTTGTACCTGAAATTAGTTTAACTCCACAGATGGTAAAGCGTTTTACTGAACGTTTTGGTAATAGAATTGCAGCACTTCATTCTGCTTTATCTGAAGGGGAGAAGTATGATGAATGGAGAAGAATTATGAGAGGAGAGGTAGAAATTGTTATAGGGGCAAGGAGTGCTTTATTTGCACCTATTAGTAATTTAGGATTAATAGTAATTGATGAAGAACATA
Organism: uncultured Bacilli bacterium; assembly: GCA_910576925.1. GTDB lineage: Bacteria > Bacillota_I > Bacilli_A > RF39 > UBA660 > UBA2730. The sequence goes on along the minus strand of CAJTKB010000017.1, from coordinate 18,493 downwards.
GTGATACTTATAAGCAAGATGATTCTAGTCCTAGATATAACGCAATTGAGATGTCAATTGAAAGGGCCAAATTAAATAAAAATTGCAAAGTAGTTTTAGGAAGTGCTACTCCATCTCTTGATAGTTATGCTAGAGGAAAGAAGGATGTTTATCATTTAGTAAGTCTTCCTAATAGAGTAAACAAAAAACCTCTTCCAAATATTGAAATAATTGATATGAATAAAAACTTGAAGAATATGAGAGGGCACTTTTCTAATATATTGATTGAGAAAATAAAAAGTAAGATTGATTTAGGAGAACAAGTAATATTATTATTAAACAGAAGGGGATATTCATCATTTATTTCTTGTAAAGATTGTGGTTATGTATTTAAATGCCCAAATTGTGATATTACTCTAACTTATCATAAATCTACTAATAACTTAAGGTGCCATTATTGTGGTTATGCAGAAGGTATGGTTGATATTTGCCCTAATTGTAATAACCATTCTATAGATACAATTGGTGTTGGTACAGAAAAAATTGAGGAAGAATTAAAATTATTTATTCCAAAGGCTAGAATTGTTAGAATGGACTTTGATACTACAACAAAAAAAGGCTCTCATAAAAAAATAGTAAAAGAATTTTCGGAACATAGATATGATATTTTATTAGGAACTCAGATAGTTGCAAAGGGACTTGATTTTGAAAATGTTACATTAGTTGGTGTTATAAATGCTGATACGTCGCTTAATATACCAGATTTTAGAAGTAGTGAAACAACATTTTCACTTTTGAGTCAGGTTGCTGGAAGAAGTGGTAGAAAAGATAAGGAAGGAGAAGTTATATTACAAACATTTAATAAAGAACATTATGCTATTAGATATGTTAAATATCACGATTATTTAGGGTTTTATAATATGGAGATGCAGATTAGAAGAGAATTAAAATATCCACCATTTTATTTTCTTACATATATAAGAGTTAGTGGTAAGGATAATAATATTTGTTATAAGGAGTCTTTAAAAATAAAAAAATCTCTGGAAAAATATTTAGATAAAACAATAATATTAGGACCAAGCTCATCCTCTTTGTTTAAAGTAAATAATGTGTATAGATATGGAATAATTTTAAAATATAAAAAGCAAGATAATTTAATTCCAGTTTTAGAGAAGATGATAGATGTATATAAAAGTAATAGAAAGGTAATAGTTGATCTAAATTTTAATCCTAGACATTTTTAATTAGTAATATTTTATATTTTTTATGTACTTCCTTTTTGTTTTATTGATATAATTATGATGTGTTACTAGAAGGTGAGGATATTTTATGAATGATATAGAAAATAGAATTGAAGAGTTAATTAAGATATTAAATGAGGCTAATTATAATTATTATGTTAAGGATTTATCTACAATTACTGATCAAGAGTATGATAAGTATTTAAGAGAATTGGAAGACTTAGAAGAAAAATATCCAGATTATGTAAGAGATGATTCTCCTACTAAAAGAGTAGGAGGAGAAGTAATAGATTCTTTTAAAAAGGTTTATCATGAAAAACCTATGTTGTCATTAAGTGATGTTTTTTCAGAAAGTGAAGTTATTTTATTTGATGAGCGAATAAGAAAAGAAAATATTAATCCTAAGTATGTTTGCGAGCTTAAAATAGATGGTCTTTCTGTATCATTATTATATAAAGATGGACTTTTTATTAGGGCGGCAACACGAGGTGATGGAGTAGTAGGAGAAGATATAACTCACAATGTAAAAACTATCAAATCTATTCCTTTAAAATTGAATAAAAAGATTGATATAGAAGTCCGTGGCGAAATTTATATGGCTAAGAAAACTCTTGAAAGTATAAATAAAGAAAGAATTAAGAATAATGAGAAACCATTACAAAACACTAGAAATGCTGCAGCTGGTTCTATTCGTCAATTAGATAGTAAAATTGCTGCTAAAAGAAATTTGGATTCTTTTATTTATCATTTGCCTAATCCAGAAGATTATGGTATTAAATCTCATATAGAAGCTTTAGATTTTATGAAAAGTCTTGGATTTAAAGTTAATTCTAATAATAGATTAGTAAATAATATTAATGAAGTATTAGATTTTATTGTAGAAAAAACAGATACAAGAGATTCACTTTCTTATGATATAGATGGTATTGTAATTAAAGTTAATAGTTTAGAAGAACAAAAAAGATTAGGATTTACTGCTAAATATCCTAAATGGGCTACAGCATATAAATTTCCAGCAGAGGAAGTTCTTACAAAATTGCAGGATATTATTTTTACAGTAGGACGAACAGGACAAATAACACCTAATGCTGTACTTGATCCTGTAATTGTTATGGGCTCAACTATATCACGAGCTACCTTACATAATGAAGATTATGTAAAAGAGAAGGATTTAAGAATAGGAGATATTGTATCAATTAGAAAGGCAGGAGATGTAATTCCTGAAGTGGTAGAAGTAAAAAAAGAGAGAAGAACAGGGTTTGAACAAGAATTTGTTATGATAAATAAATGTCCAATATGTGAAAGTATTTTAAAGAAAAAGGATGAGCAGGTAGATTATTATTGTGTAAATGAGCATTGCCCATCTAGAAAAATTGAATCTTTAATACACTTTGCTAGTCGTGATGCTATGAATATAGAAGGTCTTGGAGAAAAGGTAATGGAGGATTTCTTTAATTTTGGATTTATTAAAGAAGTATCTGATATATATTTATTACAGAGTCATAGAGAGGATTTAACTAGACTTGAGGGATATGGTGAAAAGTCTATTATGAATTTAATTGAGGCAATAGAAAAAAGTAAGGATAATTCTTTAGAAAAACTAATTTTTGGACTTGGAATTTCACATGTTGGTAGTAAAACTGCTAAAATTTTGGCTAGTAATTTTCATAATATAGATAATTTAATATTGGCTGATTTTGATTCTCTTAATAATATTCGTGATATAGGGGAAATTATTGCTAAAAGTGTAGTAGATTATTTTTCAGATGAAAAAAACAGAACTATTATAGAAAAATTAAAATCATATGGTTTAAATATGGAGTATTTTGGTAAAAAAATAGTTCAAGATCCTTTCTTTAGCGGTAAAACTTTTGTTCTTACTGGTTCTCTTCAAATATATACAAGAGAAGAGGGAAAAGAGCTTATTGAATCTCTTGGTGGAAAAACAAGTGAATCTGTTTCTAAGAAGACAAGTTGTGTAATAGTTGGAGAAAATCCTGGTAAAAAGTATGAGAAAGCTAAGGAACTTGGAATAGAAATTATAACTGAAGAACAATTTAAAGAAAAAATAGAGAATATATAAAATTGATATGTCTTTTTCTTTACAAACAAGTGAAAATATGTTATAATAGGCACTAATTTGGGGGGTAGGTTATATGTTTTGGAATAAAGATAAAATACCAAATTTGAGGCTTGAAGACGATGAGGATTTATTTACAATGGGTGATGATAAAAAGAATGCTGATGATGATCAACTTGATATAGAAGACTATGATGAAGTAGATAATGATTATGCTGATGACTTTTATGAAACTTATGAAGATGATGAAGATAATGAATCTATTGAAATTAATAAGAATAATAAATTAAATGTACTTTTTATTAATAAGATAGTAAATATATCTCTTATTGTTGTAATAGTACTTGGATTATTAATATTTATTGATGTGCTAGCTGTTACTAGATTTAATTCTGGCCCTTTCTTTGCTTTAAAAACAAAAACTTATGGTGATGGAGGAACAAAAGAATATCATGGACTTTTATATAAAGTTATTAAGTATAATGAAAAGGGTGGAAGAGTAGATACTATTATAGGTTCTTGGAATATAGATTATGATACTACACCAATAAGTATTGGAATGCTTGATTTAGCACTTGATTTCAACAATGATTTAGGTGGTTCATTAGATAATTATATGGATAAATATTTAAAAGTTGAAGGAGAAGTAATAGGGGTTAATAAAAACTATATTACTTTAAAGTATAAAGATGATGGTAAAAAATATACTACAACTTTAAAATGTAATGTATTAAATGAAACTAAGAAGTATAAAACAGGAGATAAAGTAGCTGTAGTTGGTACATTATATAATTATGAAGATGATAATGATTTAAAACTTTATATGAAAAATTGTTATGTTAAATAAATGGTCATAAATATGTGACCTTTTATTTTTGCTTGTTAAGCTTAATCTGATATATTAATATTAATTTTTTTATGTATTTTGATTTTGAAAAAGATACTAATTGTGTTATTATATATACAGTTAGGAGGATTACTATGGATGAGATTTTAACTCGAGAAGAAGTATTACACGTTGCTGATTTAGCAAAGATTAGAATTAAAGAAGAAGAGATGGAAAAATATCAAAAGGAATTAAAGATAATTTTTAATGATATAGAAAAAATCAATGAAGTTGAAGGATATGATGATGATATTATAATAGCACCTTTTAGTAGTGAAGCTAGATTAAGAGATGATGAAGTAGAAAGACATATTGAAATAGAAAGTACTTTAAAAAATGTACCTCGTCATAGTGGAAATTATATAGAAGTGCCGGTGGTTATTAATGAGTAGATATTTAGATAAAAGTATATTAGAAATTAATGAGTTATTAAAACAAAAGAAAATAAGATCTATAGATTTAGTTAATGAATGTTTTGAAAGAATTGAAGAAAATGAAGAACTTAATGCTTTTATTACTTTAAATAAAGAGGAAGCGTTAAGAGAAGCACAAGCTTTAGATGATATGGAAGTTGATAATGTTTTATTTGGTATTCCAATAGCAATAAAAGATAATATTTTAACGAGAAATTTGAGAACTACTTGTGCTTCTCATATGTTAGATAATTTTATTCCAATATATGATGCAACGGTAGTTACTAAGATAAAAGAAAAACATATGATTATAATTGGAAAAACTAATATGGATGAATTTGCAATGGGTTCAACTAGTAGAACAAGTTATTTTGGAGCTCCTCATAATCCTTGGAATACAAATAAAATAACAGGCGGTTCATCTGGTGGAAGTGCTGCTTGTGTTAGTGCAAACTTAGTACCTTTTGCTCTTGGAAGTGATACAGGTGGAAGTATTAGACAACCTGCTAGTTACTGTGGAATTGTAGGAATGAAACCAACTTATGGTAGAGTATCTCGTTATGGATTAGTAGCTTTTGCCTCAAGCTTAGATCAGATAGGTACTATGACCAAAACAGTTTATGATAATGCTCTTCTTTTAAATGCTATTTCTGGTATTGATTTAAATGATTTAACTTCAGCTGATAGAGAAGTAGAGGATTTTACTAGAAAAATTGGTGAAGATATAAGTGGGATGAAGATTGCTGTACCTAATTATTTTATGAGTGATATAGTCTCAAATGAAATTCGTGAAAAAATAGAAAGTGTTATAGATGTATTGAAGGAAAGTGGTTGTAAGATAGATTATATTGATATTAAATACTTAGAAAATGCTGTTAGTTTATATCAAATTATAGCAATGGGAGAAGCTAGTTCCAATTTAGCAAGATTTGATGGTATACGTTATGGTTTTTCTAAAGAAAATCCTAGTGATATAGAAGATTTATATTATGGAAGCCGTGAGGAAGGTTTTGGAGAGGAAGTTAAAAGAAGAATAATGGTAGGATCATATTTATTGAGCGGAGATAATGCCAAAAAATATTATGATAAAGCTTTATCTATTAGAAGCGATATTAGAACAAGTTTTTTAAAAGCTTTTGAAAATTATGATTTAATTGTAGGACCAACAACTACAACTACAGCTTATGATATAGATAGCGATATGTCTGATCCATTAAAAACGTTTATGGATGATGTTTTAGTAATACCAGTTAATATGGCTGGACTTCCTGGACTAAATTTGCCAATTGGATTTTCAAAAGATAATATGCCTATAGGTATGCATATAATAGGAAATAGTTTTGATGAGGCTACAATTTATAAACTTGCAAGTTTTCTTGAGAAAAAGTTGAATTTAGATTTATGTCCGAAGGGAGGAAATAGCTATGAGTAATTATATTCCAACTATAGGGATTGAAGTGCATGTGGAGTTAAAGACTAATACTAAAATATTTTCGCCTAGTAGAAATGGTTATGGTATGAGTGCTAATACTTTAGTTAATGAAATAGATTTAGGTTATCCTGGAACTTTACCACTTATTAATAGAGAAGTTTTAAATATTGCAATAAAAGCTGCGAAAGTTCTTCATTGCAATATAAGAAAAGAAATGCATTTTGATAGAAAAAATTACTTTTATCCTGATAACCCAAAGAATTATCAGATAACTCAAGCTAGAACTCCTATTGGTTATGATGGATATGTAGAAATTGAAGTTGATGGCAAAATAAAGAAAATAGAAATAGAAGAAATGCACATTGAAGAAGATACTTGTAAAAGTGCTCATAGAAAAAACGTTACCTTGTTAGATTTTAATAGAGCTGGTGTACCTTTAATTGAAATAGTCACTAAGCCTTGTATAAATTCTTCAAAGGAAGCAATGCTATATATCGAAAAGTTAAGAGAAACTTTACTTTATGCTAATATTTCTGATTGTAAAATAGAAGAGGGATCTATGAGATGTGATTGTAATGTTTCTATAAGAAAAAGTGAAGATAGCCCTTTTGGAACTAAAGTCGAGGTTAAAAATATAGGTTCTATTAGTAATGTTGGTTTAAGTGTAGAAAAAGAAATTGTTCGTCAGACGGAACTTTATGATAAAGGAGAAAGTTTTAAGGAGCAAACTAGAAGATTTGATTCAAAATTAAATGATACTGTACTTATGCGTATTAAAGAGACTGGTAATGATTATAGATATTTTCCAGAACCAGATATTCCTTATGTATATTTAACTGATGAGATGATAAATAAAGTTACTAGTACTATTCCATTACTACCAGATGAGCGAAGAGAGCTATATAAAGGAAGAAATATATCTAAAATAAATATTGAAAAAATAATTGCTAATAAAAGTTTGAGTGATTTTTTAAATAACTTTTTGGAAGAGAAAATAGATTTTCAAGTTGCTAGTAATTTGTTATTAGGAGATATATCATCATACTTAAATAAAGAAGGTAAAATTATTACTGATACTATGCTTGATAATGAGAGATTTATTGATTTAGTAAATAGAAGTAGTACAAGAGAATTAACAAGTAAGAATATAAAAGAAATACTAGTTGATTTGTTAGAATCTGATAAAACACTTGATGAAATTATTAAAGATAAAGGTATTAATAATATTAATGATGAATCTGTTGTAAAAGATATAGTTTTACAGGTTTTAGCTGAAAATGAAGAGAGTGTAAGAGATTATTTGGAAGGTCATGATAGAGCTTTGAAGTATTTAATGGGGCAAGTTATGAAAATATCAAAAGGAAGTGCTGATCCATTACTTGCAAGTGACTTATTAAAAGAATTTTTAGATAAGAAAAAATAAAATTGCTTAGTATTAATTAATTGTGTATAATAGTATTATAATTATAATAGGAGTGATTGTATGAAAAAGAAATCAACTAATCGTAGAAGAAATAAAAAGATGGAAAGGACTATTGTTCTTGTTGTTGCAATATGCTTCTTTGTTCTTGTTTTTGTATTTTATAAATTAGTATTATCACAAACAACTGATACACAGGCTATATATGGAGATAGACTTGATGGTATTGAGGAAGTTAAAATTAGTAAAACTAAGAAGGAAGAGATAGCAAATAGTATCAAAGAGGTTGGTAATAATAAAAATGTTAAGGTTACTATTCAAGGCAAAATTATAAATGTTATGATAACAATTAATGATGATGTTACTAGAGATAGTGCTAAAGGCTTGGCTGATAAAGTATTAGAAAAATTATCAGAAGATGAGAAGAGATTTTATGATATTCAAGTATTTATTAAAAAAGATGTAGAAGATGCACAACTTCCTATTATTGGATATCATCATCCTAAGAAAAATGGATTTTCTTGGACATTAGACAGATAGGAGAAGATATGAAAAAGAAGCTTATAATTATAATTCCAATTATTATTGCTATAATATCTTTTATAGTAGTTTATAAATATTATAATAAAGAAGATAAAACTACAACACTTACAGTAGTAGAAAAAAAATGGATAGAGGATAATAAAGACAAAGTAGTAGACTTTGAAATAATTAATAATTATCCATTATATGGAATGAATGGTGAAGGAGTATTTTTTGATTTTATAGATGATTTTTCAGAGAATATTAGTTTGGAATTTAATAAAATTCCTTACTTAAAGGAATCTACTCCTACTACTAATAGTTATAGAATAAGAATATTAAATAATGAAGATAGTTTAGGTAAAAATGATTTAGAACTTTTTACGGATAGTTATATTGCAGTAGGTAAAACTTATCAACGACTTAATTATATTAAGGATATGAAGAATTTAACATTTGGAGTATTTAAAAGTGATAGTGAAGAAGTCAGTTACTATTTAAAAGGTGCAACTAATCTTTCATTTAAAACTTATGAGGATATTGATAGTCTTTATAAAGCGCTTGATGGTGATGAGGTTAATATGATTATTGTGCCTAATATAATGTATTTGGATAAAACAATTAATTCTAAATATTCTATTAATTATTATTTTCCTGAGATGACTAAAAAAATAGTTTTAACACTTAGTGATAATAACAATGAATTAAATAAAATTGTTGAGAAATATTATATAAAATGGAAAGCAACTAAATATGTTGAAGAGTATAATAAGTCGTATCTTAATTATTATTTAGAAAAAAATAATATAAGTGCAAAATCTAAAGCTAGTTTAATATCAAAGACTTATACATATGGGTATGTAAAAAATAGTCCTTATGAAGTAATGGTAAATAAGAATATAAGAGGTATTGCTGGTGAGTATATTAATAGGATTTCAAGACTTACAGATATCGAATTTAAATATAGAGAATATGATAGTAAAAAAGACTTGAAAGAAGCTATAGAAGATGGAGAGATAGATATTTATTTTGATTATTATAATTATAATGATGATAAATATTTACAGACACTATCAACCTTTGTGGAAGAGTATGTTGTTTTAGCTAGAGAAAATGATGAGTATATAATTAATTCATTTGAAAGTTTAAAAGATAAAGAAGTGTTAATGTTAAAAGATGATTCTTTATATAATTACTTTGTTAGTAATTCTCGTAGTAAGATCACAACAGTAGATAAACTTTCTGACATAAAGAGTAAAGCAAATGGTAAGTTAGTTGTAGTTGATAGAGAAATATATAATATGAATAGAAAGAAATTGTTTAGAGATTATGAATTATTATATATGGATACTATGATGAATGATTATAAATTTATGATTAAACAGAATAATAAAGATTTTTATAATTTATTTAATTATATAATAAATACAAATTCATACTATAATTATAGAAATAGTGGAATTACTTCACTTAATGCTTCTATATTAGAAGGCGCAACTCTTGAAAAAATCTATATTGTGGTATTAATTGCGATATTTATGCCTATAATAATAGTTATAGTATTGTATCTTCATTTTAAGCATAAAAGGCGTATAAAGAAAGTTACAAAAATAGATAGACATAAATATACTGATATGTTGACTTCTTTAAAGAATAGAAACTATTTGAATACTAAAATGCCAGAATGGGAAGAGTGTAGGGTATATCCTCAATCAATAGTAATGGTAGATTTGAATAGTGTTAAATATGTAAATGATAATTTTGGACATGAGGCTGGAGATAATTTGATTATTAAAGCAGCTTCAATTCTTGTTAATACACAGCTTGAAAATAGTGAGATAATTAGAACTGATGGAAATGAATTTTTAATATATCTTGTAGGATATAGTAAGGAACAGATAGAGACATATACTAAAAAATTATTCAAAGAATTAAAAGGACTACCTCATGACTTTGGTGCTGGGGTAGGATATAGTATTATTGAAGATGATATAAAAACACTTGATGATGCAATAAATGAAGCAACTCTTGATATGATTACTTCAAAAGAAGAATTAAAAAAGTAGAGGTGTGTTAAATGGAGCAAGTTAGGGATTTTCTAAAAAAAGCTATAAGTGTAATTAGTAAGCCTTATATGAGAATACTTCCTGGACAACTTGCTTTTTTTTGTATTATGTCACTTATTCCACTAGTTGCGTTGATTGGTGCTATAGCTAATTATTTTTCACTTTCACTTGACTCAGTAAAAGAAATAATTGAATTCTTGCCCATCGATGTATTTAATTTAGTAACATCAAATGTTTATGGAGAGGGACTTAATTTTAATATTATAATATTTTTTGTATCAGCATTTATACTGGCATCTAATGGTACACACTCTGTTATAATAACTGCTAATGAAATATATAATTGTCATGAAGATAATTTAATAGAGAGAAGAGTAAAAGCAATTACAATGACTTTTGTATTAGTTGGTATTTTCTTTTTTCTTTTAGCATTTGCTGTTTTTGGAGATTTGTTTTTTGTACTATTAGAGAAATATGCTCCTAACAAAATTGCTGTACAATTTCTTCATAAATGTTTTAGTTTCCTAAAAATGCCATTATCAGTAGTGTTAATATATTTTAATGTGAGAAGTTTGTATAAAATGTTACCTAATATGGAAGTATCAAAAAAGTCAACTACTTATTCAGCATTTTTTACGACAATTGTATGGCTTGTTGGTACAGAAATATATTCTATTTATTTTAGATTTTTTTCAAATTATAATTTGTTTTATGGTAGTATTTCTAATATAATTATGTTAATGCTTTGGATTTATTTTTTAGCATATGTATTTGTACTTGGTATGGCAATAAGTGCAGCCTATAATATAGAATACAAAGAGTAAATTTATTATCATATAAATTATATATTGATTTAAATATATAGTTTTTTATTTTGTAAAGTACTTGTTCTTTGCTTGACTTAAATTTTAAAAAAATATATAATTAATTATGAAATATGGTTGGAGGTAACAATTTATGGAACGAAAGATAATGACATTTTTAAATAAATGGAAAAAAGATATTGTTAGAAAACCACTACTAATATATGGGCCCAAACAAGTTGGTAAAACTTATAGTGCTATTAAATTTGGTGAAAAAGAGTATAAAAATACAGTATATTTTAATGCTGATAATAATGAACAGTTATTAGATCTTTTTAATAAGGAAAAGTCGCCTGAAAGAATAATTATGAATTTAGGACTTAATTCTGGTCAGACAATTTTAGAAGAGGATACATTAGTAATATTAGATAATGTTAATAATAATGAAATAGTGAAAGGAGTAAAATTATTTGGAAGTAGTCTTAGTAAATATCATATTATTTTAATTACTTCAAGAAGAGAAAATTTAAATACTTTTAAAGGTGAAGAATTACAATTTATTGGAATGACAGGACTTGATTTTGAAGAATATCTTTGGGCTAGGGGAGAAAAAGATTTAGCTAATCTTATTAGAGAATCTTTTGAAAAAAGAAAAACTTGTCCTTTTCATAGGATGGCCCTTGATATGTTTTTAGAGTATATAATGACAGGATCACTTCCTGAAGTTATTGAGGCTAATATAAAAGGATTAGGGGAAATGTATATTGATGCTATAAAACAAAAAATATTAGATACATATAAAAAAGAAATAGCGAATAATGAAAACTTAATAGATATTGAAAGAGGAATATCAGTAATTAACTCAATTCCTTATCAATTAAAAAAAGATAATAAAAAATTTCAGTATGGTATATTAGGATTTGGAAGACGTGCTAAAGAATATAATACTTCGATTGAGAAACTAGTAAATAATCAATTAGTTTATAGAAGTCACAAAATAAAAGAGGTTAAATCTCCGCTTAGTAGTTGTCGTGAAAAAGATAGTTTCAAATTATATATGAATGATGAAGGAATACTTTATTCAATGTTACATTTAACTAAAAGAGATTTACTAACAAATGAAAAAATAAAAGCAACATTATATGAGAATCATATTGCAAAAACGCTTTCTGAAGCAGGGTATCCTCTTTATTATTATCAATCAGAAGGAAAAGCTGAAGTTAATTTTGTAATGCAAAATAGAATGGGAAAAATTATTCCGATAGAGATAGTTACAATTTCTAATTCTAAAGCAAAATCTTTATCAGTATTTATGAAGAAGTTTACTTGTCTTGAAGCGTATCGTATTACAGAAAACAATTTTTCAACAAAAAAAGAGATTAGATATTTACCAGTTTATGCGACTTTTTGTTTAAATGATAAAAAATATTAGGAGGGAAAGTTTATGAGTAAACCTGTAATATTAACAATACTGGATGGTTATGGACTAAGAAAAGAAGATTATGGAAATGCAGTTAATTTAGCAGATAATAAAACCTTTAATATGTTGTGGGATAAATATCCACATAGTAAGCTTGTTGCATCAGGAAGAGAAGTAGGTTTACCAGAAGGACAAATGGGAAATAGTGAAGTAGGACATATGAATATAGGAGCTGGAAGAATAGTCTATCAACCTTTAGAACTTATAAATAAAAGTATTGAAGATAATTCTTTTTTTGAAAATAGAGAATTATTAAAAGTTATAGAGCATACAAAGAAAAATAAATCTAGACTACATATTATGGGTCTTATTAGTGATGGAGGAGTTCATTCACATATAAATCATTTGATTGCACTTTTAGAAATGTGTAAAAAAGAGAATATAGAAAGATTATATTTACATCTTTTTACAGATGGTCGTGATGTTTCTCCTACTAGTTCTTATTCGTATATTTCTAAGGTGGAAGAAAAATTAAAATTGTTAGGAATAGGAAGTATTGCAACTATAAGTGGAAGATATTATGCTATGGATAGGGACAATAATTATGACAGATTAAAGAAAAGTTATGATGTAATAGTAGGAGAAGGGGGATTTACTAATAATACTGTTAAAGAATATATAAATTTAAATTATAAAGATGGTGTAACAGATGAGTTTATTATTCCTACTTTATTTGATAGAGAAGGAGTTTTATCAGAAGATGATGGTGTAATTGTTTTTAATTATAGAAAAGATAGGCTTAGAGAATTGTTAACTGCTATTACTAATAAAGATTTTAATGATATGTCCGTTAAAAAATTTAATAATGTTAAAGTAGTTACTATGATGCCAGTTGTAGAATCAGTTAAAGCTCCATATGCTTTTTCGGATCCGATTCTTACAAATACTTTGGGGGAATATGTATGTAAGAATAATTTAAATCAACTAAGAATTGCTGAAACTGAGAAGTATGCTCATGTTACTTTTTTCTTTGATGGTGGAAAAGAAATAAATTATGAAAATGAAACTAAAATATTAATTCCATCTCCTAAAGTTGCTACATATGATTTGAAACCAGATATGAGTGCAAATGAGGTAACTGATTCATTATTAAAAGAGATGGAAAAGTATGATTTGATAATTTTAAATTTTGCTAATGGTGATATGTTAGGACATACTGGTGTTTTAGATGCAGCGATTAAGGCAGTTGAAACAGTTGATGGATGTCTTGAAAAAATATATAGAAAACTTTCTAGTTTAGGTGGAGTTATGATTATAACAGCAGATCATGGAAATTGTGAGGAAATGTTAGATAAAGATGGGAATATTGTAACAAGTCATACAACTAATTCTGTTCCTTTTATTATAACAAAAGATAATATTAAACTTCGTGATGGAATACTTGCTGATATAGCACCTACTATTTTGGAATTATTAGAAATAGATAAGCCTATTGAAATGACGGGTAAAAGTCTAATTATAAGAAATAGTTAAAATTTTATTTGTAGTAAAAGTGTTATATTATCATATAATATGGTAGGACAATTGACAAAATGCTAGTTTTATGTTATAATTTGTCCTAGTTAGTGGCACATTATTCTAGTCAGTAACTTTATTATGAAGATGGGGATAAACTACCATTAAAGAGCATATCTGTGAAACCTTTGGTGTTTGCTTTGGATGCCCAATCTGGGGTGGATGCTGGAGATGAGAATTATGGGCAGGATATAATGGCATATATCATTCGACCCATAGTTCGTGGAGACCTATTTATGTGATAAGCCTATACGAACTAGTTCTGACGGACTTATTACGAAATGGGATTGAACCTACTTTGTGGCGAAAGTTATGAGTAGTGTAGCTTGTCTTGAGTGAGAGCTTTGGGATTAGTATATGGATTATATTAAAAATGGCCATTTTTAATATAGTTTACTATGAAATTACTCTTGCAAAAAAGAATTAATAATAAAGTCCTGTTGAGGAAATCTCCTAGAGTGTACTCTAATATGGGATTGCAGTGGGTACTAAGTGGTAATCAAGTCGTATAGTTTCTATACTATTTTCTTTAAAGGGGAACCGCAAGACTGGTAACGGTCTGTAGAAAATAGGGAAATCCTACTTGACCTAAGACTCAAAGTTAACCATATAAGAAGCCATTAATTTTTTTGTTTTAAGAGGTATAAATAGAAATGAAATTAAAACGTGAAAATGTATTTAAAAACTTATTAGTTCAGACAAGAAAAAAAGAAAAGAAGAATAAAGAGACTGTTAATGTAAAATGGATATTTACAATAGCGATTATGTCTTTTTTGATATCACTTTTTATGTCTTTATTTAGTGAGATTATGTTAAATAATGTTAACTTGTTAATATCAATAGTAATTACATTAGTATTTATTTTACTTGGCATAATTTTTGATATAGTAGGAGTTAGTGTTACATCAAGTGATGAGAAGGTATTTCATTCGATGAATTCAAGAAAAGTAAAAGGCGCTAATATTGCTGTAAAGTTTAAAAAAAATGCTGATAAAGTATCTTCATTTTGTTGTGATGTAATAGGGGATATTTGTGGTGTTATATCAGGTTCTAGTGGAGTTGTTATTGCAACTACCTTAATTAGTATTACTAATATTAATCCGTTAGTAATTACACTACTTACAACCGCTATCATAGCATCTATTACAATAACTGGGAAAGCTATTGGAAAAAGTTTTGCTATAAATAAAAGTAATATTATTTTATATGAGTTTGCTAAAATTATTTCATATTTTTATAGAAAGTAATATGGTTGGTGAGAATTATGAAGCAATATTATACATTAAGTGGAAACAAAGTTATATATAATATAATTGATATTATAATACAGCAATTTAATATCTGTGGTATGGGCAATGAGGGAGTTGTATATAAAGAAGGAGAAAGAGTACTTAAAGTATATCATCCTAGAATACTTAAAGATAGACTAGATTTAGATACTGCTATTAAATTAAGAAAAATACAAACAGATAGAATTATTTTTCCAGGTAATGATGATGATTCTTTATTACTTGATGAGAATAGAAATCTTGTTGCCTATAAGTCTATTTATATAAGAAATCTAGGTATAAAGTATTTATTAGAATGGGATATCTGTCATTTAAAAAAAGAAGCAAAGATACTAAGAAATGATATAAAGATTTTATCTGAAAATAATGTTAGAACAGATGACTTTCATTTTGGCAATTTTAGTTTTAATAAAGGTATTTATTTTATCGATCCAGGTAGTTTTGAATTCATTAATAATAGTAGTAAAGATTTTATATATAAAGATAATATGTTTAGGTTTAATAGATGGTTATTATATGAAATAATATATGGTGGTAAATATTATTTCACTCATAATAAGAGAGAAGCTAAGGCTACAGCTATGAATGTTTATAATCGTTATAGTAAAAGTGATTATCCTGATGTTGTAGAATTTATAGATAAAGAAATAAAAGAAAAGACTTTAGCTAAGTATTTAATAAAATAGTTAGTAATATTTAGGGGGGAATATGGAATATCTTTGGTTAAAAGAAAATAAAAAAGTTAGGTATAATGTTAACTATAATATGCAAAAAGATAGACTTATTGGAGAAGGGCTGGAAGGAAAGGTTTATTTAATTAAAGGATATGCTGTTAAGTTTTATAAGCCATTTTGTACAAAAGCGAGATTAAATAAAAATGATGCTTTATATTTAAGTAATATTACTACTAAAAGAATACTTACTCCAAATGATATACTTTTAAATAAGAAAAGAAAAATTGAGGGATATAAAACACAGTACATAGATGATTTAGGACTTGATAACTTATTGTATTTAAATAAAGATAATTTAAAAGAAGAGTTAAACTTGTTAAAAGATGATGTTATTCTTTTTTGTGATAACTGTATTTTATTAGATGATTTATCAGTAGATAATGTTTCTTTTCATAATGGAATATATTTAACAGATCCAGGAAGTTATAAGAAAGTTGATAATTTTGATGAGATAGTAACTTATGCTCTTAATATGGAGAGAATTGCTGAATTTTTGCTTTCTCAAATTTTATATGTTAGTGTATGCAATTTAACTAATGATAGAAAGAAGTATAAAGTATTAAAAGAAAATATTTTAAGTGGTTATAAAGAGAGTATGTATCCTAATTTGTTAGAATATTTAGTAGATGATATAAAAGAAGAAAATTTAGGGGAATATATTAAAGTTAAGACAAAACATTGACTTGTCTTTTTTATATTTTTAGGGTAAAATTATACGTGTTTGAGGTGATTATAATGTTAGAGGTTCGTAATGTAAGTTTAAGATTTGGTACAAGAACATTATTTGAAGATGTAAATTTAAAGTTTCAGGATGGTGCTTGTTATGGATTAATAGGTGCTAATGGAGCGGGAAAATCAACTTTTTTAAAAATACTTTCTAAAGAATTGGAAACAACTACAGGTGAAGTTTATTTAGAAAAAGGAAAAAGAATATCTTTTTTGAAACAGGATCATTATATGTATGATGAAGTTAGTATTATAAATACTGTTTTAATGGGAAACGAAAAGCTATGGAGCATTATTGAAGAAAAGAATAAGTTATATAGTCAAACAGAATTTTCAGATAGTGATGGAATTCGTCTTGCAGAACTAGAGAGTGAGTTTATTGATTTAGATGGTTGGAATCAAGAAGCTAATGCTGCAACTCTTCTTAATAATTTAGGAGTACCAGAGTCTCTTCATTATAGTCTTATGAAGGAAGTTTCTGTAAAATTAAGAGTAAAGGTATTACTTGCACAAGCTCTTTTTGATAATCCTGATGTTTTATTATTAGATGAACCTACTAACAGTTTGGATTTGGATGCAATTAAATGGTTAGAAGAGTTTTTAATTAACTTTAATAATACTGTAATTGTCGTTTCACACGATAGACACTTCTTAAATAAAGTTTGTACTCATATAGCAGATATTGATTATGGAAAAATAAAACTTTATATTGGAAATTATGATTTCTGGTATGAGTCTAGTGAGCTTTTACAAAAACAAATAAAAGAGTCTAATAAGAAAAAAGAAGAAAAAATTAAAGAATTACAAGACTTTATTGCAAGGTTTTCGGCAAATGCTTCTAAGTCAAAACAAGCAACCTCACGTAAGAAAATGCTTGAAAATATCGAACTTGAAACATTAACACCATCTTCTAGAAAATATCCATTTATTGAATTTAAAATAGAGGAACCTCATGGTAAGGAAATACTAACTGTTGGGAAACTTACAAAGAAAATAGGCGGTAGGATAATATTTGATAAAATAAGTTTTACAGTTCAAGCGGGAGATAAAATAAATATTATTTGTGATGATGATACAAAGAAGACTTGCTTATTTAATATCTTAATGGGTCTTGATACTGATTATACTGGAGAAGTTATTTGGGGTAAGACAATAAATAAAGCATATCTTCCTCAAGATAATTCTAATCTTTTCGAAGAAAAAGATAAAAGTATAATGGAATGGATTGGTCAGTTTTATGATATAAAAGATGAAACTGTACTTAGAAGCTTTTTAGGTAGAATGTTATTTTCTAAAGAAGATGTATTTAAAAAAGTAGGAGTTTTATCAGGAGGTGAAAAGGCTCGTTGTATGTTATCTAAAATGATGCTTTCACATCCTAATTTCTTAATACTTGATGAACCAACCAATCATTTAGATCTTGAGAGTATAACATCTCTTAATAAAAGTCTAGAGAACTTTACAGGGGAGTTAATATTTACAAGTCGTGATCATGAATTAAATAGTACAGTATCAAATAGAATAATAAAAATAGAAGAAAATGGTAAGATTATAGATAGATATTTACAATTTGATGAATTTTTAGAAAAAGAGAGTCAAAATAAATTGTAATAAAGAACACAATTATTCTTCATTTCCTTGTTTATATACTAAATACTCAGGATAAACTTATAATATTTGCTAAACTTTATCATATATGATAGTATATAAGAAAATTTATGCGAGGGTTAATATCATGATAGATGAAAAAAATTATAAAATAATACATAAACTAAGTATGGAAATACAAAAATATAATGATTATCAAAATCTCGAAGAGCAAATAATTAAAAGAATTAATCAGTGTGATGAGAAAATGAGTCTGTAAATAAAACTGTGTAAATAGGATCTCTCCATGATAAAATAGA
>CAJTKB010000016.1 GCA_910576925.1 uncultured Bacilli bacterium | reverse complement strand
AACCATTTTATAATGGCTTGAGAGATTTTAATATTTTAAAAGTGTTTAAGTTCCGCGATTTTATTTTTATTCCCTCCATGATCTACGTATTCTTTAATTAATTCATATTTTAATTGTTCATTCATTCTTAATTCAACCTTTCTCATTTTGTCACCTCAAGTGACATAGTATATATTAGTTTTGAGACATTTTCAAATACTAACACTTAAGACATTATCATAAATTAATCATAAAATTTTAACTTTTTTAAAAAAAAGCATTGACTTTTTTTTAAAATGTAATATAATAAAAACATAAGCATATGAGCTATGTACGAAAACATAGATTAACAATGTTAAAATAATAAATAAAAACATAAGTTAAATTTTAAGCATTACATAATTTAATCTATAATGAATGAAATTTAAATTATAATTTTAACATCATAATCAAGCCGATTAAAATTATCACCTCATATGTATAAAAATTGAGAAGAAAGAAAACTTCAAACAGGCGATTGTTAGTATGAAGCATACCACATTATTGGTATAATGTGAACAATTGACAAACTCCAGTAAAATGTAGGAAAAGTAATATTTATAAAAAAATAAATAAGGCCAATTACTTTTCGATTAAACTCTTGGATATGTGTTTAAATTCAAATGCTAGCTGCACATTGTCTCATAAATCCACAATTAGAAGATTTAGTTAGCCTGTTACCAAGAGTCCAATTAAAAGAGAAAGATAAACTCAGAATGATAATGCTATATAGAAATATAGTCTATATAGTTCAAACTAAAAAAGCTATTTTAAGAATAGCTTTTTTGTTGCTTATAAAAGTATTTATTCTGATTCGTCAAGAGGAGCATATTCGATAAGAGTTCCAAATACTTCATTAGTATTAGTTAAAATAATATCCACATCATCATATGAATAATTTAAACTAATAATACTTCCACTTTAATATATCAAAACAAGTACTTCCTTTTTTACAGTATATGTACCAGAATTTGAAAGATTCTTTCCAACATTAACATAAAAATCAATATAATATCCATTATGATCATTACTCACTTTTGAAACTGTTCCAGAATCTACCTCAAATTTTCTTTCTTGTTGGGGATTAAAAGTCTCTTTATCTAGATTCTCTAAAATTTTTGACAAATTGTCCATCTTTTAAATTTCATCTGTTTTAAATTTTATATTTTTAATTTTGTAACTTTAAAAGTTGAACATAATTTATATTACTTTTCTTCAAACTAAAATATTACCATAATTAAAAGATACTAAAAAGTATCTTTTAATTATTTCTTTCTAAAAAATCTATTCCTTTATGTGGTTCATCAAATAATAGGTCATTGTAATTTTGTTGACGAAGTGCTTCATATATAACAATGGCACAACAATTAGACAAATTAAGTGCTCTTACATTTTCTGACATAGGTATTCTGATACATCTATCTAATTTATCTTTTAAAATCTCTTTGGGAAGACCAGTTGACTCTTTTCCAAATATAAAATATAAGTTTTTATTATTATTAGAATAATCAAAACTACTATGAGGTCTATGTCCATATCTAGTAAAATAATAAAACTCTCCTTCTTTATTTTTATTTAGAAAGTCATCAAAACTATCATATACATAATATTCCAACTTATCTATATAATTAACTCCACTCCTTTTAATATGAGCAGAATCAAGTACAAAACCAAAAGGTTTAATTAAATGAAGTACAGTATTAGTTGCCACACAAGTACGCATAATATTTCCTGTATTTTGAGGTATCTCTGGTTGATATAAAACTATATTATTCATAAAACTCCTCCAATGAAAAAGAAGATTAATCTTCTTCCAATATATGATGTAAATCAAGAAATTGACTAACTTTTGTTATTGACAATGCCGAATTTTTCTTAGCTTGAATTAATCCTGTAACCTTACCATCATTAAATTCAACTAATACAGGATAATTTTTTGTAAGTTTAACTTTATAAGAATAATTATTATTAAAACTATTAACAAATTTATCAATATCATTATCACTCAAATTTAAATATATAATCCTATTTTGCAAATTGTTTTTAACAACTAGTCTCTTAAAATCCTTTTCAAAATTTCTACAATTATCGTTACTAGAAGTACACATATAAAATACACTAGTAGGGTTTTCCATAATATAATGATCAAAATCCTCACCTGTTATCTCATAATTTAAACTTCCTCTAATAATAGGAGTCTCTCTTTGATAATCAGAGTATACTTGATACCATTTGGCAATATATAAAACTAATAATATAGTAACAAGAAAAACTATAATCAAAATAATATAATTTTTTATACTAATCCCTTTTGAAGGATTTTTCTTACTCATATTATCCTCTCCTAACTATCTAATAATATTCTACCACAAATATAATAAATTGATAAGTCCTATTTCAAATATTTAATATTATAGCGTCTATTACATTTTACATATAAATCTTTAACTCTTGTAACTTCACAATTTAAAATATGTGTAAATTTAGAATCAAAATAAACTTCAAATATTCTTCCCTTAAAATCTTTTATATAATAATTCCCCTCAATTGGAATATCAAGAATATTTCCCTTAATAAGCATAAGTTCAACCTTATCAGTCCAAATAATCTCAACGTTTGGATAAAATAAAAACTTATTATAAAAATTATTAATCAAAGAATTAATAGATAAAGAATCAAGTTCAACACTCAAAGTAACTACAGAAAAACCAAGTTTATGTAAATAATATACACTATATATATTAGTAACATTAAAACTATAATCACTTATAGAATTATTTGGATATCTATATTCTCCAATAAGAGATTTATTATGAATTCTACTATCAAAAATATTTTTTTCCTCAATAAAATATATGTCTTTACTATCTTTATATTTCTCAAAAAGTAAAAAATTATTAGTATAATATCTATCGTAGGAATTACTATTTATTATATCTTCATCGTTATAAACTACAATAGTTTTATAATTTGTTGCTAAAACAGAAAGTCTATCAAATTCTACTTTCCTTTTTCCTAATCTTTTTACTTTAAGTCTTTCACTATTAAGTAACTCTATTGCTTCTCTTCTTAACTTATTAATTTCACTTATTGGCACAAACAATTCATCATCTATTCTAATATCAAAATTATCAATCTCATAAATTGAATCTCCTAATTTATTTATTTTAGATCTAATATCATTTTTTGTTAAAACAGCATTATGCGCTTTTTCCCCAATTCTTCCATATACTGTAATAGAATGACAACCATCACTAATAACAAGTTTTATTTTACTACCAATTTTGCCTTCAAAATAAACATCTATTGGAACCCTTCTTTTAGGATAATTTAAAATCTCTTGAAATAAATGTTTACTACTTGTCAAATAAACATCATCCATTAAATCAAGAGATACATTATTTTTTATATAACAAATATTTTCAGCTTTATTAGTCAACTTTAATGATTTATCATATAAAAAATTTACAATCATTCCCTTACCACTTTTAAAGAAACGAATACCATCTTCCTGATACAAACATCTATCTAATTTAATCTTAATTTTATCTTTAAAGAAACCTATTACTTTACCAATTTTAAGTCCCAAATGATTAGGGGTAGCTATATTAGATATATTATCCTCAAATAAATGACCAAGAGTAAATTCTCTATTAAATAATATTTTTAAAGTCTCAATATCTTTTTCTGTATAACCTTTTCCATCAACTATATTGCGATAAAAACGAGTTACAAAATAAACATATTCTGGACTTTTCATTCTACCCTCTATTTTAAAACTGGATATCCCACAATTAAGTAGTTCATCAAATCTACTACTTGTATTTAATTCTTTTGTACTAAGCAAATAACCAGATTTTATAATTCTGTCATCCTTATATAAATCATAAAATAATCTGCAACACCCAGTACATTCACCTCTATTACCTGAACGATTACCAAGCATACTAGAAAATAAACAATTACCCGAATAGCTAACACATAAAGCCCCATGAATAAATACTTCTAATTCTATTGGAATATCTATTTTCTTAATTTCCTCTAAACTAAGTTCTCTGGCTAAAACTACTCTTTTTACCCCCATATTCTTAAGTAGTCTAATAGTTTCTAAATTACTATTATTAAATTGTGTAGATGCATGTACTTCTATATCTGGATACATATCTAAAACTAGATTAATCATTCCAAAATCTTGCATAATAAATGCATCTACTCCTAAATTATATAAATAATCTACTAATTCTAAAAATTCATCTACCTCAGAGTCTTTAATAATAGTATTTAAAGTTACATAAATTCTTACTCCATACATATGACAAGATTTAACTGCATCGACAATTTCTTTTTTTGTAAAATTAGAAGCATATCGTCTAGCACCAAACTCTTTCATTCCAACATAAACTGCATCACAACCACCCATTATTGCTGCTTCTAAACTCTCCATACCACCAACTGGACTCAGTATTTCCATAAACTCAACTCACTTTTTTAATAATTACCACCAAAGTATTCCAAACATAATTTTAACAATTTTTAAAGCTGTCCATAAAACAAAACCTAGTATAGTCCAATTTATTATCTTTTGTGCTTTATCAGCTTCATTATCTTTATATATAAGCCACAAAACTAAACCCATAATAGGAACAAAGAATGACAATATACAAAGTAATTTAGTTTGCGAATCAATACTACCAAATTCAAGATTCTTTTTAACATTTTTTAAACAATAAGGACAAACTAAATCACTTTCCAGAATCTCTTTTCCACAAAAAGTACAATATACCTTTTTCTTATTATTCTCTACCTTTTCTCCACAATATTCACAAAAATTTGCTTTACTATCTAATTTTTTTCCACAATTTTTACAATACATCTTAATCCTCCTATGAAAATATCAATATCAAAAAAATAAATATAAAAAATACAAATAACAATCCTACTAACATACCACTAAGTGCTGATATTAAAGCCTTTTTAGCTTTTGATCTATCTTCATCTTTAAAAATAGCCCACAAAACAAGTCCAACTATAGGAATAAAAAAGGAAAATAAACATATCATAATAGCTTCAAGAGTACTTGTTTCTGTAGAGTTACTTACTAAATGATATCTACATATCGGACAAATAGTACTATCACTTGGTATTTCCTGACCACAATTTCTACAATATATTAAATTAGTATCTTCAACTTTCTCTCTATCTAATATAACCTCGCCCTTAACTACTTCCTTTTCTATCTTTTTCTTATCCTTATTACTAGCTTTAATGCTATCATTTTCATTTTCAATTACTTCTCCGCACTTTGAACAAAATTTGCTACCACTTCGCAATTTGTTTCCACAACTTTTGCAATACATAAATTCCATCTCCCAACTATTCTTATTTTATCAAATGATATAAATTAAATCTATATTTTTAAAATAATTCACATAAAAAACATATAATAAATTGAGGTGAATTATGCAAACATATATAATCCAAAAGGGAGACACTTTATGCGGAATAGCTAAACAGTTTGGAACAACAGCAAATACGCTTAAGGAAATTAACAATATTTCTGGGGTACTTACTCCAGGTAATTCAATATTAATACCTTCTAGTAATATGATGACTTATACTATAGAAAAAGGCGATTCAATATATTCTATTGCACAAAAGTATAATATAACACCAGAAGAAATTATAGCAGCCAATAACTTAAAAAGTACAAATCTTGAAATTGGAAAAACTTTAATGATTCCATTAACAACAACTATAAGTAATAATGATGATTATATAAAATACACTGTAAAAGAAGGAGACAATTTATATGAAATTGCTAAAAAATATGGAACAACAGTAAATGATATAAAAAAGTTAAATAATCTTCAAAATGATAACCTAGCAATTAATCAAACTTTAATAATAAAACCAAACGACACATCTAATTCAACTAACAATTTGCAAAATACATATACAGTTAAAAAAGGAGATTCAATATACTCTATTGCAAAAAAATTTAATACTACACCTGAAACAATAATAGATGCAAATAACTTAACAAGTCCTCTTCTTACAATAGGACAACAATTGATTATTAGTAACAATTCATATACTCCACCAACAAGTATAAAGGAATGTTTCGGAACATCATATATACCGCCATCATATGAAACATATACTGTAAAAAAAGGCGATAACCTATACTCTATCGCTAAAAAATATGGAACAACTGTAGAAGAAATCAAAAACTTAAATAATTTAACAACAAATGACCTTGAAATAGGACAAAAATTAAACATAAAGGAGATATAAATGGACTTATTAACTTTTGAAGAATTTAAAAAAACTGAAGATTATAAAAAATTTGTGGAAGAAAATCCAGAAATAGGCTACTTAAAAGTAAATGTTTATACTGCCTATAAAGCTGTTCCTATACCAAATACTGAAGTATTAATAACAAAAACAATTAATAATAATAATATAATATTTTTTCAAGGAAATACCAATTCTAGTGGCTCAATAGAAAATATTATTCTTCCTGCACCGAAGAATTCTTCCCTAATAACTAAAGATGCCCCTCCAGCATACACTTTATATGACTTAACAGCAGTTCATAAAAATTATGGAATAGCAAAAAAAAATAATATTGGTATTATTGGTGAAATAAAAGTAATACAAAATATAAAGATGAATCCAGAGATAAATTTTAAGGGAGTTGATACCCTTGGCAATTAGAAATCCAATTATTCCAACAGAAATAACAGTTCACTTAGGAGCACCAGATGAGGTTGCTAAGAATATAACCGTTCCATTTCAAGAATA
Organism: uncultured Bacilli bacterium; assembly: GCA_910576925.1. Taxonomy (GTDB): domain Bacteria; phylum Bacillota_I; class Bacilli_A; order RF39; family UBA660; genus UBA2730. The sequence continues at coordinate 20,963 of CAJTKB010000016.1, read as the reverse complement.
TATCAAAAATGTAGCATCAAGTGAAATCTATCCCACTTGGCCAACTGATGCTATAAAAGCAAATATAATCGCTCAAATATCTTTTGCATTAAACAGGATCTATAATGAATGGTATCCATCCCAAGGATACGACTTTGATATAACAAGCAATCCTCAATATGATCAGAAATTTGTGGAAAATCAACAATTTTTTGAAAATATTTCGCAAATAGTAGATGATATTTTTAATACTTATATTGTTAAAAAAGGTCAAGTTCAACCTCTTTTTGCAGTATACTGTGATGGAAAAAATTCTACTTGTGATGGCTTATTACAATGGGAAACAGTAAATCTTGCTAATGAAGGAAAGACTCCTTTAGAAATACTTAAGTATTTTTATGGTGATGATATTGAAATAATTTATAATGCACCAGTAGAACCTAATATTTCATCTTATCCAAACTTTCCTATAAAACTAGGTTATTCTGGTGACTTTGTTAGGACTTTAAAACTTGAATTAAACCGAATAGGAGAAAATTACCCTGCAATACCAATTATAGAGGACGATACAGTTTTTTTTACAAAAGAATTAGAAGATGCAGTAAAAAAGTTTCAAGAAATATTTGATCTAGAGCCAACAGGAATAGTTGATAAATCCACTTGGTATAAAATAAAATATATTTATAATGCTGTAAAACAAATATCTGATATATATTCAGAAGGAATAAATATCGATGAAGCCTCCCTTGTATATAGTAAAGAACTAAAACTAGGAGAAACAGGATATTTTATAAGAACATTAAATTATATGCTAGATTTTATCTCATTTTTTAATCCTAATATCCCTTTTTCAAATCTTTCAGGGGAAGTATTCAATGAAAAAACTGAAATAGCAGTTAAAGAATTTCAAAAATATTATGGATTATTAGAAACAGGAATAGTTGATAGAAACACTTGGAAAGCTATCCTAGAAGCTTTTGAACAAACATTAAATACTATTCCTACAGAATATTTAATATATGTAGATGAATTCTATCCAGGAATATTTTTATCTAAAGAAATGGAAGGAGAAGATATAATACGATTACAAAATTTTCTATATACAATATGTCAAAATACTCATGAAATACCAGGAGTAAGAGTATCAGGAATATTTGATAATTTAACAGAACAATCAATTTTATATATTCAAAAAAAATTCAATTTAAAGCAAACTGGTGTAGTTGATTCTGCTACTTGGAGAAAAATAGTAGAATGGTCAAAAAGTTCAAATCCCAATATAAATGCTACTACATAAAAACTGATAAAATAATTATTGATTATTTATCAGTTTTATTTTAAACTTTAAAAGTTATAATTAAGAATTATCTTCTCCAATTATTTATATTTATTATTTTGTTTTTACAAACTTTTTCCCATCATTTTGTTTTTTTACAAGTTCATTATAATCACGATATCTACTATATACAACTGGATACATAGCTATAATTTTAGATGTGTTTACAACTGTAACAGTTCTAAAATAATCTGTACTTTCGCCATCTACCATTCCACAATCATCTAAATGGAAAAAATATTCATCAAAAACAGGTAATTGAAAAACACCATTATTTGCATTATTATTAACATATTTTTTTACTCTATTATATAAACTAGAAATATCTTCAACTTTAAATATATTTTTTCTATCCTCTCTACAATTATCTTTTTCTAATTTTTCAATAGTAGCATTTTTACTATAATTCTTTAGCATTTTAATAGACACTAAATGATTATTTTCAATTGGCAAATCATAACCATAGTTACTATTTAAATATGCAAACATCTGATCCCTATAAATATCAGAAATAATCCTATTTTTCTCATTATGCTGTTTCTTTTCTTTAAAATATTTTAAATATGCTTTTTGTATACTATCATCCATACCTAATTTAATATAAAGACTCATTAAATCTACAGCCAAGCATCTATCTCTATTTACTGCACCATTTTCAAGCATAGAAAGAGCAGTATCATATTCTCCAGTTTTAATATAAGTTTCTATTAAAAGATGTAAAATTAAAGAATCATTTGGATTAATTTTTAATAAATCCGAAAGCATCTGACGAGCTACCTCTACATTTCCTTTACACAATAAATCTCTCACATAACCTAGTTGTAAATACTTATTACTCTTATTTTTTATCATAAAATCCCCCTCCAATAAAGTTGCTAACTATAATAACAAATATTTTAATAAAATGCAATTAAAATTTCATCTGATTTACTTTTTAAACATTTTATGATAGAATTTTTGAAAGAAAAGAGGTGATACTATGTTACCAACTGTTGCATTAGTAGGACGTCCAAACGTTGGTAAATCAACCCTATTTAATAAAATCGCAGGCAAAAAGATATCTATAATAGAAGATACCCCAGGAGTTACAAGAGATAGAATTTATGAAACTGTAACTTATAATAACTATAAGTTTAACTTAATCGATACTGGAGGAATAGATGCTACAAATTTGACATTTAATGATGAAATAAAAATGCAAGCTGAACTTGCTATTAATGAAGCAACTATTGTAGTTTTTCTAGTAGATGGTAAAGAGGGACTAACAGAAAATGATAGAATAGTAAGAGATATACTTAGAAAATCAAATAAAGAAGTAATAGTAGCTATCAATAAAATGGATGTTAAAAATTCACAAGATAATATATATGATTTTTATGAGTTAGGTTTTGATACCTATATTCCAATAAGTGCTATTCATAATACTGGTTATACAGAACTATTAAGTACAATTTGTAAAGATTTCAAAAAAATAGAAAGTGATGTTATTGATAACAGAGTAAAAATATCTATAATAGGAAGGCCTAATGTTGGAAAAAGTTCTTTAATGAATGCCTTACTAAATGAAGAGCGAGTAGTTGTCTCAAATATTGCGGGAACAACAAGAGACTCAATCGATAGTATCTTAAAATATAATAAAGAGGAATACATCTTAATAGATACAGCAGGAATGCGAAAAAAGGGAAAAATCTACGAATCAGTTGAAAAATATAGTCTGATTAGATCAATGAGAGCAATAGATAGAAGTGATATATGTCTTCTAGTAATAAATGCTGAGGAAGGAATTAGGGAACATGACAAACATATTGCAGGTTATGCTATTGAGAAAGGCAAAGGTTTAATTATCGTTGTAAACAAATGGGATACAAAGAAGGATGAAAATATAAATGATTACAAAAAATTAATAAGAGCAGAATTTCAATTTGTTCCATATGCACCAATAGTATTCTTATCAGCGCTTACCAAAATGAGAATATCATCTCTTATGCCAGAAGTTGTTAAAGTAGCAGAAAACATAAAAAAGGAAATAAAAACAAGTCTTTTAAATAGTGTTATAAATGAAGCATATGAGTTAAATATTCCACCAAGTTATAAGGGAAAAAGATTAAAAATATATTTTACAAGTCAAACGGATATAACTCCTCCTAAATTTACCTTTAGAGTAAATAATAAAGGACTAGTACATTTTTCCTATGAAAGATACTTAGAAAATAAAATAAGAGAAAGTTTTGATTTAGAAGGAACTCCAATTACTCTCCAATTTAAAAATAGAAAGGATGACGAATAATGTTTGGTTTTAGTAAAAAAAATCCAGAATCTGAGTTAGAAAGCTTAAAAAAAGCATACGAAATTTTAAATGAGCGTTATCAAAAAAAGACAATTTCCTTAGAAGAATTTACTAAAAAATGTGAGGAAATAACAAAAAAAATAAATAAATGTGAAAAAAAGTTAAACAAACATAACTAAAATAATACCTCCAACATATAATAATATAGGAGGTTTTTCTATGTTCGGAGACAGCTTTTTTAAGAAAGTAGAAAACAAAACAAGTATAGATAAAAATACAATTATGAACTTAGCTCAAAAATTACAAAGTTCTAATATGAAAGACGAAAATACCTTAAGAGATGTTATAAGAGAAATAAGTACCCTAACAGGAAAAGAAGTAAGTAAGGAAAAAGAGGATAAAATTATAAACACAATAGTTAATGATAACGTACCACAAAATATTGATAAAATGTTCTAAAAGAAAAACTGATAAACTATCAATTGTCGATAACTTTATCAGTTTTTTACATTATAAAATTTTTTTAATTATTTATATTCACAATACGACTTTATCAAATAATCTATTGGTTTTTTCACATAATTCAATTTTTCAGAAATTTCATAAGTAATATAGATATTACAATTAATATCTATATTTGCAAGATCTAACTAATATTATCACAATTTTAAATATTACATACAACACTAATATAAATACTTCCAAGTAAATTTAATAACTCTTTCTTATTTTCAATCGCTATATGCTTCTTAGAAAGTTAGTTCTCTCGTATTCGATAAATATATTAAGACAATTGCATAAAATTTTGACGTAAAATTAAAAAGGCTTGTCTTATAATACTTAGTAAAAAGGCACTTTAGTAAATTTTTGAATACTGTGATATAATCATTTATAGGTGAAATTTATCAAGGCCATTTTTATGCGATTACCATATATATAAAGTTTTTATATCATTTCGCTAGTCTATGATATAATTATATTAAAAATTTTAGAGTGGAGTATTAATTATGGGACTATTAATTAGAGAATTGAATGAGGAAGATAGCTTACAAATAACCGAGTTATATAAATCTTTCGGATTGCTTATGGATACATTTGAAAATGGAAATCAAGGATACACAGGAGGATACTACAGAGATGATTCCTATAAGGAAGACATATATTACAGTGATGAAGAAAATCCATCATATGTAGCCGAAATAGACGGCCGTATAATTGGGTTTATTGAAGCATTTTTTGAGAACAACTATATAGAATTAAATGATTACGTTTGTATAATAAGTAATATTTACGTAATAGACGAATATAGAAAATACAATATTGGAAAATTATTAGTTGATAAAATAATCAGTATAGCGCTATTAAAAAATACTGATTATATTTCTGCCAGTGTTCTTCCAAGAAATATTTCTGCAGCAAAATTTTTTAACAATCTGGGATTTAAGGCAAATGGACAAATTTTTATTAAAGATGTTAATAAACTATTAAGTAATGGAAAACATAAATAAAATTAAGACACAACAGGATATGGAATTTGCACTATTCAAAAACAAATTTTTTTATTTTATAAGACAACTCATTCAACTTCTTAATACAAAAGCTTCTTCGGCACTTGCCAAAAAGGAGTGAATTGTATATACATTTCATTCCATCTTTTAGTAAACATCATATTTATAGGAAATTAGTGTATTCTATACTATCATTCCTACTTTCGTTAATTGTGTTTGACTTTAAACACTTAGAAATATTGATATATTTTACTTCTTTAGAATTATGTTCTATTCAACCTTATATATTACATCAGCTTTTTAATATTGTTATTAAAAGCAAATATTATGATATATATGTTTTCTTCTTCTGAAAAGAATTATTTTTACTTAATTCATAATTAATATAAGATATAATTTCCGCTAATTTTTCATCAAATGTTTCCTTAGACTCTATTACCTTAAAGTTATTATGATTTTCCCATACAGCCAATGTTTTTAAATCCTGCATAATTGCTTGTTGATAGTTTTCTTCAAATCTAGCAGGATTACTTTTAGATGAGAACCTTTCGCTTTTAAAGGCAGCAACTGTTTTTAAATGCATAACTAAATCATAACTTTTTAAAACATCCTCTTCACATAAATTTGTCTCTACTAATAACAACTTAAATTCGTCCTCTAAAAGATAAGACTTACCATCAATAATCCCTCTATCATAAAGTATAATTGTATCCTTATCACTATTCTTAGCCTCCTCTAACGCTCTAGATTCAAGTTCTAACTGAAGCCTTAACACACATCTTTGAAAATCAATTACAGGAACAGCATTATCTCCAAAAGGCCTAATTCCACTATTTATAACCTTAGTCGCTGCTTCTTCTGCTACAACAACATTATAACCTTTACTAATCAAATAATCTCTTGTCCTAGAAAGAGCTTTAGTCTTTCCTCCACTAGGGCCACCAGTAAAAACTACTTTTAATATACTCATCACAATTCTCCTAACATCAAAATAAACTTAATTAAATTTATTATATATTTTTTAATAAGCTTGTCAATAATAATTAATAACCTTGTTATATTTTTAATAATTATCACATAAGTTTAAATGAAGAAAGGAAAGTTTTATGGAAAAATTAGAAATTATTAAAAATATTGCCGAAAGAACAGGTGGAGATATCTACCTTGGAGTAGTTGGTGCAGTTAGAACTGGTAAAAGTACCTTTATAAAAAAAGTGGTTGAAACTTTAATTGTTCCAAATATAGAAGATACTTATGAGAAAAAAAGAGCCTTAGACGAAATTCCACAATCAGCCCAAGGAAAAATGATTATGACTACAGAACCTAAATTTGTTCCAAATCAAGCAGCAAAAATAAAAATTGATGACTTTAATTGCAACATTCGTCTAATAGACTGTGTTGGTTATGTTATAGATAATGCCAAGGGTATAGAAGATGAAAACGGTCCACGTATGGTAAAAACACCTTGGTATGATGAAGAAATACCATTTATTGAAGCAGCAGAAATAGGAACAGAAAAGGTTATAAAAGACCATTCAACTATTGGAATTGTAGTTACAACTGATGGTTCAATTGGAGAATTTAATAGAAGTGATTACCTTCAAGCAGAGGAAAGAGTAATAACTGAATTAAAGAGTATGAATAAACCTTTCATTGTCATTTTAAATACAACTCATCCAACTTTACCAGAAACAGAACGTCTTGCAGAGTCTATAAAAGAAAAATATAATGTTCCTGTTATGCCAATTAATATTGATGCAATGACTGAAAAAGATATGTATAGTATCCTAAGAGAAGCTTTATATGAATTTCCTGTACTTGAAATTAAAGTAAGTATGCCAGAATGGATTGCTATTTTAAATCACAATCACCCATTAAAACAAAAGTATATTGAAAAAATAAAAGAAAGTATAACAGAAGTTGATAAACTAAGAGATATAGAAACAATAACTAGTCATTTTACCGATTGTGAGGAAATAGAAAAATCATATATTTCAGATGTAGATCCTAAAACAGGAATAGTAACTATAACATTAACTGCACCAAACGATTTATATGATAAAGTGCTAAGTGAAATAATAAATGTTGATGTAACAAGCAAAGCTGATCTCTTAAATATATTTCAGGAATACAATACAGCTAAAACTGAATATGACAAAATTAAATATGCACTTAAAATGGTTAAGCAAACAGGATATGGTATTTCAGTACCTAGTGTAAATGATATGAAACTAGCACCACCAGAAATAGTCAAACAGGGACCTCGTTATGGTGTAAAACTGAAATCTATTGCTACTTCAATCCATATGATAAAAGTAGAAGTAGAGTCAACTTTCGAGCCAATTATTGGTAGTGAAGCTCAAGCAAAAGAACTCATAAATTATCTTATGAGAGATCAAAAAGATCCATCTACTATTTGGCAAAGTGAAATCTTTGGTCGCAGTTTAGATAACATTGTCCAAGAAGGTATCCAATCAAAAATAAATATGATGCCTGATAACATTCGTTTCAAACTTCAACAAACATTATCTAAAGTTGTAAATAAAGGTTCAAACAATATGATAGCAATAGTAATATAAGACCTAACAAGTCTTATTTTTTTGTATGAATACACTCTTTTCAAAATTAATCAAATCAGAAGAAACAACTTCTCCAAAATCACTCATTTGAAAATAATTAGTAATATTTTCTAAATTTACATAATAAAATCCTTCCAAATAAAGAGAATCATATTCAGAAATGTAATCATAATTTTCAACTTTTAAATACATTTCTTTATTAAAAACAACTACAATTCTAAAATCAATTTCACAACCATCATAATTATCATCATCTATTTTAATTACCTCTAAAAAGGTACCTATGTTGTTAGGATAAATTTTTACTCTATAAAATCCCTTTAATTTAATTCTATAATTATGACAAATCTTTTCTAAAATATTTCTTATACTATCCTCTATCTCTACCTTATTATGAAAATTAACTGAATCTGAATAACAATTATGAATAAATATTCTAAATCCATCATCTACACTTTCAACTTTCATATTATCACCTAAAATATAATATGAAAAAAGGTCTAAATAGTTTCTTCTACTAGACCCTCAATTTTATTTAATGTATCATCTCGTCCTATTTTAGTAACACTAGAAAATACAACTATATCATCTCCTACAACTAAATCAATAGCATCCATTATCTGTTTTAAACATTTTTCTTTTTTACTACCACCTATTTTGTCTGACTTTGTAGCAATAATAGTAACAGGAAGATTATAATATTTTAAAAAGTTATACATCAAAATATCATCATCTGTTGGTTTCATTCTAAAATCAACTAACATAAATACTCTCTTTAATTGTTGTCTCTTTTGTAAATACTCTTCTATCATAAGACCAAACTTTTCTTGGGTTTTTCTAGAAACACTAGCATAACCATATCCTGGCACATCAATCAAATAGAAATTCTTATTAACTAAATAAAAATTTAATGTTTGAGTTTTTCCAGGTCTTGCTGAAGTATAAGCAAGATTTTTTCTCCCAAGAAGTGTATTAATAAAACTACTTTTTCCAACATTACTACGACCAACAAGTAAAAATTCAGGTAGGCCTCCTTCAGGATATTGACTTCTACGTGTTGCAAGTATCTCTAAATCAGCACTCTTTATAACCATTTAAACTTCCTCCTCTAAAGAATTATCCTTTATGTATTTCCCACATACTTTATCAAGCTCATTAACAATAATATGTGCTTCTTCGAATGTTTCTACTTTAACACCACTAGCAAATTTATGACCACCACCATTATGATTTTCAGCAACTTTATTTATTTCAGGACCACGAGAACGAATAGAAATTCTTATTTGTCCTTTCTTTTCATCCTCAGTAATAGTCACCCACACTAATATTTCCTGTATAAAATTAAAATTATTAATCATATTTCCAGCCGCAGCACTATCTACTTTATATTTACTTTGTATTTCATCTGTTATATCAATATAACCAACACCATTTTCTGTAACTTGCATATTCTGAGCCATATATCCCTCAAGTTGAACCTCATTAAATGGACGTAAATATAAGTTTTGATACACTTTACTAATGTCTATATCATACTCACTTAAATACTTTGAAACAAGTGAAAAGGTTTTGGCTGTAGAAGTATTAAACAGAAAACGATTAGAATCACTTACTAATCCATAATATAAAATTTCTGCTATTTCCTTATTACAACTAAGCTTAGTACTTAAAAGTAACTCCATAATTATTTGAGAGGCACTACTAGCAGTCTCTTCAATATATTCTATTCCTCCAAAATCTTCTATAAATGGATGATGATCGATTTTTATAACATATTTGAAATCATCTACTTTAGCAGAATCAATTCTTCTCTTATCTGGTGTGTCAACAACTATTAATAAGGCATCTTTCCATGCTTCAATCTTATCAAGCTTTCCAATAAATGAAAATCTATTTGTTCCTGTTCCAATAGCATAAACACTTTTATTAGGAAAAGTTAACTTTATAGAATCTCTCAAAGCAAGTTGACTAGCTAATGCATCTGGATCTACTCCAATATGCCTTGCAATAACAATAGTATCGTATTTCTTTATTGTCTTATAAATCTGTTTAAACATATAATCATCCAATCTAATTTTCAATAAACTTCAAAGTATCTCTAGCAATAAGTAATTCTTCATCTGTTGGTACAACATACACATCTATTTTAGAATCATCTGTACTAATCTTTGCAAATTCTCCTAATATTGTATCATTTTTATCATAATCAATCTTAACACCTAAGCATTCTAAATTATCACAAACCATCTTTCTAAATGGTGCAGAGTTTTCTCCAACTCCAGCAGTAAATGATATAACATCAACCCCACCTAATTCAACATAATATGAAGCAATATAATTAGTTACACTACGACAATATTTATTAAATGCTAAATAACATCTAGAATCTCTTTCATCCATTCCAGCTAAAATATCTCGCATATCACCACTTTTTCCACTAATACCAAGAAGTCCAGAAGTTTTATTTAATTCATCTACTACCTCATTAGCATTCATTCCCTCTTTTTCCATAACATAAGGAATAATTGAAGGGTCTATATCTCCACTTCTAGTTCCCATAATAACACCAGAAAGAGGGGTAAATCCCATAGTAGTATTTATACATTTACCATTATTAATTGCAGCAAGACTAGCACCATTTCCTATATGACAATTAATTAATTTAAAATCTTTCTTACCTAATTTATTAGTAAGCGTTTCTGTTATATATCTATGACTAGTTCCATGAAAACCATATTTACGAACACCATAATCTTTATACCAGTCATATGGAGTAGCATATAAATAGTTCTCCTCTTCTATTGTGTGATGAAAAGCTGTATCAAAAACCCCAACCATAACAACATTAGGAAGTTTCTCACGAAAAGCATTAATTCCAAGTACATTAGCAGGATTATGAAGTGGTGCAAATTCTTTAAACTGTAGCAAATCTTTAACTACTTCATCAGTAATAACAACAGAATCACTGTACTTATCCTTTCCATGAACCAGTCTATGTCCAACTCCATCAATTTCAGAAAGTGAATCAATAATATTTAGACTTATAAGTTTATCAAATAAAACATTAACAGCATCAGTATGATCCTTCATTTCTACTTCGTGTTCTATTCTTTGACCATTGTATTTAATAACACTATTACTATTATTCATTCCAATTCTTTCAAATAAGCCACTAGCAATAACTTCTTCTTTTTCCATATTAAATAAACTAAATTTAAGTGAACTACTACCAGCATTTACACAAATTATTTTCATACATTATCCCTCTTTCTTAAGTAATCTATTACATTGTACCAAATTTCTAACAAAAAGTCACTGTCTTAGAAGATGATTTAAAAATTAATGATTTTAGTATTAATATTAAAATGACAATACTCTAGTTACTTCTTTTTATATACATAAAAAAACTTATAGAATATTAACTCTTACTAGTATCACATATAGTAACAAGTTCTCTATAAACTTCATTATCAACTTTCTTAATAGCAGCTAAAACTTCCTTTAAAGAATCTCTATAATTACCCTGAAAGAAGTTTTCAACTGCTACATCAAGTTTATCATTAATACGATAGTAATCTCTAAATCTATTTGCATACTCTATTGTAGTCTCAGCAAGACTTGCCTCTCTTATCATATCACTTGTTGTATTATAAAGCTTCAAAACCAAATCTCTTGCGGTATCAACTCTTGTATTAAGAGTATTAATAACAATAGGTTTACGAGAAAGTTCACTAATAACTTCACTTATTGCCTCATTTGCTTCATTTAATTCAACAAAATATTTATCACTTATAACAGGTAATTTATAATTTCTAATCAAATTTTTACTAGCTTTTAAGAACTTTTCAATCTCTTCTAATTGCTCTCTAGCTCTTTGTTCATCATCATACATTGTTCCAAGATTTTTTAAAGTACTATCCAAGTCTTCTGTAACATTTTTAAGCCTTACAGTTAACTCTTCCACTTCTTTATGTAGTTCAGAATAAGGAGTTGATTTACTCTCAACTTTAGAAAGCATTTTCTTATAATCATCATTAATTACAATCAGTGTTTTTTCTTCTTCTTTTATTTTCTCAACATCTTCAGTCTTCATATCATACATATTTTCAATTTGATCAAGCTGAGAAGTCATATCTTCTACTACCTTATTAGTCTTTAAAAGTTTCTTATCAAAGTCACGACTTACTTCATCATATACTTTTTTACTAAGTCTTTCCTTCTCAAAATCAACAAATAAGGAGTCTAAATAATCAAGTATAGTCTTTAACTCTATCATACAATCTTCTAAATTAAGAACTCTAATTCTATCAAGTATAGCACCAACATTTTTATTAGCTTCATCTATATTATAATCAAGATTTAAATATTGAAGGGAATATCCCTCTTCTAGCATTTCACTTGCTATATCTTTTACTTCTTTGATCTTTTGTGGTATCAACTGTTTAGCCATTAGAACAAGATCTGGTGTTTCTTTAACAACACCTTCCATTTGTTCGATTAATACAGTAAGAGCTTTTATTATATGAACAACTTCAGCATAATCATTCTCATCCATTGCTTTTTCAAATACCAAGAATCTCTTTTCAATATTTTCAAGCTGTAAGCCTATCGACTCTTGCATTTCATCATATAAATTAGAATGATTATGATATTCATTATTAATTTTCCTGTATCTTGTCTTTAATTTTATAAGGTTACTTCTATATTTTTCTTCACTAGAAGTAATTTCTTTAATTTCCTTTAGGAGATTCTCAGCATACTCTCTTATCTTATAGATTTCAAGTTCGCATTTAGTAATTTTTTTATCGCAATTACTATAATCTTTCTTCTCAAAAAAAGTATCAATTTCTATTAATAAGTCATCAATATTAGGAAGTAAAGTATTTTTTATATAATCTATTTTATTATTCCAATTATTATAACGAATTTCTAAGTCTTCGTTTTTATTCATAGAATCTATTTTAGATAACTCAAGAGAAATAGGTATACTTCCAACTAAATTTTTATCCACTTCAAGTGTATCCAAAATCTTTTTATATCTCTTCTTTTTCTTATTAATTAATAAGTATATAGAAAAAATGATAACTACAACAAATATACAAATCCCTATAATAATATAAGTCATATTATTGTACTTCATAAATTCACCTCTATTATAACAATATTCTAACATAAATACCCAACATAGTTCTACTATTTTTGAAAATTACTTAATTCTTTTGATATAAGAAAAATAAATGCATTTAGTCATAAAAAGCATTTATTTTACTATACTATAGTTTCTTAAAAAACCCTGATATCTTAATTTCAAACCTTCTGTATATTTAAAATCATTAGGTTTTACTAAATCTGGAAGTTCTAGTCTAAGATCTGCTTTTTCTATCAAATATTTAACAAACTCAGAACAATAAAAACAGTTTCTTCTTTTATATTTAAAATTCAAAGCAGATACAAATAACCCTATAATATTAAATTTATATAAACTACTTGTATACTCCATATTTTCAATTATTTTATCAATAGTTTGATATTGTTCATCAGTTATACTAATAGAATAAACTTCAGCACGAGTATTTTTAAATCTTCTAAACGTTCCTATATCAATTCCTTCATGAATAAAACCTCCAATAAATGGTATATATGGATTAATTCTCCCAAAACTATACATTTTTTCTAGTTTCTCATCTAGTGATATTGAAACATGACAAAACTCTGCACCTGTATAAAGTCTTATAAACCTTGATAAAATAGTACCTGTATAAGTAAGAACAATATAAATATCTCTATTATTCATTGAAAAAACCTCCACTGTTACAAATTATTTATTCATATCAATTATATATTTGATTTTATTCTCTACACCCTTTTCTAAATTTTCCAAGACGTTTTGCACCTCATTCATACCTATAACTTGTGCAAAACGTTCTAATTTTAGTTTATTATTTGCCATTAAATCAATTACTTCTTGGAACTCTTCCATAGTAAAGAATACACTTCCTAATATATGTTGTTCATTATTAACAAAGTTAAACAAATCAATATCTGGAGCTTCTCCATAAGCTACAAGTACCATACTTCCGCCTTTTCGTAGATTATTTAATCCAATATTACTAGCATTCTTATTACCAGAACACTCTATAACAGCATCAAAACCATCTGGTGCAATATTTTTTAATTGTTCATCAACATTATTATCTAAAGCATAAATTGAATTAGTAACAAATTCTGAATCTCTTGCTATCTTAACTCGTTCATCATTAGCTTCCAAAGTAGTAACAGTCTTAGCACCAAGGGCAGAAGCGCATGCAGCGGCGAAAAGCCCAATTGCACCAGCACCTGTTATTAACACATTACTATCACTATTAACTCCTGCTAACTTAACACTATGTAATGAAATAGCAGCAGGTTCTACCATAGCACCAGAAATATCACTGACATTATCTGGTAAAATTCTTACCATATCTTCTCTTACTAAAACATATTCTCCATAGCCACCATCGCTTCCTATACCAGGACCGCCTTCTAAAACATGATTACAAATGTTAGGCTTTCCATTATTACAATAAGTACAATCAAGACAAGGATCAATTTCCATTGCAACAACACGATCTCCTACTTTAAATCTAGTACTATTACCATTATCTGATACTACTCCAGAAAATTCATGACCAATAACAAAATTAGTTGAAGCACCATATCCAGTTGCCCAAATCATATGTATATCTGAACCACATATACCAGCTTTACTGACTTTTATAACTATTTTTTTATCTTCAGCTTTAGGAATATCCTTATCTATTATCTCAAACTTTTTAACATCTACTAACGTTAAGGCTTTCATTTTATCACTCCTATCATATTAATAATAACATAACAAGAAAACTATTTCCACAACATAAACATATATTTACAGTGAAATCCTCAAACAGCAAATAAAATAAACAAATCATTGACACATACTTGTTTATTTTATATAATAAAAACGCATATTCACTTTAAACAGCATTTTTAGAATATTTTAAAGTGTTTTACATTTTCATTTAGTAGCCCTCTGCTGTTAAGGCGAAAAATTATCAGTAAAACTCCCTAAAGTATGACTAAAAAGTTTATAAAGGAAGATGTAATATATTTTGATTTGAAAGGAGAAAATTATGTCAAGATATACTGGACCAAGCTTTAAGAAAGCTCGTCGTGTAGGATTTTCAATTAGTGAAACTGGTAAAGAATTAGCTCGTCATCCATATGGACCTGGTCAACATGGAAACGCTCGTAAAGGAAAGTTGTCAGACTATGGAACACAATTAAAAGAAAAACAAAAAGTACGTTTTATGTATGGACTAAACGAAAAACAATTTCGTAAAACATTTAATGAAGCTGGAAAAATGTCAGGTATTCATGGTGAGAATTTCTTAAAATTATTAGAATCTCGCCTAGATAACATCGTTTATCGCCTAGGTTTTTCTACAACTCGTCGTGGTGCTAGACAATTAGTTAACCATGGACATATTACTGTTAATGGTAAAAAAGTTGATATTCCATCATATAGATGTAAACCAGGTGATGTAATAGCAATTAAAGAAAATTCTAAAGAACATAAAGCAATGAAAGAAGCATTAGAAAAAACTACAAAAAGAGTTGAATTTGTTACATTTGACGAAAATAAATTAAGTGGTACTTATGTAAGATATCCAGAACGTAGTGAACTAAATATGGATATTAACGAATCACTAATAGTTGAATTCTATAACAAATAAAGAAGATAGAGTCTACAAAGATTTCTATCTTTTATTATTAATAAAAAAAAGGATTATAATTTCAAATCCTTAGAATATTTAATAAAAAATGTTTTATAGCGATTATTTCTGTATTTTTTATATCCACTAACAACATACTCATCATCAATTACTTTTATATCTGTAAAATAATCATCTAAATCTTCATCATAGGTAACTGCTTTTTTTCTTTTCAATTTTATATCGTACTTAGCAATTATTGATTTATAATTATAAGCATTTTCATTAGCTGTAGAATTATCTTCATCTAAAACTGCTTCATGACCTACTACAATTATATTTTTTTTATCATCAACAATTACTTTATTGTATCTTTCAAGCCCTTTCTTTTCATCTTTATAAGTAGTTTCATTCTCTTTTTCCAAATTCAAATTATATTGAACAATTAATGCATCCGTATCATGGTCATATTCATCTTCTTCATTAAGTTTTTTCGCACCAACGCAAATTAATTTAGAATCAACTATCACTGCACTAGAAAATCCCATAGTATCCGTTTTTGCATAACTAACTGCTTTTATTCTTTCACCATCTAGAGTATATTTAGCAATTAAACCATATCTTGTAGCATCCTTACCTACAGCATACAAATAATCTCCATCTTTTATAACATCATTAAATAATCCAGACTTATTTCCACCAGCATTTTTTTGCCAAATAACTTCTCCATCTTTACTATATTTAATAATTATAGCTCCACCTCTATCATCATTTCCAAGAACATTATTTGGAAGTATACTCTGACCTACTACAATATAAGAATCTTCTAATACCAAAATATTAGTAAACTTAGAATTACCAAGAAGTTGTAAAGTTTTTTTAAAAATAACTTTTCCTTCATTATCATATTTTATAAACATTGCTGTTCTAAGTTTTTCTTTATTCTCTTCTTTAGTATCTTCAAAACTTCCAACTGCTAATAAATAATCACCATCATTTTTTATATTATAATAAGTACTATTATACTTAGACTTAAATTCACGTGACCAAATCTTACGATATTTTGAATCGTACTTATTAACAACTGCTTTTTCATAACCTTCCTTATTATTATAATTATCACTTCCAACACCATAATAATTTTTATCAACCTGTACATAAGCATTCAAACTAGTAAAAAAAGTTTTTCCCTTATTCTTCTCATTTCGAGAATGAATAATAAATAAAATGTCACCAACTAACACTAAGAAGCATATAACAATTAAAATTTTTACAATTAATGCTACCTTACTTGCCTTATTATTTTTTTGATTCTTTTCTTTATTATTAATATTTTTTTTATTAGAACCATTTTTTTTCATAAACAAACACACTCCCTCATCAATACTTTCTATCTAAAGTTAGTAATTTATCCCTCATATCTTCTCTAACATTGTTTTTGTAATTAAAAACATAATAATTATTTATAGCTCCTTTACATACTAATTCAGCATTCTCACATAAATGATTAAGTTTTGTGTAATTACTTGGAACCATCGCAATAATATTAAAATTATTCATAAGTCTTTCATATTCTCTTTTCCACTCATATTCGGTCATTGTCTCTCCCTTTAGCTTCTTAATAAATATGTTAAGACTTTCTTTCATATACTTTTTTCCTTGCTCACTAAGAATAAGACCACACTCTACCAAAAGAATATCATCGTATATTCCATTAGCCTTTAAAAACAAAAAGCCAATAGAAACCGCATATCTTTTATAATATTTCCCCTTTTCTTCTATCTGTTTTCTAATAATAAATGGAAAATACACTTTACTTAAATCGCTATATCTATCACAAGCATCTTCAATTAAAGCATAATTAATATCCATATAATCTTGATCACTATTTGGGTCATATATATCCAAAGTAATCCATTCATAGTATTCCATTATGCAACCTCTAATTCTAAATAAACTTAATTATATAATATTTCTTTTTGCCTCGTCTAATGACTATATATAATTTATCTATAGCATCTTCTTTTCTTATAATATAATCCAAATCGTCTACTATACAACCATTAACAGAAATAGATCTGTTAGTTATAAACTCACGAGCTTCTCTCTTACTTTTACATATTTCAGTATTTACTAACAAATCAACAATATTTTCTTCTTGCTCTATTTTCTTTGATGGTAATCCTTTAAATGCTATTTCAATTTGTTCAGAATTTAAGCTTCTTATATCGCCACTAAACAATGCTTCACTAATTTTTACTGCTTGCTCATATTCGGATGCACCATGTAAAAATGTTATAACTTCTCGTGCTAAAGTTTTTTGAGCCAATCGTTTTTCAGGTTCCTTATTATGTTCTTCTAATATATTTTCTATTTCTTCTTTTGATAAAAATGTATACACCTTTAAATAATTTTCCATCATTATATCTTCAAAATTAATCAGATATTGATATAATTCATAACTAGATGTCTTATTTTTATCCAGCCATAAAGCGTTTCCTTCGCTCTTTCCAATCTTTTTTCCAGTTGAATCAAGTGTTAATGGACATGAGAATGCATATACTGACTCATCATTTAACTTCCTTATTAATTCAATTCCTGTTGTCAAATTGCCCCATTGGTCAGAACCACCAAATTGTAAGGTAGCACCATAATGATCATGAATATATTTAAAGTCATAGCCTTGTATTAACATATAAGAAAACTCAGCATAGGAAATGCCAGATTCCATTTGTCTTTTAACCAAATCCTTATTAATCATATAAGATACATTTACATACTTACCAACATCTCTTAAGAAATCAATAAAATTATATGTCTTAAACCAATCATAATTATTAACAACTAGAGTATTCTCTCCAAATAGTTTTTTCATTTGCAACTTTATTTTTTCAAAATTATTTTCTACTACTTTTATATCTGACTTTTCTCTTTCTTTAGTACCTCTAGGATCTCCAACACGTCCAGTAGCACCTCCAACCAAAATAATTGGTTTATGTCCACCTCTTCTAAGTCTTTCAATAACTAAGAAAGTTGGAAGTTGTCCAATATGTAAACTATCTGCTGATGGATCAGCTCCAATATAAAAAGTCAAACCACCTTGATTTAGTTTATCCTCTAAATCATCTCCTGCAGTATCTTTGATTAATCCTCTCCATTTTAAATCTTCAAATAATGTCATTTTCTTTCCTCCTCTAACTTAAGTTCATCTATCACATTTAATTTTATGCCATATTTTAGGTAAATACTATCAACATCTAAAGAATTAACATCACTCTTATTATAACCAAGTAATGAAAGTGTATTATAAACCTCATCTTCACAAGATCCTTCAATTTCAGCATATGTTGGAATCATAGGCCAAAAATCAATATCAACTTCTACACCATTTAAATCATATTGAATTCTTCTGTTTTCTTGATAAGATCTAGGTTTATAGCCAAGTTCTTTAAGAATAAAATTACACTTTTCAAAATTACTAACCTCTATTTCAGTTTCTTTAGTACCATCAATTTCTGATGAAATTATATTTTTTATAGTAAGTGTGGTTCTACTTCCATTAGTCCTAAGTCTAATCCATTTTTTTGAACTTACTGGTTTAAAGTCGTACACATATCTTTTTTGTATAAAATCACCCTTAATTTTAGCACCAACATTTTCTAGCTTTCTAATAAAGTTGTTACAATCAATGTCTAATACTTTAACTTCATACTCTACATCCATTTTTACCTCCTAAAAAAACGCAGATTTATCAACCATTAAGGACGAAAAATCCGCGTTACCACCTTATTTCATAAGAAAAGCTTATGCACTCAATATCTTAACGCGACAGACGAATCATCTCTCATAATTTGTATTTCATATCTATTAAATTCTTAGTTTTCACCAACCACTAAGTCTCTAAATAATTTAATAAAATTACTGTTAATTAATCATCGAAAATCATACATAAAATATATCAAAATATAAAATAAAAATCAAGCAATTAAAACTAGTTAGACCAAATTAGATTTACATCTGTTAACATTTATGTTAAAATTAGAACGTTGTCATAGCATCTTTTAAATGATTAGGGAGGTAAAAAAATGAAAGTAGATTTACATATCCACTCAAATTATTCAAGTGGCACTAGAAATGTAAAAGAATTAATAAAAGAGGCTCAGAATAAAGGACTTGATATGATTGCCATTACAGATCACGATACGATTGAAGGCTATCAAGAATATCTAAATTCAAATATAGATTATCCTGTAATCGCAGGAATAGAATTATCAACTTATAGGAATGAAGAACCTGTTCATATACTAGGTTACTTCTATCATAATGAAGTAAATGCTGATGAATTAATATCCTATCTAAAAAACATTCAAAATAAATCAAGTAATCGAATCAAAAAAATGATAGAAAACTTAAAGCAGTATTTCGATATAGAACTAGATTATAATGAAATAACAAAAAATACTAAAGGAGTAATAGGACGTCCACATATAGCTCACGCTATAAAGAAAAAGTATGGTTATGAATTTGAAGAAACATTTAAAAAATTTCTAGATAAAGATTCTAAAGCTTACGTTGAAATAGAAAGATTAGAGACAAAAGAAGCTATTGATATGCTTCATAGAAATAATGCAATAGCAATACTCGCTCACCCAAGATATTTAAAAAGTAATACTGTAGAAGAAATCATACCATTAGGAATAGATGGAATAGAAGTATATTATGAAGGTCAAAATACTGAACATCTAAAAAAAATAGCACAAGAAAATAATCTATTAATAACAGGTGGTAGTGACTATCATGGAGATTTATATCCACAAATAATGGGTAGTAATATCTTAACAGAAAAAGAATTAGATTTTTTCTTAGAAAAATTAAATTAATTTGTAGATTATTAAGAAAAATAAGTATATAATATAATCACAAAAGGGAAGGAGTATATTTTATTTATGAATGAAAATAAGAATTACATAACTGGAATTATTGGTGGAATTATTGGTGGTTTTATAGCTACAATTCCTTGGATTTTGATGTATGTATATGGAAATATGATATTATCATTACTTGCCATATTAATTGCTATGGGAGTATTAAAAGGATATCAATTATGTAAAGGAAAAATAGATAAAAAATTACCAATAATAATAATAGTTACATCTTTACTATGTGTAACCATCTCAACATTATTAATTATACCTATTTTACTATTAATAAAAGAAGGACAAACAGGTAGTATTGAAAACTTAAAAGTTCTTTATAATTATGAACCATTTATGCAAGCCATAATAAAAGATTATGCTATATCTGTCCTATTTACTATATTAGGTATAAGTGGAGTAGTATCTAATGTCAAAAAACAAATCAATGAGGGTGAAACAAGAAACATAAGAGCTACTATAAAAAATGAAACAACTAAAAATAATTCCAAGAAAAAAGAAGTAAATAAAGAAGACTAATAAATAAAATCGATAAATATGAATATCATAAATATGAGTCTGTAAATAAAACTGTGTAAATAGGATCTCTCCATGATAAAATAGAAGA
>CAJTKB010000015.1 GCA_910576925.1 uncultured Bacilli bacterium | reverse complement strand
AAGTTCCAATTGTCATGGAAAGATTTCTTTTACACAGATTTTCTTACACACTCTAAATATCGATTTTATTTTTTTATTTCTCTTCCAATTTTTCTAAAACACTCTTTGTAACTGCAATTGCTCTTTGTCTAACTTCATCAGCAGCTTTTTCTAAAACAGGAGTACCTTTTTCTACAGCAAGATTTACAAGTTCCTCGGCGTGTTTTTTTATTCCCTCTGCCTTTTTCTTAGCTATTTTAAGTACCTTTTCACCATCAAGGTCAGATAATTCTTTTTCTAAATTTTCTATTTTTCTTTCAAATTCTTCTCTAACCTCATCAATATCTATATTTTTCACATTATCAACTAGTTCCTTAATCTTATTTTTCAAATCTTTCCTAGTTTCAGAACCTTTTTTAGGTGCAAATAAAACTCCAAGACTAGCACCGACTAAAGCTCCAGCTACAAACTTGCCTACCCCACACTTTTTCCCTTCACATTTTTTACTCATTATAACTTTCCTCCTTATCTTTTTTCTTTCGACTAAATAATCTAGAAATTAAATTAAACATTGAAATAGATACTTTTTCTGTAATTGCGTTTATCCCAGTAGTAGTTTTATCTATTACATCAAATAGGTTGTCCAAAGAATTAACCTTTTTATCAATATTATCTAAAACTCTGTCAGCCTTTTCTAAAATGTTAAACATCCTAATTCCTAAAATAATCAGTACTATTAATAGTATAATCCCAAATACATATAACAATACCGATAAAATTAAAAACATCTCATCCATTTTTATTCTCCTTTTCTATTTGTCATACATAGAATCAATTAAATCAAATAAGTTATCTTCACTTAATTCATCATCTTCAAAATTGCTATTTCTATTATTATTATCAAGATAACTATTAACTTCTATTTTATTCTCTTCTACATTATTAGTTTGTTCTTCACTAGTATTATCCAAATCACTTTTATTATCATCATTAGCTGGAACATCCTCTTGTAAGAAAGAAGGAATATCATTAGATTCAACTTCTTCTACTTTTGGACTATCATAAGCTACTTCGCTCCTCAGTCTTCTACCACTAGCTTTAGCTTTGCTAGCATCTATGTAATCAGTATCATATTCTAATCCTAAATCTTCAAAATACTCTTCAGCATCTTCCATTGTGATTTTATTAACTTCTGGAGCATTATTTTCTCTTAAATCTATCATTAAATTTTCTTTTAATTCTTCTGTATTAGTAGTAGCTAGCTTATCATTTAAATCATCAACTAAAGTACCATAAGCTTTTCTTCTAACGTCATCTACATCGACCTTATCATTTCTAACAGCACTAGTAAGACGTACCTCTTGTTTTATAGGTCTCTGAATTCTACTACCTTCATCATCAATTATACCATATACAGGTGAGATATTAGGAGAAGCCTTAAAAGCCTTCTTTGTTTTTGTTTTTTCATAATTTCCATACTCATTAGCAGTACTACTTTTAATATACTCATCTTCAACTGATGTCTTATAAAGTTTTATTTCATCATCAACTTTTTTACTTTTTTGATAAAGAGGCTTTTCTTCCTTTGATATATCATTATAACCTTCTTGATTATATATTTTAGGCTTTGTAGAAGAAATTTTAATATCATCTTCTTGTACTATTTCAGTAACTTTTATAGCATCATCTTCTAAAGCTTTATTTTCTTTTTCAATACCTCTTGATACTCTCGCTTCTCTTTTTGGTATAGAATCTTTATTTTCTCTTGATTCTTTCTTAACAGGAGCAATTTTTCTTGCTATAGGAATATCATCTGAATCATCATCATAATTTGTAACTTTTACTCCAGCAAGATGTCCATCATCTTTATCTTTACCTGAAAGAATTTTCTTTTTGTTTTTTTCTTTTTTTGGTTTCTGCACAGTCTCTTCTATTTCGACATACTCTTCTTCAAAAAGTGCATTTTTAAGTTTATCAAGTAATTTCATACTTTCACCTCTCTAGTCTTCTGCTATTTCAATATCAACAATATCATCATTAAGAAGTTCATCTCTACTATTACTCTTAATCTCTCCTGCAGCACCACTATCATATTTTTCAATATAATCTAAATAGTTTGTAGTTGACTTTTTTGTCGTAAAAATATTAAAATTAGCTTCCTTATAATCTAGTACTTTATCCCCTATTGTTGTTCTAAGTACTTTATTATTATACTTAATAGAAGATAATATTTCACTCACATTTATAACTACATCTGAAAGATCACTCTTCGTAGCATATACTTCTATTTTAGCATAATTATACATCGCTTCAACAAAAAATTTACCATTTATTTCATTTATTTCCAAATATCCGCTCTTTTTAACATCTTTATTGACAATTTTTCTAGAATAATAAGACTTATTATCTTCTTCATAAGAATTTTCTACTTTATGATAATAACTAATTACATCAGCATATAAAAAGTAACTATTATTATTTTTATCTTTAAGTACAATATTATTCTCATCAGTATTAACAATAACTAATCCCCTAGGAATATAATATGAATATCCTTGTGATACACTATTTTGAAGTTTTCTACTCTTTAATAAGATATTGTCTACTATATTATCATAACTACTTATATCTAATCTTTCCACACTACAACCAGTTATTAAAATTATAATTATTATAGCAAGAAATAATTTTCTAAGCATAATTTCACCTACTCTTAATTATTATATCAAATAAGTCTACTACTTTCTAGCTTTTAAAGCATAAATTTTATCTCCTTTTAAGATAAACTTATCTTCATACTCAGTTGTAATAAGATTATCAAAATCTCTATGTAAATCGAAAGTAATATCATAAAGAATATATCCCTTACTACTTAAAGATTCTATTGAGTAAGCATACAATCCTTCATTATCAGTTCTAAGATAGATATTTTTAGTATTTTTAAATATCTTATCATATTTATCTAAAAAAATTTTACTAGTAAGTCTTCTCTTATTATGTCGAACTTTAGGCCAAGGATCTGAAAAATTAAGATAGATCCTATCTATTTCCTTATCGAAAACCTCATCAATTAAATAAGCATCTACCCTAATAATCTTAAGATTAGGAATATCCTCTGGCAAACATAAAAGAGCTCTAGCAACTACATTATCATATTTTTCTATTCCAATAAAATTTATATTCTTATATTTCAAAGCATTTTCGACAATAAATTTTCCTTTACCCATACCAATTTCAACATATATTGGATTATCATTTCCAAATAACTCACTAAATCTAGATCTATAATTAGTATAATCATTAACAATATAAGGAGAATTATTAATAATTTTTTCCTTGTTTTTTAAATTTCTAAGTCTCATAAAATTCACCATTATTATAATAACACATATTTGAAATAATTACATATAATAAAAGGAAAGAGGTAAAAAAGATGAATAATACGCCATATCAAATGCCAAATATTATGCCATATATGGACAGTAATAGTTATTCACCAAGTAATGAATTAAAAAGAGGTTTAGAACAAATTGAAAGAGAGCTAGAATTTATTGAAAAACGTCTAACAAATATTGAAAACATTTTAAAAGAAAAAAATAATATTTATACAAGTAATGTTACAAATAATCAAAAAGGTCTATATATGATATAAAATAAAAGAGGACTATTTAATAAAGTATAAGTCCTTTTCATATTAATTTTTTTTAATTAAATAATAAAAACACAACTCTAATTTTAATGTTATAATTATATTATAAAAAATTATGAGAGGTAAAACTATGAATCAAGAGAAAATTGCTAATTTTATTAAAGAAATACGTAAAAAAGAAAATTTAAGTCAACAAAAGTTTGCTGAAAAATATGGTATTACTTATCAAGCAGTTAGTAAATGGGAAACTGGTAAAAATATTCCAGATATAAATACTTTAAAGAAAATATGTAGTGATTATAATATGAATTTAGATGATTTTTTAGATGCAAAAATACCCTCTAAAAATAAATTAAAGACTCATACAATATTTTTTATTATTATAACTTTTTTGATTATAATAATAACAGTTTTAATATATAAAAATAATAATGATCATTTTGAATTTAAAACAATTTCTCCAAATTGTAACAATTTTAATCTCTATGGTAGCATTGCTTACACTAAAAATAAATCATCAATCTATATTTCCAATATAACTTATTGTGGTGAAAGTGATACTACTAAGTACAAAGAAATCGAATGTTCTTTATATGAAAATAATAATAAAACAAAGATAGAAATTAGCAAATGTAACTATAAGAAAAATAAAAACATAACATTAGAAAGTTTCTTAAAAGATGTAAACTTTAATGTCGATAATTATGAAAAAACCTGTAAAGTATACAAAGAAAATAGTCTAAATCTAGAAATAAACGCTACAGATAATGAGGGAAAAATAACTACTTACAAAATACCATTAAAATTAAAAGACAACTGTCTAAATTAACATCTCAACTTTAAGTTGAGTAAACATCAACTTAAACTCTATTGTAATATTTAAAAAATTAAATTAGAATTAAAGAAAAGGAGGAAGTAGAAATATATGAAAAAGATAAAAAATATAGTTATTATAATGGCAATATTAATAGTAGCAATTAGTATAAGCGGATGTACTAATAAAGAAAATAAAAAAGAAACTGACAATAAAGATGCCATAAAATTTGCTAAAGAATATACTGAAGTATCTAAAGAAAATGTTTTTGTATATAGAAATGCCAAAGAAATAATAAAAATAATGGAAAAAGGAACTGGAATTGTTTACCTAGGTTTTCCTGAATGTCCATGGTGTCAAGCTTATGTAAAATACTTAAATGAAGTAGCACAAGAAGTAGGAATAGACAAAATCTTTTATTATAATATTGCAGAAGATAGAAAAAACAATACAGAAAACTATCAAAAAATGGTAGCCATCTTAAAAGAAAATCTACAAAGTGATGATGAAGGAAATGAAAGAATCTATGCTCCTAATGTAAGTTTTCATATAAAAGGAGAAGTTATTGGTAATGATTATGAAACATCTCTTGATACTAAAGATTTAAAAGATCCTAAAGAATATTGGACAGAAGATGAAATAAAAGACCTAAAAGAAAAACTAACAACATTGGCAAAAAAAATTTATGAAGAAAAAAATACTTGTACTGATTGCAATAAATAATAAAAAGATATAAAGTCTTTTTTTTTTCACAAAAAATGGATATAATAATAAAGAATTAGAAAGGAATAAAGTTATGTATAAATTAGTAAATCTAGCAAAAGATGAATATGAAAATTTTGTAAAGTCATCAAAAAAGTCACATTTTTTACAAAGCTATGCTTGGGGAGAATTTTCTAAAAAAGAAAAGCACTTAACACCATATTATTTAGGTCTAAAAGATGACAAAAAAATAGTAGCAAGTGCTCTCATATTACAAAAGCATCTACCATTTAATTACTCCTACTTCTACTCTCCTCGCGGTTTCGTTTTAGATTATGAAAATAGTAAAATTTTTAATACAATGACTAAAGAGATAATAAAATTTGTAAAACAGAAGAAAGGAATATTCTTAAAAATAGATCCTGATATTATTAGAAAAAGTTATAATTATAAAGATGAAGAAAATAAGATTACACCAAACCCTAATAAAATATTTGAGATAATTACAAATGCTGGCTTTAAACATTTAGGATTTACTAAAAATTTTGAGACCAATGAACCTAGATATACCTTCAGAATAGATTTAACTCAAAACCTAGATGATATTAAAGATCACTTTTCAAAAACTACTAAACAAAGAATAAATAAAGCTATTAAATTAAAAACAATAGTTGAAATAGCATCAGAAAAAGATCTAGATGAATTCTATCACTTAATGACTTTAACAGAAGAAAGAAAAGACTTTGTTTCCTATTCTAAAGAATATTATAAAACTCTGTATAAAATTTTTAATATCGACAATAAAATGACTTTATTTTTAGGTAAAGTGAATCTAGCAGACATTTTAACAGACTTAAACAAAGAAAAAAAAGAAATTGAAAATAATATTAAAGAAATACCTTCTGAAAATTTAAGTAAAAGTAATAAAAATAAACTAAAAGAATTTAATAAAAGACTAGATAAACTAAAAGAGGATATAGAAAAATATGAAAGCTATAAGGAAAAATATGGATCTATTATTACCCTAAATGCACATATGATAATAGAATATGCTGATAAAGCTTGGGTTTTATATGCTGGAAATCACAATATTTTAACAGAAACATATGCAAATTATCATACATACTTAAAACATCTAGAATTTTGTAAAGAAAGAAATCTTAAAGTATATGATCAATTTGGAACTATTGGCGATCTAGATAAGAGTAATAAGAGATTAGGTCTTCACGAATTCAAAAAAAAGTTTGGAGGAGACTACATAGAGTTTCTTGGAGAATTTGATTATATAACTAATAAATTAATGTATATAATTTTTACAAAACTTGTTCCATTTTACAGAAAATTAATTAGAAAAAAATCGCAAAAGGAGATAAAGAATGAAGTTAGTAGAACTAAATGAAAAAGAATTTAAAACTATAGCAGACAAAAGTCCACAAATAACTTTCCATCAAACATCATCTTGGGCTGAATTAAAGAAAACTAATGGTTGGATACATTACTACGTAGCATTAAAAGATGAGAAAAATAGTCCAGCCTGTGCCTTACTTCTTGCTAAAAAAATCCCCTTAATTAACAAATACATATTCTACTCACCTAGGGGATTTCTAATAAACTATAAGGATAAAAAATTATTAAAAATATTTACTGAAGAAATAAAAAAATTTATCAAAGAAAAAAATGGTATTTTCATAAAAATAGATCCTTATGTTCCTTATGTAGAGCATGATAATAATGGAAAAGTTGTAGAAAATGGTTTTAATAATAGAGATTGCTATCAAAATTTAATCGAACTAGGATATAAACACTTTGGTTTTAATCTAATGCAAGATACTTTACAACCAAGATGGATGCATGTTATTGATACTGATAATAAATCCCTAGATGAAGTAATGAAAGATATGGAATCAAAAACTAGACAAATTATTAGAAAAAATGAAAAATCAGGTATAACAATTCGCGAAATAAAAGAAGATGAACTACCACTATTTAAAGATATTATGAAACATACATCAGATAGACGCGAATTTATTGATAGACCTCTATCATACTATCAAAATATGTGGAAATATTTATACAAAGATGGAATATTAAAAATAATGATTGCTGAAATTAATTTTGATACTTTTAAAAATAACACAGAAAGTGAAATAAAAGAAATCAAAAAAGAATTAGAAGATAGAATTAAGAAAAAAGAAAATGCTTCACTAAAAATGAACGAAAAAAAATACTTACAAAGAAACAAGCAAGATGAAGACGCAATAAAACGTTTAGAAAAACAATTAGATAAAATAAAAGAATATAAAAAGAACTATGGTACAAAAACAACTCTTGGAGGTATTCTGTTCTTAATATATGGAAATGAAGTTTTATCATTATATGGTGGTAGCGAAGCTAAACTAATGGAGTTTCAATCAGCATACTCTGTACATTTTGCTGGAATAAAATATGCTGTAGAAAACAGTTATAAAAAGTATAATTTTTATGGCATTACAGGTGATTTTAGAGAAGAAAATCCTTTATATGGACTATATTTATTTAAAAAAAGTTTTGGTGGAACAGTAGTAGAATTAATTGGAGAGTTTGACTTAATAATTAATAAACCATTATATTATATCTATAGAATAGCATTTGGAACATATCATAAAATTAAGAATATTAACAAAAAATAGATTTATAAATTTGATAATATAAAGAGTGATATATCTATTCTAAATATATCACTTTTCAATTGCCAGAAATTTATTCAATAAAAACTTATAATTTCAATATATTCAAAATAAAATTATGAATATATTGAAATTTTATTAATCCAAAATATGTTATTATAAAATAAAGAAATGAGGTTTTAGTATGACAAAATATATAAAGGAAAAAGAGATAGATGATAATACTATGTTTGAAATAACAAGAGCTATAAAAAATGGGAAAATAGTAGTTTTTAAAACTGATACAGTATACGGTCTTGGAACTAATGCATTTGATGAAAGAGCCTGTAAAAAAATATATGAAATAAAAAAAAGAGCACCCCAAAAACCATTATGTGTATTAATTTCAGATATATCTATGCTAGATAAAATTGTAGATTCTATTAATCAAGTAGAAAGAAAATTAATTGATGCATTCTGGCCAGGACCATTAACAATAAAATTTAAGAAAAAAGAAAATGCTTTACCCAATATTATATCTGCAGGAGATGAATTTGTTAGAGTAAGACTCTTAAAAGATGGGCTTGCTTATGATCTTGTTAAAAGAGCAGGAGTTCCTATTGTCGCACCTAGTGCAAATCTTTCTGGTAGTCCCACAGGAATAAATATTAAAAGTATTATTAGTGAATTAAAAGACAAAGTTGATTATATATTAGATAGTGGAAATATAAATGACGATACTACTTCTACAATAGTTGAAGTCAGTAATGAAAAAGTTATTATCATAAGAGAAGGTAAAATCAAAAAGGAAGAAATAGCAAAAATAATGTTATCAAAGTAATTATGACATCTCTACATTACATAATAAAAGGTAATACTATCTCTTATTATTCTGAAGACTTAATTGCTATGTCACTTATAAAATAATATATAATAAATTTATTTATACATTACTTTTTGAAAAATGCCAGACAA
This sequence comes from uncultured Bacilli bacterium, assembly GCA_910576925.1. Taxonomy (GTDB): domain Bacteria; phylum Bacillota_I; class Bacilli_A; order RF39; family UBA660; genus UBA2730. Next base: position 19,155 of record CAJTKB010000015.1, on the reverse strand, counting down.
GACAATAAATAAGTTCTAAGATTTTCACTATTAATTTCCTATTTTTATATATTATATTTAAAAGAAAAATATTGTAACCACCATATACATTTAAGAACTTAAAATATAAGAAAATTAATTTAATATAAACTATATAACATAAATTTATAAAGATTTAAAATAATTTCATTTTCATTAATAATCTTAATTCTAGAAGAAAGATATACTACTAACTGCACCCCAACAGTTATATCATTATTATAATTAATCATATTCATTAATTTTTTTATAGTTAGAAGTATTTAGCTGATAAATATATCCTCTATTTCAAAGATATAATTTGAACTTAATTTACATATGTAAATATATAATAGTTCGGATAAACGCTTCTAGAATTTTCTATCCAATTACTTGTATCTTATTTCTAATTAACTTCATTCCTTTTTAATAATTTCCTGTTCTAGTACAGGATCAAATATTCCTACTACTCCTCATAATTTGTCATTAAACTCTACACAATTTTTAAATCCATTAAAACTATTTGGTATGCTTAATTTTTCTTTTAAACTTAGAAAGTATTTCTTCACCGAATATTCTTTTAACAGTACCTAGTTTTATCATAACAAAGAAATATACTGAAGCTCCGACTATACTATAAAGAGCTATTACTAAAATATTCATAAATCTATTTGAAACAAGTATAGGAACAAATATTTTTAAAATACATAAACTACCTACCATAAATACCACTCCTATAATAACTCTTAAGAATTCTTTTAAGGTATTTTTATAATTTATATTAAATCTTTTACTTAAAGAATACATACAAATAATCAAAGATACAAAGTATCCTATAATAGTTGCAGTAATAGAACCATAATATGGTCTAAGTCCAATGCTATCAAAATAAAGCATAAGCCATACATTTAATAATGCTTTTAAAAGAGCACCACTAAACAAACTTATAAAAACTATCTTATAATCCTTTAAAACTTGAACAACAGTAACTGCTGTAGTATATATAGAAATAAATAATGCCACATAAACAAAATATGAAAATACTTTTGCACCATATTTACTAGCACCATAAAATACTTCCCAAACAGGACTAGCTAACATACTAAGTCCTATTGTCATCGGAATAGTTAAAAATAAAAGTACCTGAAAACTTTGATTGACTTTTTTATTAACATCTTTCTTATTACCTTCAACAAAACTCGCTGTAAGATTTGGTATAAGACTAACTATTACTCCAGTAGAAACTGACGAAATTATCATATTAAATTTATTTCCCCAAGTAGAAATAACACTCATAATACTTTCAGCATCACTAGTAGTATAATTAAGATTTTCACCTAAAGTTTTAACTACTGTAGTCATATCAACAAAATCATATAAAGATTTAAAAACATCAATCATAATAAAAGGAAAAGAATACCAAAAAATCTTCTTTAAGATTGCACCATTAGTAATAATAGGCTCCTTTACTTTTTTTACTTTTTCACTTAAAGTTTTTTTATTTTTACGCACAATATCTAATAAATAAAAATACGCAATAATTGCACCCGCAGTAGCACCAAAAACAGCAATACCAACAGCAGTTGCAATTGACTGATTAAATACTTTAATAGCAAAAAAACTACCAAATATAATTAAGAAAACTCTAACCACTTGTTCTACTACATTAGAAACAGAAGTTGGCGTAAGATACTTATGGCCCTCCAAATATCCTCTATAAATGCTTAAAAGTGGTACTACTATTATAGCAGTAGAAATTATTCTAATTACTAAAGTAACATCTTGAAGAGTATTTCCACCTTTAAGTTCTCCCAAAACAGCATGTGCTATATTAGGTGCAAATATAAATAAAACAATGAATGCAATTAATCCAAGCAAAAGAGATATATTTCTTCCTAGTCTAAAAGCACGCTCCTTAGCATTATAATATCCCATAGTATAATATTCACTTATAATTTTACTAACAGCAAGCGGAATACCAGCACTAGAAAGTCCCATAAATAAAGAATAAATTGTATAAGCATATCCATATAAAGCTCCGCCTTGCTCTTTAACTATTGCATGGAAAGGAATAACATAAATTATTCCTAAAATTTTACTGATTACAATACCTAATGTAGAAATAAAAGCACCCTGCAAAAATGTATTTTTAACTAAAAGTTTTTTAGATGAATTAATCTCTTTAGTATTTTTTCTCTTATTCATTATCTAAATCACATCCTATAACCAAACTTATTCTATCATATATAATAGACTTTTTCCACAGTTAGGCTAAATTTAGACTATCTATAAACTATCATTGCTGAAAAACAATATATTTGTTCCTCACTATAAACAGAAGCACTAACTTGAAATTTTATATCAATAAGTTCTCCTGTCATACTAGCAAGAAACGAATTAATACTATTTTGCAAATCACTTTCACTTTCCTCATCAAAAATCTTTACCTTCATATTATCCACCAAATATAGTATAAAATAATTTTTCCACATAAATTGTTGAAAAAAGACAATTAAAATATAAACTTGTAATAGAGAAATATCTTTATTATCCTTTACTACATAAGAAAAGAAACATTAATAATATAATGCTTCTATAATAATTACTTAACAACAATATTAATAATTTTACCTTTTATTACAACAATCTTAATAATTTCTCTACCTTCAATATGTCTCAATACATTATCTTCTTTAAGAGCTTTTTCTTTAATAATATCTTCATTGTCATCAAAAGAAATATTAATAGTAGCACGAACTTTACCGTTGACTTGTACTGCAATTTCTTTTTCTTTCTCTACAAGTTTTTCTTCATCATATTGAGGCCATTCTTCATATGCAATTGTATTATTATGTCCTAAAACAGTATTCCAAATTTCTTCAGTAATATGTGGACAAATTGGATTAAGAAGTTTAATAAATCCTTCAGCATAAGTTCTACTTATACTAGTCTTATTATTTAAAGCATTCATAAAAATCATCATTTGACTAATTGCTGTATTAAAGTCCATATTAAGATAATCATTTGTAACTTTTTTAACAGTTTGATGATACACCTTTTCAAATTCTAAAGTATCAGTATCAACTATTTCTAATTCATTAAATCTACGATAAACTTTATCTACAAATTTTTTACTTCCTTCAATTCCGCTAGGATTCCAAGGTTTATCAGCCGAAAGTGGTCCCATAAACATTTCATAAAGCCTTAAAGCATCGGCTCCATATAGTTTAACCATCTCATCTGGATTAACAACATTTCCCTTACTTTTACTCATTTTTTCTCCATTAGCTGCTAAAATCATTCCTTGATGAACTAACTTTTTAAATGGTTCTTTAACAGGTGAAAGGCCTTTGTCATATAAGTAGTTATTCCAGAATCTAGCATAAAGTAAATGTCCTACAGCGTGTTCTGGTCCTCCTAAGTATAAATCTACTGGCATCCAATGTTTAAGTAATTCGTAATCAGCAAATACTTTATCATTATGAGGATCAATATATCTTAAGAAGTACCAAGATGAACCTGCAGCTCCTGGCATTGTAGAAGTTTCTCTGACTCCTTTTTTTCCATTTATTACAACATTTTTCCATTCTTCTGCATTATCAAGAGGAGCTTTTCCTCCATGTGCTTTATAATCATCCATTTCAGGTAGAACTAAAGGAAGTTCATCATCATCTAAAGTAACAGTACTTCCATCTTCCATATGAACAACAGGAACTGGTTCTCCCCAATAACGTTGTCTTGCGAAAATCCAATCTCTTAAACGATAATTAACACGTTTTACTCCACAGTGATTTTCTTCTAACCAAGATATCATTTTATTATTTGCTTCTTCTGTATTTAGACCATCTAAGAAACTAGAATTAATATGAATTCCATCGCCACACATCGCTCCTAAATCTATTGAATATTGATAAGTCTTCTTATGAAGTTCATCAACTATCTCATTAATGATTACATCACTACTAACCCACTCTATATCAAATATTTCTTCATCTTCAAGATTTTGTTCATCGCGTTTAGTACTATTAAGTTTAAATAATAACCCTGTACTTTCTATATTAAAATATTTATTCTTATTAAAAGCATAGTAATGATGATTAATTTTAGGTAAAACCTCTATTAATGATACATCAATATAGCCAATTTCTTCTTTAATCTCACGAATAGCACATTCTTCTGCTGTTTCATTTTCTTCCATAGAGCCACCAATAAATAATCTTCCTCCTTTATCATGCCAATTTAGAGTTAGATATTTATCATTTTCTTCATCATAAACAATTGCAACTATACTATTCTTTTTAATCTCATCAGAATGAGCTATTCCAGTCTCTTCCTCAAGAACTTGAATAATTTCAAGATCAAACTTTTTAGCAAATTCATAATCTCTAGAGTCATGTGCTGGAACCGCCATAATTGCACCAGTACCATATGTTGCAAGAACATAATCAGCTATCCAAATAGGAATCTTTTTACCATTAACAGGATTAATGGCATAACTTCCAGTAAATACACCAGTCTTTTCCTTATTTAATTCAGTTCTTTCAAGTTCACTTTTTCTACTACATTCTTCTTTGTAAGAAGAAACTTTATCTCTACAATCATCAGTAGTAATTACATCAACTAATTTATGTTCAGGTGATAAAACACAATAAGTCGCTCCAAATAAAGTATCACATCTAGTAGTAAATACAACGAATTCTTCATCTGTTCCATCTACTTTAAAGGTTACCTCAGCACCATAACTACGGCCTATCCAGTTTCTTTCAATCTCTTTAGTAGATTCAGGCCAATCAATATCATCTAAATTATCAATTAATTTATCAGCATACTCTGTAATTTTCATTACCCATTGTTTCATATTTTTACGAACTACAGGAAATCCTCCACGTTCACTTTTGCCATCTATTACTTCATCATTTGATAATACTGTTCCTAATTCTTCACACCAATTAACTGGCATATCAACAACTTTAGCTAACCCATCATTATATAATTGTTTAAATATCCATTGAGTCCATTTATAATATTTAGGATCAGCTGTAGATACTTCACGACTCCAGTCATATGAAAAACCAAGCATTTTCAATTGTTTTTTAAATGTTTCAATATTTTTATCTGTAAATGTACTTGGATGATTTCCTGTTTTTATTGCATATTGTTCTGCTGGAAGCCCAAATGCATCCCACCCAATTGGATGTAAAACATTATAACCTTGCATTCTTTTCATACGAGCTACAATATCTGTTCCAGTATACCCCTCAGGATGTCCTACGTGAAGTCCTTGTCCTGATGGATATGGAAACATATCAAGAGCATAATACTTAGGTTTTGAAAAATCACGAATATCTGTTTTAAACGTTTCATTCTCTTCCCAATAATCTTGCCATTTTTTATCTATTTCATTATAACTTTTCATTTTTCCCTCCTATTTTTCTTTCTATTATAAAATAATGCAACCAAATAATAACTACAAAATATAATAGGTACTACTAACAAAAATGCTATTAATATTTGCAAGTAACCTCTATCAAATATTCCACTAATCATAACAATTATTGTAATATCTATACTAGATACAAAACAAACAATATTAATTAATGACTTATAGTTATTATCATCAACTTTTATCTTATAAAAGTCTCTAAGTAATCTAACTTCTACTGGATATTTAATACTAGAACTTTTCTTTTTCTTAATATTTTTTAATGACTTTTTATAATCTCTTCTTAAAAAAATTTCATAGCCAATAAATACTATTATAAAAATCATTAAGAAAAGTATTATATTATTTTTCATATCAACCTCCTAAAACAAAAAAATTCGTCTTATTATAAGGACGAATTTTATCCGCGGTACCACCTTATTTCATATACAAATATGCAAATACTCTAATGAAGTATAACGGCTCCTCCCGAAGTACTTATAAAACAGTCAAGTTCATAAAATTCTACTATTTGTTTCCACCAACCACAAACTCTCTTTAAGTAGATTTATTTATTACTACTACTATTCAGCACTTAAACTACTAAATATTATACTAAACCTCACTAATATATTCAAGTAGTTTTAAAAATAAATTTAAGTATTCCTTACTAAGTCCTCTTTTTCTCATCTTTCTAAGTGCTATTCTCTTCTTTTGAATAGAATCATCACTAAACATTATACTATCAAGTTCTTCTTTTAAATAAGTATTAATCTGTAAATCAACTAAAATACTTCTAACATCATCATTAATTAAACGAACAGCATCTATTTCAATATCTTTACCTTTACAATTGATTGTAAGTTGACCAACAGTAGGAACTCCCATAACTTCGACAATAAAATCATTTCCATCAATTGACATAATAGAACTAACCTCAGTATTATTAAACATAACCTTAACATTTTCAGCCTTTTTAGTATTTCTAAATACAATTTTATAATTACGCCTTTCAGGAGCAATCCCACTTTTTCCCTCAACGGAACGAATAATAACAGTATAATTACTTCTCAAATAATTATAATCTATAGAAGTTTTTAAAAAGTATCCTTCTTTGTATAAGGAAGTCACCCCATCATCTTCATATAAAGTATACATATTACTAGTCCCAGGAAATATTTGTATCTCCATATCAGTAGGTAGTCCAACATTATTTCGATCACTTCTATTTGATAAAGGTATTATACTTCCAGCGTGTGCAAAAACAGGATAGTCCTCTTCTCTAAAGAAAGAGACATATTTTTTTCCACCAGGAAATTTCTTTCCTGTGAAAAAGTCATACCAAATACCATCAGGCATATAAAATCTATGAATAGTTCTATTCATTACTATATCTTTTTTAGTAAGAATTGGACAAACTAATAATTGAGAACCAAAATAATATTGATTTTTATATAAACTATCATCATAACACCAAGGATAATTATAGTAAAATGGCTGAATAATAGGAATTCCAACCTGTGAATACTTATATGCTTCTGTATATATATATGGAATAAGTCTATGTCTAAGTCTCAAATAATCACTTACAATATTAAAAGTTTTCGCTTCCCATCTCCAAGGTTCCTTTTTATAAAATGGACCTCTAGCTTCGTGAAATCTAAGAATTGGAGAAAAGCATCCGAGTTCAACATACCTTATATAAAGTTCGCTCTCTTCAATACCCCCATGATTTCCACCAACATCAAAACTTAAATAACTAATTCCCATATTACTAGCATTAACATATGAAAATACCTCTTTTTTTAATTCATCCCAACCTATTTCTGTAGAACCACCATAAATTATAGGATAACGATGTGCACCATAACCAGAACCTCTACCCATAAAAAGTCCTCTCTTACTAGCATCTCTAGTAGAATCTAAGAATAAATAGTGATTACTTGCCCATAATTTAGTGATATCTCCGTCTCCTTTATAATCATTCCAGAAAAAGTCAACTCCTAAAGTTTCAAGGGTATGTAAATAAACCTTAAAGTAAACATCTATTTGTTTAGGGTCTAGTGGATCATAAGGAATAATTTTATTTTCTCCCCCCAAATACTCTGATGCCTTAGCATAAAACATATCAAAAGGATGAAAGCCCTCTGTCGGATTTACTTGCAAACCTACTCTAATATTTCTATTATGAATATTTTTAATTGTTTCAGCAGGGTTAGGAAATAATTCTTTATTAAAAGTAAAACCTGTTTTTAAATCTTTATATTTATCATAATTTCTGTAATGCCAATCTTTATCAAAAAGTAAAACAGATATAGGTATCTTCTTTTTTTCGAAACGTAATAATAAATCATCAACTTTTAAATCATCATAATCAGTATTTCTACTCCACCAATTTCCTAAAGCATAACGAGGAATTATTTCAGGAAAGCCAGTAAGTTTAAAATAATCAATTAATGCTAAATTAAAGTCTATTCCATACATAAATATATATATATCTAAACCATCTAAAGCTCTATTAAGTAATGTACCATCTCTATCAATTAATTTTGTATTAGAATCATTTAAAGAAGAAAACCCTTCAATTGAATAAAGTCCTTTAGTAAAGTTTTTATTAAAATCAACATCTACTCCAATAATATTACCATTCATATTTCTAACTTCAGGATGACCATAATACCAATCTCTTTGTTTATCTTTATCTACTACATTTTTAAGTGTAATCTTAAGATTTTTCATCGGATCAACTTTACTACCTAAAAAAGGTTGTTCCTTCATATAAGAAAGAACGAAATATCTTGTACTAATTTCTAAGAAATTAGCATCTTGTCGTACAGTAAATTCAGGCATTCCTAAATTTCTATGATAAACTAATTGACTAGGCAAATCTACAAACACACCTGTAGGACTATATTCAAGTCTAATAACTCTTTCGGTAATAACTGTAAAACGAAACTTACTACCAACAACCATAGCCTTATTATCACTTTTAGCCTTACTATAATCTACTTCAAACTGTTTTCCAAGTGGATACATAATAACACCCTCTTTATTCCCTTATATCTTTCTATTATAAAATATATCATAAATAACATTAAATTTAAAGAAAAAAATCATATGAATAAACATACGATTTATAATAAAATATTACTTATTAATACTCATACTACCAAATATATTTTTCTTTTTAATATATACTAATGTCACAATTAACACACCAAGTGATATTAATAAAGTTATCAAATATTTAATAAAATCATCATGTGTATTAGGATTTTCAATAATTTTCTCATCAAAATACGCTAAAGCATAAGTAGAAAATTTATCAGTTTCAAATGTCAAGAACTTTGAATCTTTCACAGAAACAGGATCTATAATATCATAATTATTATTATGACTTCTAATTATATAAAAATTTCTTTTATAACCACTTTTTGGTGTTTTTAATTCAGAAGGAATTGCTACTGTAAAACTAATTTTATCACTAAGTTCTGTCAAATTTCCAATAATCATATTTGTATTTTTATCAATAACATTAATCGATATATCAAAATATTTTAAAATTGTGCCTCCACCAATACTATCATTTAAAAAAGTATTCATAGAACTACTAATATCATTATTAACATCTATATTATTAGTTTCTAATTTTATTTTCAAATTCTTATTTAAAACATCAACCTCATCTTTTGAATACAAAGTATCATATATCACCTTTTTTATTAATGATAAATTACTACCACTTACTACAATTTCCTCATACACTTGATTTAAGTCTAATTCATTTATTTCAATCTCTGATACATTTACTATTTTTCTCACTTGAAAAGTATCAGCTTTATTTATACACTCATATCCATTCAGAAGATAATCACTAACAGAGACATTGAAGATACCTCCTGATATCACTGGCTTATTCTTATTTGGAATTAATTTATTACCATTTATATGATAAGTACCACCTTTTATATTCATAGAACTAACATTACTATCAGATAAACCTATTAATCCATAAACTCCACTAGTGCTATAATTACCACTTTCCATTGTAACAGAAACATTGTTATCTGCCCAAACAGAATAATAATCGTGTCCAGAAACATCTACTCTTCTTAAAATTACATTATTAGAATTGTATATATTTATGCCACCATCTACTCTAATATCTTCTACAATAAAATTATTAGTATCTTCCTCGTCACCTATCCATAATGTATAAGAAGGACGTCCACTAAAAGAACCATTTTTAACAGTAATATTATTTCCAGTAAATATTAAGTTACCAATACCATTAGCATATTGGCTATTCCATCCTATTTTAATATCAAACCCATTCAAATCAAAAACAACATTATTAGGAAAATTTAAAATACAAATATAATTATCATCATATACTGACAAATCAATATTTTTAAGCAACTTCATATAACTACCCTCTGTCAACTGAGTAGAAGCTTCTTCTAACGAATTATATATTTTGTCGTCTATTGACACAACGGATTCTTCTGCATTAACTATTTTAGGAAAAATCATTAATAGCAACAAAAATACGAATATAAAATTACAAGTTTTCTTTTTCATTAGAGTCTCCTTTCTATTATATTAAGTATAACATAACGACAAATATTGGCAATAAAAATATGTAAATAAAACCATATTAACAGTAAAACTAATATAACAAAACTATTATTTTCTAACGTCAATATATTTTGCATAATACTCTTCATATGATAATTCTTCAGTATCCATAACTTTTGCTATTTCTTTTCCAACATATCTAAAATGCCAAGCTTCATGCTTTACACCAGTTATTTCTTCTTTACTCTTAAGATATCTATAAACATATCCATATTTATAGGAATTTTTAATCATCCACTTATACTCTTCTGAACTGGAAAAAGTCTTACTATTTTTACTAGCAAAATCAAAAGCATAACCAGTTTGATGTTCAGAATATCCTGGAACAGAAACATAACTAGCAACGTATTTTTCACCATATAGACTTAAGTATGTATCATACACTTCTTGTTGATCCTTAAAACTCCTATACCCAGAATTAATTCTTAAAGATAAACCTTCTTTCTCAGCATCATCCATCATCTTTATAGCCATAGAAACAGCTTCATTGACTCCACGAATCTCCTCTTCATCATCTAACAAATACTTACTAGGAATCTTAGTCATTTTTTTAGGAATATATTTTTCTCCTAAATAATGATGCTTATTGGCAAGAACTGTCTTACTATAATCAGTGATACTAACTGCATCAGTATAATCTTCCTTATCTAAATCAAGATTAACTTTAATTATGGTAGTCTCTTCATCATCACCCTGATCATACATATAACTTATATATCTATCATAATTTTCAAGTTTGGCAAAGGGATATGAAAAAAACTCCTCTAAATACTCTACATTCTCCTTTTTTATGAACTCACTAACACTATCGTCATCTCCATGAGTAATAATCATTGAAATTTCTCTATCACTATATCCTTTTTTTAATAATGAATTTATATTTTTAATTATATTTTTTTGATTCTTATATGTTATTTTACTATAATGTTCTAAATTTTCTTCTTTATAATCACGACTCTCAAATGCAGCATTAAGAGTTTTATTATTAGGATAGTCTTCTACATATTTTATCTTTAACTTAGTAATAATATTATAACTAGCATCATCACTATACCCTAACTTATTAAGTTTACTCTCTAATAAACTATATCCAAAAAATAATAAAAGAAAACCTATAAAAACAAAAGTAAATACTCCTAATATTATCTTAGCAGGTTTTTTTAATCTTATTTTCTTTTTAGTCATCATTAACCTCCGTATTATTTAATACAAGTATAGCACATTTATGTTATACTAGTAAAAGAAAAAAGGTGATTTAAATGAGCAAAGTTTTTAAATATAGTTTAGATAATAAAAGATATCACACACTTAACTATTTTTATAAGAAAAAATTTGGATGTAAAGTTTTCAAAGTTAGTTTAAATGCTGGTTTTACTTGTCCTAATCTTGATGGTACAGTTGGTTATGGAGGATGTATATATTGTTCAAAATCAGGTAGTGGCGAATATGCTGGAAATAAAGAAGAAAGCTTAACAAAACAATTTAACTCAGTTAAAGATATTTTAAGTAAAAAATGGCCTAATGCCAAATATATAGGATATTTTCAAGCAAGAACAAATACTTATGCACCAATTAATAAACTAAAAAATATGTATGAAAAAGTATTAAAAATCGATAATGTAATAGGATTAAATATTGCAACAAGAAGCGATTCAATAACAGAAGAGTGTCTTAATTACTTAGAAGAAATAAGCAAAAAAACTTTTCTTACTATTGAGTTAGGTCTTCAAACAACAAACGAAAAAACAACAAATTTAATCAATCGATGTCACACTCTAAAGAATTTTGAAGATATGGTTAAAAAATTAAGAGAAAGAGATATTAATATAGTAGTACATATAATTAATGGTCTACCCTATGAGACTAAAGAGGATATGATAAATACAGTAAAGTATATAAATTCTCTAGATATTCAAGGAATAAAAATCCATATGCTAAGTATAACTAAAGATACAACTCTAGCAAAAATGTATGAAAAAGAAAAATTTCACGTTTTAACAAAAGAAGAATATATCGATATAGTAATAAATCAATTAGAATTACTAAGACCAGAAATAGTTATAAATAGAATAACAGGAGATCCTAAAAAAGAAGATTTAATAGAACCATTATGGTTAGTAAAAAAATTCACAGTACTAAATGACATTGATAAGGAGATGGTATTACGAAACACATATCAAGGAAAGAAACTATAGTAGAACACGAAATAGAACCAGTTTATAACAAAGAATCTAAAATTCTAATATTAGGAAGTATTCCTAGTGTAAAATCAAGAGAAGATAAATTTTATTATGCCCACAAGCAAAATAGATTTTGGCACATATTAAGTTCTATTTATGAAGAAAAAATTCCTCTAACTATAGATGAAAAAAAGAAGTTATTAGAAAAGCATAATATTGCTCTATGGGATGTTATCAAATCTTGTACTATAACTGGTTCAAGTGATTCATCTATAAAAAATGTAATAACGAATGATATTAATTCAATAATAAAACAAACTAAAATAAATAAGATATTTACAACTGGAAAAAAAGCATATAACTTATATAATAAATATATCTATGAAACAACAAAAATAGAAGCAATATATTTGCCAAGTACTTCTCCAGCTAATGCTTCTATATCATATGAAAAAATTATAACAGAATATTTAAAAATAAAAGAAGATTAGCTTTTTTTAGCCATAACCTTCTCTTTTTCCCCTTTGTCATTACTTTCTTCAGGTATAAATTTACTAATTCTATTTTTATATGTTTGAAACAATTTATTATAAATATTTGTTCTTGCTTGAAATATATTATCATTATAAGAATTATTAACTTTTACATACAATTCACTGATAACATCAGCTAATACCCAATCAGGAATAGTATCTGCCCAAACATCAATAATAATATATTTCAATAATTGTTTTATACTACTGTCATTATTACTTTTTCTTTGAGAAAGATTCTCTGCCATTCTAAGTATTTCTTCTTTTCTAATAGAATCATATTCTATATCTATCTCCTCATCATTCATATTTAATTCTCTAGCTGCTATCTCTTTTGCATTAACAAATGATGAAGGATAAAGTGAATAATCATCCTCAAACATCATAGTTTCAAGACTATTTGTTAAAAAAATCATATCATACTTAGCTCTAATTAACTGCTCCTTAATCAATAGATTATCCTCTGCTTGATTATCAGAAAATAATGCCAAATATGCATCTATTTTGTCCATAAATAACAAAACATCTTCTTCATTCAGCAAAAACATTAAATTTGAAATATTATCATCAATACTTTCAACTTTATCATCAACATTCTGGTTAGAAGTTTTATTAAGCAAAACAACTTGTAATCCACCAATATTTTCTTTAGAATTATCTTCTTCCATTTCCTCGTCACTTTCTATAGAATAAACCTTTTCTAATAATCTTAAAACTTCTATATTCCTATCATAATTATCAATATAGTAAAATAAAAAATTAGTATCTTCTTTAATCTTATAAATATCAAAAAGATAATCATAAATATCATTTATTTCATTATTATCAATACAAAACTTAGTTAACTTAGAAAACATTATATCTTCTAATTCACGATACTTTCTAATTATAGAATATATTTCTTTCACTTCATCTGCTCTATCCTCTACATCATAATATACTTCTATAATAACTAATTTATCATAGCAATCATGAATTTTCTTTCCAATTCCTATTAAAGAATTAATAATATTATACTTATTATATTTGCTCTTATTTTTCCTCATAACGAACCACCTCTTTAAGAAAAATTATAACAGAAAATTATGAAAAGAAAAGAAAAAAGTGCAAAAGTAACACTTTATTTATCTTTATTAATCTTTTTATCAAACATTTCATTCATTACAGTTCCAACAGTAGTAAGATTCTGTAAATCACTTGGAATAATAATTTTAGTTGATTCTCCTTTACTAACTTCTATCATAGCTTCATAGCTCTTTATTTTTAAAGTTGCTTCATCTAATTTTACAGATTTAATTAATTCTAAACCTTTAGCTTCTGCTTCTTTTATCTTTATAGTTGCTTCAGCTTCACCTTCAGCCTCACGAATTGCTGCTTCCTTCTTAGCATCAGCTCTTAAAATCATACTTTCTTTCTCACCTTCAGCAAGTAAAATTGCTGATTTCTTTTCACCTTCTGCTTTAAGAATTGCTTCACGTCTTTCTCGTTCAGCTCTCATCTGTTTTTCCATTGCTTCCTGAATATCTCTAGGAGGTAAAATATTTTTAACCTCTACTCTATTAACTTTGATACCCCAAGCATCAGTTGCTTCATCAAGAATAGATCTCATCTTAGAATTTATTATATCACGTGATGTAAGTGTCTCATCAAGTTCTAATTCTCCAATTATATTCCTAAGTGTAGTTGCAGTTAAATTCTCAATTGCACTAACTGGATTTTCAATACCATAGGTATAAAGCTTAGGATCAGTTATTTGATAATATACAACTGTATCAATTTGCATAGTAACATTATCTTTTGTAATAACTGGTTGAGGTGCAAAATCTCTTGCAACTTCTTTTAGTGATACAACACTAGCAATTCTATCAATTATAGGTATTTTATAATTAACACCAGTCTTCATAGTTCCATGATAAGCACCTAGTCTTTCCACAACCATAGCTTTTGATTGTGAAACAATCTTTACTCCGCTTGCAATAATTAAAACAATAATTAAAAAAATAATAACAATAGCCATAATTAGCTCTCCTTCTTTCTAACAATGAGTTTTACCCCATCAATTTTTTCTATTATGACAATAGAATCTTTTTTTATTTCTTCATCACTTTTTGCACTCCATCTTTTAGAATCAACTTTAACTTCTCCTATTTTAAATTTACTAATATCCTCTGTAACAATTCCTTCCATTCCAATAACCCTATCTAAATTAGTAAAATGTTTGTTTATTTTAATTTTTTTTAGTAAAGGTTTTGTAATAACTAATGTAATAAAACTCACTACAATAAATACTATTAATTGAATAATCATATTATTAGTAAAAATAGATACACATAAGCTAGCCAAAGCACCTATAGCAAACCAAATAGAAACTAGATTAACTGTGCAAATTTCTATTAGTAATAAAACAATAAATACTAATAACCAACAAAAAGTCATTAACTTCACTTCCTTAATAGAATTATATGTTAAATTAATATAAATTTCAACAAAATTAAAAAAAATATTGAGAATTGTCGTTATTTATACTATAATTTAGTTATAAAGATAAAAGTGTGAGGATAGCGTATGAAAAAAAGAACAATTAACAAAAACAAGATTGGTACCAATATATTAATGATGTCACTAATAATTTCAGGTATGATATCCCTAACTAGTGGTGCAGTATTAAATAAGATGGAATTTAAAAAGCCAAAAAATAAAGTAAAAATAAAAATAGTTGAAAAAAGTCTTGGCAAACAAAAAACTAATGTACCAAAACTAAAAGAAATAGAAGTAGAGGTAAATGTTCCAATAAGTGTTAATATTGAAGACTATATAGAAAATTTAAATGAAATAGATGAAAAAGTATTAAAAAAATTTAAACTAGATACATCGCTAGTAAATGTGTCAGAAAAAGGAACATATACTTATACTATAAGTTATAAAGATAAAAAATATAATGGAACTGTAAATGTAAAAGAAAAAGAACTTCCAACAATTGAAAAGATGACATTAAAAGAAATAAATATAGAAAAGGGATCCAACTTACCACAAAATTTAAATGACTATATAGTAGAAGATATTCCAGAGGAAGCTAAAGCTGTAATAAAAATTGATACTTCAAAAGTAAACACAAATAATGCTGGAACCTATCAATATACAGTTAAATACAAAGACAAAATATATACTGGAACAATAA
Source organism: uncultured Bacilli bacterium (assembly GCA_910576925.1). GTDB lineage: Bacteria > Bacillota_I > Bacilli_A > RF39 > UBA660 > UBA2730. The sequence continues at coordinate 3,207 of CAJTKB010000015.1, read as the reverse complement.
AAGTATTTGAACCACAAGTAACTCCTCCAAAAAAAGAAGAAATAAAACCAGAGACTCCTCCAACAGAAGTTGAAATTCCAAACACACCAGATGACAAACAAGAAGAGAATAAAACGGAAGAAAATACCAATAAAAAAAACTGAGATAAAATAAATGAAACCTAAAAATTGGACATCTTATAAATAGTCTCTAATAGAGGATTGTAGCCTGTAATTACAGGAGACAGTCCTTTTAATTCCACTTTAATTCTATCAAGATTATAATAAACAATATAGTTATTTATTGCAATCATTAAATCGTCAATAGTTTTATATTGATTTTCTTAGTCATAGAACATTTATGTCTTTAATAGTCCAAAAAGATTTTCCATTAATCAATTATACCTTTTCTGGACATACTTTGATTTAACCTTTATCTTTTTACTGTTGTTAGTAAGAGTGATGTTGATATTGCCATCATTGATCTGAATGAAATATTAAAGCTTCCAAATCCCTATTATCCGTTTTATCAAGCATATCATTTATTTGTTCTAAATTAAGTGATTTAGAAATACTATAGGAATTTACTTCCTGATTAAAACCATCTATAATTGGTGATAAATAAATCTTCTCATTTCTAAGATTTAACTCTGTTACACCTATATACCATTTCTTGTTTGGTTTATCTGCTTCAAAATTTCTATCAATAATATTATCTACTATTTTACCAACTGTTCCTTTATAAGAAGAGTATTTTCTTTTATTCCTTTTAATAGCTTCAAACCTAATTTAACCATTATTCTATAAACTTTTTTATGATTTATCTCATATCCCTTATGTCTTAATTCTAAAGTAACTCTACGATAACCATATCTTTCTCTATGATGCAAGAATATTTCTTTTATTTTATCTATAATTTCTTTATTTTTATCATCTTTATCTGTTTTAGATAAAGATGACAATATACTGATTTAGCTAATCCAGAAATACTAAGAAAAATCTTTAATGGATATATTAGTCATAGTTCACTAACAACACTTATTTTTTCTTCTGTTGTCGATCCCTCCTTGCTTGAACAATGCTCTCAATTTTTCCACATATTCTAGCTCCGCCCTTAAATATAAGTTTTCCTTTTTTAATCTTTCGTTTTCTTCTTCTATAGTTTCATTTTTTTTGGTTCAAATTATTTTTTTTCATATTTGTATGAAGCATACTGGTATTTTTTCTTAATATTTCAAATCCTTGTTTAACTATTAACTTTGTTAAATAAGTCACGCCATTAATTGCTATATCATACTTCTTTGATATAGAACTTATCGACATTCCTGTCTTTTTATAAAAATATCTTATATCAGCAAAAAATACATTAATAATATTAAAATAGACTAGTTATAATTTTAACTAATCTATCAAAAAATTTTATATAATAAAGATATTTAAGAAAATACATTTTATTTATTCAATTTATATGGTTTTGAAAGAGTTCCTTCTCCATCTACAACTTTAATATCTGATGAAAGATATACAACTGGACGGAGAATATAATTTGAAGCTCGCTCACTCAAAGGAGAATGACTCCCTAAAGATGGACTAACCATACCTATAATAATTACTTTTGAAAGACTAACATTTTTGCTAAAACCACCAAAAATAGTAAATGCAATTTTCAAAGAAGATTCCTTCTCTAATTCATAAATATCCGATCTATAATTTGTTTTATATATCCAACTACTACCATTATAAGCCCCACAGCTAATTACATCTGTATAGCAGTCATCATCAACTCCATTTGCATAAGTATATACATAATCACTAGGATACATTAGTCCAACTTTTCCTATCCAATTAATTGGATTATTATCATAAACTAGTTGTCCTCTTTCAATATTATAATAATCAGATCCTTTTAACCCCTGTAGAATACCATCAGTAATTGCAAGATACCATTTTGAATCTGCTATCATCGCTTTTGCTTCTACAGTTAAACCTCTTGTAGAAAATGCCCCACTCCTATTATAATAATCTCCACTATTTAATAGCTGCATCGAAGTTACTTTACTCCAATTATTATTTTTAAATTCCGATACATCCCACAAATTCTGATCATCGCTACCAGTCAATAAACCAAGTCTAATTAACTTCATTCTTTTCTCATAATTACCTGTTCCATCATCCACATCAAATATTCCTATTATTCTCCATATCTCATCATTAAACTCTACATAATTAGCTGGATCATTTCCTATATATCTATAATCTGTTAATGCTGGTGTTTGAGCTGTTGCAGGATGTTCAAATACATATGGTTGAGTTGGATCTCCATTTGTATAATCTGTTATACCTGGAGGATTTGCTTTTTTATTTACAAAGTCTTCTGGACTCATTGGCTCTGGTTTTTCACTTATTACTACATTATCACTTCCATATGCATTTACTCTTATTGTAAAGAATCTTGACTCATTTGTTACGCCATAATCTTTTGATATCCACATTCTTAATCTATAATAATATGTTGCTGTCTTTGTTGTACTTCCTACATCTAGTCTCATCTCTTTCGCACTTGCCTTAAATTCATCTTCTTCTCCTAATGGTATATATCCACTTGGATTTTTTACTGCACTGTAATTTGTTGCATCAGTTGACTTCTCTAAGTATATCCTAACATCATTATTTCCAAGGGTTGATGTATCATCTTTTTCTGCTGTTACTTCATAAGCTATTGTTGTATTTCCTATTATATTTATACTTATTGTAAAATCAAATACCTGATCATTATTAGATAGTAGTTTTCCTACAGAATCTTCCATTGGTACAGCATTATTTATACTAATCTTATTAGATCCTTCAGTATAAGTCATTGTAATAGTTCCTGTTTTTATTACATTTTCTTTACTTCCTCTTTTTGCATAACTAAATGCTGCATAACTTACTCCTATTACAACTATTACTAATAATAAAAGACTTACTACTGTAAATATCATTCTTTTATTATCTTTTTCCTCTCTACTCATATAACTCCTCCTATTACTTAACAATCTCTTTGTAAATTATCTATATTATTTACACATAATACATTTCTATACTTTAACCACTATATACTACCTATATTATATATTATACAATTCATAATTATTATAGTCAACACAATTTTAAGTTACATGTAAAACACCTTCATTTTAACTGAACTGCAAAAGTAAATGCAACCCTAAAAAGACTATATAGTTGCAGT
>CAJTKB010000014.1 GCA_910576925.1 uncultured Bacilli bacterium | reverse complement strand
ATAATCTGTAAACCTCCTTTAAAATTTATTCCACTTTCATTTTAAAATGAAGGTTTTCTGAAAAACTAAAAAAAAGTATTCACAAATACAATTTTTTATGTTAAAATTTATTTGTAGTTGTGAGTATCTCCATATGAATAGTTATATATTATGCGTTCGTAGCTCAGTTGGATAGAGCGTTTGGCTACGAACCAAAAGGTCAGGGGTTCGAATCCCTTCGAACGCACCATATTATCGGAAAGTGGCTCAACTTGGTAGAGCACTTGGTTTGGGACCAAGGGGTTGCAGGTTCAAATCCTGTCTTTCCGACCATTTTAGAATTAATCCGATTATTTCGGTTTTTAAATAGAGAATTAGTTATTAAAGAAAAACTAATTCTTTTTTTATTTTTGTATTAATGCTTTTTGCTATTATATTTTATTTCTTCATCTATAAGTATAGATAATTTTTCATAACACTCAAATAATAATTTTTCCATTTTAATTAGATGGGCTTCCTCAATTTTTTTTGTTAATATAATATTTTTTCCATAAACTCTCCTTCTTAAATTTTGTATTTTTTTCTCTAATGGTTTAATTATGAAGTAAGAATATAATTTTATCGTTTTCATATTTTTTGCCTTTCATACTTTATATATATTATGCGAATATTGCATAAAAGTCAATATGCGACATACGCATAATATACAATGTCTTTGGTGATATGTATGGAACGCATACGAAATTTAAGAGAAGATAGTGATTTAACTCAAATAGAAATAGCTAATATATTAGGTTGCTCTCAAACTACATATTCTAGATATGAAACAGGAGATTTAAATATACCTATTGATTCATTAATGAAACTAGCTATATTTTTTAATACTAGTATTGATTATTTGACAGGATTGACTGATGAGAAAAGTCCTTATAAACGTTCTACTAGAGTGAATTTATAAATATAAAATTTTAGACAGTATTTTTATAATATTAGTTTATAATTCAAATGAAGAAAAAATAAGTACTTTAAAGAAGATAATTGTTATGTTATAATCTTATTATAAGAATAGAGGGTGTTTTTATGATAGGTAAAATTATTGAAGTTATAAATAATATAATAAATATAGAACTTGCTATTGATATTACTAAGCAACCCAATTTGGCTGGACTTCATTTAATATTTGAAGATGGTAATAAGAAAATTGTTGCAGAAGTAGAAAGCGTTACTAGAACTAATATTAAAGCAAAGATTGTTGGAGAAATCGATAATGATAGGTTTATTCCAGGAGCTTCATTTAAACCTTCCTTTAAAAGTAGTATTAGAATGATAAAAATAGAGGAACTTGAGAAGATTTTAGGTAGTCAAAAACTTAGTGAGAGTGAAATAAGTCTAGGAGTTAGTAATGTATATGAAAATTATCCAATAAATATAAATGTTAACTCATTCTTTAGTAATCATTTTGCAATACTTGGAAATAGTGGAAGTGGAAAAAGCTATACAGTAGCAGGACTTTTTCAAAGGCTTTTTAACTCACCCCATCCAGCAGTTGGTGCGAATATATTTTTGTTTGATGCCTATGGTGAATATACTAATGCCTTTAGTTCTATTCGAATGAATAATTCATCACTTAACTATAAAGTATATACGACTAATTTGGCTGATACAACTAATCAACTTATCAGAGTTCCAATCTGGTTACTTGATATTGATGATTTAGCACTTCTTTTGAATGTAGATAATGCTAATCAGTTACCTATTATTGAAAAAGCACTTAAATTAGTACCTGTTTTAATTGGAAATAGTCCTAATGTAGTAAAACATAAAAATGATATTATTGCGCGTGCTATTCAGGATATATTATTAAGTGGTATGGATACTACTAAAATTCGTGATCAAGTAACAGCAATACTAAGTAAATTTAATACTACAGAACTTAATCTTGAAAGTAAAATCGTCCAACCAGGATATACTAGAACATTAAAACAATGTTTGTTTATTGATAAAACAGGTAAAATGCAAGAAATGGAACTTGTTGTTAATTTTATAGGAAGTTTTATTGATGACTCATTAACTCTCGAAAATCCAAAAGAGACAATTTACTATACCTTGGATAATTTAGAAGAAGCAATGGAATTTGCTCTTATTAGCGAAGGAATGCTTAAAAGTGATAAAGTTTATGACAGAGCTAATGTACTTTTAGTTAGACTTCATTCAATTAATAATAGTTCTGATAGAGAGTATTTTTCTTATCCAGATTATATTGATACTTCAAGATTTATCAATGAACTTCTAACTTCAGCATCAGGTTATAAAGCACAGATTGTTAATTTTAATATCAGTTATATTGATGATAGACTGGCTAAAGCTTTAACAAAAATTATTTCTAGACTTTTATTTAAGCAGTCTGTCTCTAGTCAAAATAGAGGAGGAGTACCTTTTCATATTGTAATTGAAGAAGCACATCGTTATGTTCAGAGAGATACTGATATAAATATTTTGGGATATAATATTTTTGAACGTATTACAAAAGAAGGAAGAAAGTATGGAATAATACTGGGATTAATTACACAGAGACCATCAGAACTATCTGATACTGTTGTTTCACAATGCTCAAACTTTATAATACTTAGAATGTCTCATCCGAGAGATTTAGATTATATCAGGACAATGGTTCCAAATGTTTCCTCAGAAATTGTGGAAAAAATTAAAAACTTGAAATCTGGAAACTGTGTGGCTTTTGGAACAGCATTTAAGGTTCCAATTTACGCTTATGTATTTCCTCCTAGTCCTCCACCTTTAAGTATGAATGTTGATATGGTCAAAGTTTGGCATAATTTAGGAGGAGTTTCAGCGCAAGAAGCAAATCTTACTGGTGCAATACCAGAAGTTGCTGCTAGTCAAATGGTTAATGCTATACCTGAAGTTAGTGTTAGTGATGTTAGTAAGACTATGATGTCACCTACTATGCAAGCACCAAATACTTCTAATGATAATCCTAATATTATAGAGCAGCCTGTGAATGAAGCTAATAATTTAATGGAGAATGTTGCTAGTTCTTAATTTTTGTATAGAAAAGGAAGATTATTGTTATCTCTTCCTTTGTTTTTTAAGAAAATATATACTCATAATATGTCTTTTTTTTGGACTAGCCTAAATATATAAAATGATGTATCATATTGTTAATAAGGAGCTTTTATGGATAAAATAAATTTTAGAAAGATATTTTTAAATATTTTTAAAATAGTATTGGCTGTTATAATTTTATTTGCAATTATAAATGTATCTTATAGAAAATATGAAGAAAAGATCTTAAAAGATGATGTAGCTAAATTAGTAGTTAAAGATTTTACTACTGATGATGTTAATATAGAAATAAAGACAGTCTTTAAATATAGAGAAGTAGTAGAAATAATGCAAGAGTATTTGAAAACTTATTCAGATAATGTGAAAGAAGTTTTACAACTTATAAATGATAATAAATTAAAAAGTATTTTATCAGCTGAAAATTATGCTAGTGATGGTCCTACCTTTACTAATACAATTAATTATTTAACAACAACAAAAGAAAAAATTAATAATAGTATGGAAAATCTTATTAAACTTACTAAAGAAGAAGCTATTTTGTCATATATAAATAATTCTCTATTATCTGATTATTATAAAAATTTATATAATAAATATATGTTGAGTTATGAGATTAGACAAGAAATAGATCTAAATGTTGATGAGCTAAAAAAATCTTTAGAGAATGTTAATACTTTAATTGATAAAGAAAGAGCAGTTATTGAATTTTTAATTAATTGTAAAAACTGGACTATTAAGGATAATAGTATATTATTTCTTTATGAAGCAGATTTACTAAAATATAACAGTTTAATAGGAGAAATAAATTAGGAAGTAGGAGTATTTATGACTAAGAAGAGAAAAGTGATTATTGTAGGAGCAGGGCCAGCTGGTCTTACTTGTGCTTATTATTTACTTAAAAATTCAAAAGATTATGAGGTAATTGTTTTGGAAGAAGAAGATATGGTTGGTGGTATATCTAAGACTGTTACATATGACAATAACAAAATGGATTTAGGTGGACATCGTTTCTTTTCGAAAAGTCAAGAAGTAAATGATATTTGGCAAGAAATCCTTAAGATACAAGGTAGTCCTAGTGAAGATGATAAAATTTTAGGTAGTGATAAGAAGTTTGTTCCTGGTGGCCCTGATCCTTCAACAGATGATGCTTTATTAATACGTAATAGAGTATCTAGAATATATTATGATAAAAAGTTTTTTGATTATCCAATTAGTTTTAGTTTAAAAACGATATGTAAACTTGGTTTTTTTAGAACTATTATATGTGCTTTTAGTTATTTTAAGAGTTCTATTATAAAATTAAGTGAAGATAATTTAGAAAATTTTTATATTAATCGTTTTGGTAAAAAACTATATAAAATGTTTTTTTGTAATTATACAGAGAAGGTTTGGGGAAAAAGCCCTAAAAACATTTCAGCAGATTGGGGTAGTCAACGTGCTAAAGGATTATCTGTTTTTGAAATTATTAAAGACTCTTTAAAAAGAATTTTTAATATTAAAAGCGATAATGTTGAAACCTCTTTAATAGATTGTTTTTATTATCCTAAATATGGTCCAGGTCAAATGTGGGAGAAGATGAGTTTAAAAATTGAAGATATGGGTGGACTTATTATTAAGAAAGCTAAAGTTTGTAAGATTATACAAAAGAATGGAAAGATAGCTTCAATTTTTTATCTAAAAGAAGCTAAGAAAGTAAAATTAGATGCTGATATTTTAGTATCTTCTATGCCATTAAAAGATTTATGTGAAATGATAAATAATGTTCCTAAAGAAATTTACAATATTGCGAGTAGTCTTCCTTATAGAGAGTTTATGACTTTAGGTTTGATTGTTAAAAAACTTAATCTAAATAATGAAACTAATATTAAAACAATATCTAATATAGTTTCTGATAATTGGATATATGTGCAGGAATCTGATGTAAAGATGGGACGTATTCAAATATTTAATAACTGGTCTCCTTATTTAGTAGATGATTTATTTAATACAGTATCAATTGGCCTTGAATATTTTTGTCAAGAAGGAGATAATCTTTGGAATATGAGTGATTCATCTTTTAAAGATTTTGTAGTAGACGAACTTGAAAAAATGGAAATAATAAATAAAGATGATGTATTAAAATATAACGTTGAAAGAGTAAAAAAAGCCTATCCAGCTTACTTTGGTAGCTATAAAGAGATTAATAAACTAATAGCTTATTTAGATACAATTGATAATTTATATTGTATAGGTAGAAATGGTCAACATAGATATAATAATATGGATCACTCTATGCTAACTGGAATGGAAGCTGCTAAAAATATTATTAATGGTAGTAAAGATAAATCAAACATTTGGTCAGTTAATGCTGAAAAAGAATATATAGAATCAAAAAAATAGAGTAGGTGTTTAGATGAAAAAGAAAAAGTTTATTAATAAATTAAAAAATTATAGGCCTGCTAAACAAATTGCATTTTTATACTTTTTTATTGTAATTATAGTTATGGTTGTAAGATATTGTACTTTAGATAATGACTTTTGGTTTTTAGCTAATACTGGTAAATATATTTTAAATAATGGATTTCCAAGAATAGAACCTTTTACAATACATAATAATTTTTCATTCGTTGTTCAGCAATGGCTTACAGATGTTATATTCTATTATACTTATTTAATATTTGGCGAAATTGGAATGTTTATTTTGATTCTTCTTTTGTTTATTTTAATTCTTTATATTGCTTATAAGCTTTGTTTACTTATTAGTGAAGGAAGAGTTTATTTATCTGTTATTTTATCTTGTATTATTGGTTTTCTTTATTCACTTATATTTGTTAGGACAAGACCTCAGATGTTTGATTTTGTAATACTTTTGACCTATCTATATTTTTTAGAATTATATATTAGAAAGAAAAATGTAAAATATTTATTTGTTCTTCCCATTCTTTCATTTTTATTAATTAATTTTCATTCTTCTACTTGGTTTATGTTATTTGCATTTTTAATTCCATATATAATTGGTGCCTTCAAATTCAAATTTTTATGTTTTGAAAGTGAAGGTTATGATTTAAAACCTTTATTAATAGCTATGGTAGCAATGTTTTTAATGGGATTTATTAATCCTTATGGTAAGGATGCTATAACTTATCTTTTTACATCATATAATAATTCATATATTAATATTTTAGTAAATGAGATGAGGCCTCCTGTTATAAGGGATATTTCTGGAATGACTGTTTATTTATCAATATTTTTAGTATTATTTTGTTATATTGCTAATAAGAAAAAATTAATAAATACTCGTTATTTTTTACTCTTTTTAGGAACAACTACATTAGCACTTTCTTCAATTAAGGGATATAGTTTTTTTATAACAGCTTCTATATTTTCACTTGCTGATTATTTAAAAGATTTTTTTACTGTATATGATAAAAGATTTGAAAAATCATTTAAGTTTAATTTTCATTATATATTATGTGTGTGTATTTTTATATCTTCGATATTTTGTATATATAAGATAAATTATATAGATAGTGATAAAGCTTTTATAGTTAACAGTGCAAAATATTTAGATAATTATGTAAAAGAAGATAAAAGTAAATTAAAAATTTATACTTCATATGATAATGGTGCTATATTTGAGTATTTTGGTTTTAAAACTTATATGGATGCAAGAGCTGAAGTATTTTTAAAAGCAAATAATAAGAAAAGCGATGTTTTTAAAGAGTATTACAACTTACAAAATGGTTATTTAGATATAGATAAATTTTTAAATAAGTATCAATTTGATTATTTAGTTATATATCAAGGAGATTATTTATATAATTATTATTTAAATACTGATAAAAATAAGAATTATAAGAAAATTTATAAAGAAACAATTAGAAGTAAATATAATTATTACTTATATGAAAGAGTATAAATAAGTAATAAATTATGTAGAAAAAAAAGAATAAGTAACTTATTTTGATATTTATATGCTAAAATAATAAATATTTATATGGAAAGGGATAATTAGTTTTAAACTGATTGATTAAATTTTATGATTGATATAATATATGATACATTAATTGATAGTATTAAGTTAGTTCCATTTTTGTTTATAGCTTTTTTAATAATAGAATTATTTGAACATAAATTTAGTAATAAAAGTAGAAATCTTGTTACTAGAACAAAGAAATTTGGACCGATTTTAGGAGGTGTGCTAGGTGCTTTTCCACAATGCGGTTTTTCTGTTCTTGCTACTAATTTGTATGTTTCTAGACTTATTACTTTGGGAACCTTGATATCAATATATTTGTCTACTAGTGATGAAATGTTATTAATACTTATGTCTCATAAAGTAGAAGTAGAGCTTATTTTTAAAATTATTTTTATTAAAGTTTTTATTGGTATTGTTTGTGGACTTATAATTGACTTTTTAACTAAAAGTAATACTTTAAAATTAAATGAAGGAGATTATGAAATATGTGATGAAGATAATTGTCATTGTGAGGACTCACTTATAAAGTCTAGTTTTATTCATACCTTTAAAACTATGATATTTATAGTGATAGTTACATTTATTCTAAATATATTATTTGCTAGTATTTCTATTGAGATATTAGAAAAGATATTTTTTAAAAATAGTATTTTTGCACCGTTTATTTCTAGTATAATTGGACTTATTCCAACATGTGGTGCTAGTATTATGTTAACAGAATTTTATTTAAATGATGTAATTAATATGTCTTCACTTATTGCTGGATTACTTACAGGTAGTGGAGTTGCTATTTTAGTACTTTTTAAGTCCAATAAAAATTTAAGAGAAAATATTAAACTATTATTAATTATTTATTTTATTGGAGTTTGTAGTGGAATAGTTATGCAGTTAATAGAAAAATTTATAATATAGTTTAATTTATATAAAAATGTGAGATAATAATATTTGTTAGAGGTAGTAGGTGAGTAGTATGTATGAAGAATTAAAAAATCTATGTTATTGTTATATAGATGGAAAAATTAATAATAAGGAGTTTATTAATAAACTACAACATTTTTGTGTTATAAATGATATTAGTGACGTTACATTGTTTCCAGAGCTTGTTAATGATTATTCATTAAAAGTGTTTTCTAGTGATTATCCTAGAATAGAAATAAAAGATAAAGATGAAAAGCAATATATTTTTGATATTTATGGGAGCTTTGACTTAGGAAGTAATGATTTGTATTTAAGAATAATATCTATATTTGCGGATAATAAAATAGAGATAACTCGTAAATTAAATAATGGAGAATTTTTTTGTAATAGTCGAACACTTAATAATGATTATGAAAAGTTACAGATTTGTTCTGAGTTTAAAAATAGTAAATTTGAGACATATGATTTATATACTATTAAATATTTTGATACTAATAAAGATAAAATAAAGCCTGTATTAGAAAAATCATTTAAATTTGATTATAAGGATTTAAATAGTTGCTCTAAATTATATGTACCTGATTTATTTAAGAGAGTTTTTTATAATAAACAGGGTAATACTGTTTATCATTTTCAAAATTTTGATGATATTCATTTGCAGGGTCTTTTTATTAAAGGAAATGAGAAATATTTATATCAATGTTTAGCTGGAGATATTACTGATTTTATAAAAAAGGATTATGATCTTTCAAAGAATTTATCTTTAATTATTTTAAGTGGTGTAGTTGAGAGTAAAAGACATACTTTAGAAATTGAATTAGGACTTGATAGTGATAAGATAAAATATAGTGTAGATGAAAATGTTTGTTTTAGGTATGATGGCGGTGAATATGTAGAAGATATATTTAGTATTCTTGAAAGTAAGTTTACAGTTTCATTTATTGCTAGTTGTATTAGAGAAGTTAAATTTATAAAAAATATTTTAAGAAGAAATGATTTATTTTTCAATGATATTTTCTCTCCTAGTTATTATGCTAGTAATAAAGAAGGGTTTATGACTCAAATATCTATAGAGAAAGAAAATATCTTTGATATATTAAAAAGTGATGTAGATTCATATAAGTCTTGTGGTAAAACTTTTATAAAGAGGTAAGTACATAGTAGTTATGTACTTTTTCTTTTTATTAATGTATAATTCTAATAGGTGATTTTATGTTGGTAGTAGATGACTTTATTGATTATGAAATAATAGATGCATCACGTGGTATGAAATATGAGAGATGGGGAAAGTATTATTTACTAAGACCAGATCCTTCTATTATTTGGGATAGAGGTGATTTAGTAGTAAAATATAAAGATAAGATTGATGCAATTTATCATAGAAGTAATAAAGGAGGAGGGTACTGGGAAAATTTAAAAAGTCTTCCTAATAATTGGCAAATAAAGTATCATAATTTAGTTTTTAATATTAAACAAATGGGTTTTAAACATACAGGATTATTTCCTGAACAAGCTAGTAATTGGAATTTTTTTATTAGAAAGATAAGATCTAGTAATAGGGATATTAAAGTACTTAATTTATTTGCTTATACTGGAGGTGCTAGTGTGGCTTGCTTATCTGCAGGAGCTAGTGTGGTTCATGTAGATTCTTCTCGCGGAATGGTTGATTGGTGTCGTGAAAATGTTAACTCATCTAATCTTAGTGATAGAACTATTAGATATTTAGTTGATGATGTTATAAAATTTGTAAAAAGGGAAATTAGAAGAGGTAATAAGTACGATGCTATTATTATGGATCCTCCAAGTTACGGAAGAGGTGCTAATAAAGAGGTTTGGGCATTAGAAAAAGATTTGTGGGAGTTAATTACTTTGTGTGTAGATGTGTTAAGCGAAAATCCACTTTTCTTTCAAATAAATTCTTACACTACTGGTCTTAGTTCTAGTGTTCTTGCTAATATATTAAAGATAACTATTAATAAAAAATATAACGGAAGAATTGATTGTGGTGAGATAGGTTTATCTATTAAGAATGAAAATTTAGTACTTCCTTGCGGTATTTATGGAAGATGGGAAAGTTATGAATAAATTAGAAGTACTATTTGAAGATAATCATATAATCGTAGTTAAAAAGCCTTGTAATGTACTTAGTCAGGGTGATTATACAAAAGATTTAGATTTACTTAATATGGTTAAAATGTATGTAAAAGAAAAATATAATAAACCGGGTAATGTTTATATTGGCCTTGTTCATAGACTTGATAGGCCAGTATCAGGAGTAATGGTTTTTGCTCGCACTAGTAAAGCAGCTAGTAGACTTTCAGAAGATATTAAAAACAATAAATTTAAAAAGGAATATTTAGCAGTAGTTAAAGGAGTAGGACTAGTTGTTAAAGACAAATTTATTGATTATTTAGAAAAGGATAATAATCGTAATACAGTAGTTTCAAAAAGTGAAAATGGAAAACTTTCTATATTAGAATATGAAGTTTTAAAAGTAAATTATAATAAAGGAGAAACGTTAGTTAAGATTAATTTAATTACTGGTAGGCATCATCAAATTAGGGTACAGTTTGCAAGTCGTGGATATCCACTTTGTGGTGATATGCGTTATGGTAATAATAGTAAAGGTCAAATTGCTCTTTGCTGTAGAAGTATTTCATTTTTGCATCCAATAACCAAAGAGGAAGTTTCCTTTAAAATTGATATGCCTAATGGGAAATATTGGGATGATTTTGTAGAATTTTAGTTTTGTGTAAATAATTGTAAATGTTTTTTTATTTGAGAAATATATTTGCAATTATTATTTTTTTTTGCTATCATAAATATAGAATAAAAGTAGAGGGAGAATGATTTTTATGTTTTCACTAAGTTGGTTTACATCAATACCAGGTATATTAATTACTGTAGGTGTTTTATTATTGGTTGTAGCTTTAGTTATATTTATAGTTACTAGTCAAAAGAATAAGAAAAAGGGACAAGGTAATGAACAGAATGCAGCTTCATCACAGTCCATTGAGCAAGGTCCAGAAGCACCAAGTCCTACTATTACACCAATGCCAATGGATAATGGAATTCAACAAGCTAGTACAATAGGACAAGCTGTTCCAGGGCAACCTGTTTCTCAGATGCCACCTGTAACAAATGTTATGCCAAGTCCTTATTCTAGTCCTGTAGCAGATAATAATTCAACTGTTTCAATGAGTCCAACAATACCTACAATGAATAATAATATTGGAGATAATAATAGTAGTATTTATGCTAGTTCTTCAAATATTTCTAGTATGCCAGTACAACCTTATGCTCAGCCAACTGTTGGCTCAGAGATTACTTCTTCACCAGCTATGCCATCAATAGCTCCAGAACAAGATATTGTAAGCAATCCTGTTAGTATGGAAGTTAGTACTGAGCCTATGATTAATACTGCTCCTATGGGACCACAATTTGAGGTTCCTATTATACAGCCAGTAGATAGTATGAATCCAGTAGAAAATTTAAATATAAATACAAATGAAAATGTTGCCAGTGTTGGTGTTTTAGATAATAATCAGGCAAATATTGTGCCACCTTCTACTGCGCCTATAGTACAACCTACACTTTCTACTGCTCCAATAGCAGTTGAAGATTCTTCATCAGTTGTGCCTGTAGTGGAAACTAGTTCTTCACCTACTTCTGTAACTATTCCTGAAATATCTAATTCTGTTGACAATATAACAAATAATAATATAAATAATGTTAAGCAAGAAAATGTACCTGCTACAGATATTTCTACTCCAATATATGGTGGAGTAAGTCCAATAGTTCCAGAAGTTTCTACAACGCAAAATACACCACAAATATATGGTGGTGCTAATCCATTAGAAAACACTCAATCTGTTCCTATATCTCAAATAGCTAGTGATATAAATCAAGTTGGTAACAATTCTATAGTTAATAATGATGTTATGGCACAACCAGTGGTTCAAAATAATTCAGTAGTAGATACTCCTTCAGTTATGCAACCAGAAGTTTCTTCTTCAAATGTTCCTGTACAAAATAATATTCAGCAAACACCAGTTGTAGCTGTTCCTCAGGTTCCTACTTTGAATGATCAAGCAGTTTCTTCTATGCCTATTCAAGATAATGTTGGTGTTTCTAATGTTAATCCTAGTGTTGCATATCAAAACATTGCTGCTCCACAGCCTGCTGTTTCTATTAATACAAATGTTCAATAAAGGTCTATTATAGACTTTTTTTGTTGCTTTTTTAATATTTATGTTATTTAATATAATTTGTAATGGGAGGTCTATTTTATGACAGAACAAAATATATATAGTTTTATTTTAAAAAATTTTCCGAGGGAGATAGTTGAAGTTGATATGGTGAAATCTCTTTTGATTACAAAGCCTATTATTTTATTGCCAAAAGAAAAAACTACAGGTAATCATATGGTATATAGTGTTAATATTGAAGGGGATATTTCAGTTGATGAGAAAGAATATTCTATTTTATTTATATGTGCTGGTGCTGGTATTGCTGAGCATATTCATGCTAAGGAAGATGCTATATCTGAAGTCTATTTTGCGCTTGGAAAAAGATACTTTTCTTGGAAGGGAAAGCATTATAGTAGATATTCTAATTTAGTAGGTTCTTCACATGGAGTAGATATTGAAGATGCTAATAGGATTATTTTAACTGAAAAAACTAGCGAATTTAAAAAATATTATAATGAAGCAGCATTTAATGCAAGTATTAATAAATTTGTTAAAAGTAATAGTAGTTATATGAATTCCGTTTCTTTGAAAAAATAGAAGCGGTTTTTTGTATTGGCAAGTTGAGTTATAAAAATAAGATAAATATAGATGAATTAATTCTAGGCATTGAATACTATATTAAATATTATAATTATATGATAGATCTAATTATAACAAAATAAAAATTACTGTCTTCTGTAAGTATAGGTTACAAATTATTTAATTAGAAATTTTTGGAGTTCAGTTCATAATTGATACTCTTTTTATTTACAAAATATTTAGGGTGAGTTAATATAGTAATAGAGAAAGTAGAGAAGTTATATGATGATAAGAAATTATAAAATAATAGAAGAATACTCAAACAAAAGTATGCTAGGGGGGGTACTTTAGAAGAGAATATAAAAGAATAGTAGATACGTGATTCTTTATTAGAAATAAAAAGAAACTAATAAAGGAGAAGTAATTTAATGAAAGATAATAATATAAAGAAATATATAATAGTAATATTGTTAATGTTAGTAGTATTAGTAAGTGGAACAACATATGCTTTGTTTACAAAGACAGTGAATACAAAAGGAGTAATAACAATAAAGTCAGGGAAAAGATATATAGGAATATATGGACCAGATAAAGAAAATATGGGATTAAATGTAACATATACGTTTACAATAGAAAACAGAGGTACAGAAGAAGCGAGTTATCAAGTAACGATAGAAGATATAATAAATACAGTAGGAAGAGAAAATATAGCTTATACATATACAAATGGTACTACAACAAAAACAGGAAAGTTATCAGATGGAGTAATAGAAGAAGAGAATTTAGGAGTAGGAGAGAAAGTAACTGTTACTATAACTCTTACATCAGATTTATCAGGAGACTATAAAGGAAAAATAAAAGTAACGACAGGTGAATCAAAGAGGGGTTATGTACCAAACTTTCCAATAGATACAAGTGGAGCAAATCCACCAGAGTTAGTAGGAGATATGATTCCAGTAGTATACAATGAAGATAATAATCATTGGGTTAAAGCTGATACAACTAAAAACTGGTATAACTATAATGAACAAGTATGGGCCAATGCAGTGACAATAAGAAATCAAACTAAGAGAGCAGAATATGTAGCAGCTAGTGCAGGAGTAGAAATACCAATAGAAGATATGAATACGATGTTGGTATGGATACCAAGATATTCATATACTTTAGGAAATACTTATGGTTATCAAATAGAAGGAGCAAATATCCCTAGCAAAGAGACACCAGGAGCATTTGATATAAAATTTGTTGATAAAGACACAACAGAAATGGGAAGTGGAAAATATACAGGAGATACTCCTAGTGAATATTTTACACCATCATCATTTTGTTGGGGAGATACGTGTGATGAAGAAGCAACAAGAAAAGATTCAGGAAATATAGAATTATCTGGAATATGGGTAGCAAAATTTGAAATAGCTGGAGTACTTATAGAAGAAGTTCGATCTGTTCCTCTTTTAGCTAGACATACTAATGCTAGTTATAACATCTCAACAATGTTTAATGGAATTAGTAGTCAATTAAATGGGACTAATGGTACAAGTAATTATGGATTAAGAGGAAATTACGATGCGCATATGATAAAGAATACAGAATGGGGTGCGATGGCATATTTAAGTCAAAGTAAATATGGAAAGTATGGTAATAAAAACTATATAGGGGTTAATAAAGAAATATATTCTAATAATCGTTCTCCACAAACAACTATAGATCCTATTTATAAATCTGGATGTAGTTCTGGAAAAATACCCGATTTGGATCAGTCTTCGTATAATTGTGATTATGAATATAATGAAGGATTAGAAGGAGCAGGAGCAAGTACTACGGGTACTATATATGGTATATATGATACGGTTGGAGGGTCATATGAGCAAGTAATGGGGGCGTATCCTAGAATCTCCAAAACAGGATTTAATAGCTTACCAGCGAAAAAATATTATAATGCTTATTTAGAACAAAAATCTTACGATACTGAGTTTAGTAAGCAAATAAAAGGAGATGCTATGTCTGCTAAAGAAACAAACGAATTTTATAAACAAATTAATAGGGCTCCAGCTAATAGTTGGTATTGGATTAATAGAGGAGGATTGGCTGGTGGTTCTACTGGATATTGTGGTATATTTTCTAATTTAACTCTGGATGGTTCCGCTTTGAAAGATTTTACTACAAGATTTACAATTATTACTTGGTAAATAAGTATACATTAATAATATATAAAATATAGGTTAATATTATATTTGAGTTTTGTAATCAAAATAATATGTATTTAAAAGGCCTATCAAAATTATGTTAATAATTTTGATAGGCCATTTTATATTGACTCAACAATAAGTTTAATAGCAGTTTTTTCTACACCTTCAATTGTAATATCAGTAAATGCAGGTATGCATACTATATTTTTACCAGATGGTGCTAGGAATCCTCTTGCAATTGCTACTGCTTTAATTGCTTGATTTAATGCTCCAGCACCTACTGCTTGTATTTCAACATTTCCTTTTTCACGAAATACATTTGCAAGAGCTCCTGCTACACTACTTGGGTTAGATTTTGATGAAACTTTAAGTGTTTCCATTATTATATCATTCCTTTCTATGTTTAAATTTATGATTGTATTTTTTAAATTATGATCTAAAATTGTTTTTTTATCATTAGGGCTTATATATTTTGTATTTATGTTTACTGGTTATCTAGCTCTTAAATAGAGTAGTTAACGATATATTAGTAGAAAGGGAAGATGTGGTAGATAGTATTATTGATTCTATTACTAAAAATAATATATTTATTAATCAATTAATAGTACGCTTGCTATTATTCGAAGATATTTAATATATAATAGAAAAAAATTTATTATTTTAAATGTGTGTTTATAATATACTTGCTTCTAGTATTAAAAAGTTAAAATAATATGAAAATGTACTTGAAATTTATAGTAGATAACTTTATAATTAAATAAAGTCAGTGATTAGAGAATATAATATGATATTTATTTTAGAGAGACTATGGTTGGTGTAAATAGTTATAGATACTTATTTAATCTACTCTATGAGATGAAGAAATTCCGGCGTGAGTCGTTAAAAATTTAAGTAAAACAAAGGATGGTACCGTGCTTATGCACTCCTTTTAGTATCATTCTTTTTGTTTTAGTTAATTTATTATAGGAGGATGATTATATGGAAAGAGTAAAAGAAGGAGAAATTTATCGTCACTTTAAAGGGCCATTTTATTATATTGTTTGTGTAGGGCTTGATTCAGAAACTAGAGAAAGGATAGTAGTTTATCGTCATTTGGATGGTTCAGGGGATATTTGTGTACGAAGTGAAGAAATGTTTCTTGAAGATATTCCTGAAAGAGGCGATAATATAACAGGACAAAAGACTCGTTTTGTGCGAATTGATGATTTAGAAAAGTATATTAGACCATAATAAATATAAATAGAATAGGAGAGATTATATATGATAGATATTAAATTAATAAGAGAAAATTCAGAATTAGTAAAGGAAAATATAAAGAGGAAATTTCAAGATGAAAAACTAAGTTTAGTAGACGAAGTTAGAGAACAAGATATAAGAGCACGTGAGTTAAAAAGTGAAGGGGATATGCTTCGTAGTAGAAAAAATACTTGTAGTAATGAAATAGGAACACTTATGAAGGATGGCAAGAAAGATGAGGCCGAAAAATTAAAGGAAGAAGTTAAGTCTATTAATGAGAGATTAGTAGATCTAGAAAAAGAAGAGGAAAAAATTCAAAATTCTATTCGCGAAAAGATGCTAGTTATTCCTAATATAATGGATTCATCTGTACCTATTGGTGAGGATGATTCTAAAAATGTTGAGATAGAAAAATTCGGAGAGCCAGTAGTTCCTGACTATGAGATACCATATCATGCTGATATCATTGAAAAGTTAAATGGTATGGATAAAGATAGTGCTGGAAGAACAAGTGGTGAAGGATTTTATTATTTATTAGGTGATATTGCAAGACTTCATGAAGCTGTACTTGCTTATGCAAGAGATTTTATGATAGAAAAAGGTTTTACTTATGCGATCCCTCCTTTTATGATTAGAAGTAATGTAGTAGAAGGTGTTATGTCTTTTCCTGAAATGGAGGCAATGATGTATAAAATTGAAGGAGAAGATTTGTACTTAATTGGTACAAGTGAACATTCAATGATAGGTAAGTTTAAGGGACAAATTGTAAAAGAAGAGGATTTACCTATTACTATGACATCTTATTCTCCTTGCTTTAGAAAAGAAGGTGGAAGTCATGGTCTTGAAGAGCGAGGCCTATATAGAGTTCATCAATTTGAAAAACAAGAGATGATAGTATTATGTAAAGAAAACGAGGCAATGGACTGGTATAATAAATTATGGAGTTATACTGTTGAATTTTTTAGAAGTTTAGATGTTCCAGTTAGAACACTTGAATGTTGTAGTGGAGATTTGGCCGATTTAAAGGTTAAGTCGTGTGATGTTGAGGCATGGAGCCCAAGACAAAAGAAATACTTTGAAGTTGGTTCTTGTTCGACTCTAGGAGATGCTCAGGCACGTCGACTTGGAATACGAACTAAAGGCAAAGATGGTACATATTATGTAAGCACCTTAAATAATACTGTTGTAGCAACACCACGAGGATTAATTGCAATAATAGAGAATAATTATCAAAATGATGGTAGTATCAGAATTCCTGAAGTTCTTAGACCTTATATGGGTGGAAAAGAAGTTATTAAATAAATTTATTAAACTGTTAATATGATATGAATCCCGTTTCTTGGACAAAGGAAACGAGGTTTTTATATGAGCAAATTAAGTTATGAAGACAAAATAAATTTATATAATGGTAAAAAGACAGGTCATTTTGTTTATTAATTCTTCATTTGTTTTTGGTATAAATAGATTTATATTAGGACCTCCATATATAAGAATATTATCACGGATTCTAGTATTTTAAAATTTTTGATTCAGTTAAGCTTATTTTTAATTATAAACATTTTAATTTAATTTTGACCACTAGTTATAGTAAAAATAGTATGTTCAATAAATTCATTTTTTCCATCATTTAATTCTAATAAATCTTTTTTTAGAGTTTTTTCGAATTCTTGTAGATGGTCTTTATATAAATGTTTAGCTGAAAATGAAGTGGAATATAAATAGCCAATAATGCTTTCAATAGTCCAAATACGAGTGATAGGTATGGCAAATTCTCTTACATTTTTATATCCATGTCTTTGAAGCATATTTGTATAAGGTTCATTAGAAGTTTGAAAAGTAGAATTACCTGCTCTACGTTGTTCTCCTAAAAATGATTGTATGACTTTTTTTATAGTTTTTTCCCAAGTTTCATTTCCGCCCCAAAAACTACCATCACTAATAATAACAAAACTTCCATTTTTTGCTAATATCTTATGCAATTTTTGTAGCAATTCTTCTTGTCTCATCCAATGAAAAGAGCGACTTGCAATAATCAATTTACAGGGGCCACTGGTGTCCTTTATGTCTTCATCTGATTGGAGAAGAAAAGTAATATTTGAATTTACTTGATTTTTAGAAAGTGCCACATCTAACATTTCTTTGTCTCTATCAAAGGCAATAATCTTCTCAAAATATTTTGAAAAAGGAAACGTAGAAAGACCTGTACCACAACCCATATCAAGTAAAGTGCCTGTACCATCTAATTGATAAGTTTTTACTATAAAATCAATTAACTCTTTTGGAAATTCTGGTCTATATTTAGAATAATAGTATGCTGTGCCATCAAATAAAGAATCATTTTTAATCATAATAATTTCTCCTTTTTTGTTATATTTTAGCATTTTCTCTATTCTTTTCCAATGAAAATGAGAATAACTTTTTAAAAGAACTGTCTCCTATGGCTATAATCCTCTAATTAGAAACTATTTATAAACTGTCCAACTTTTAGGGTTCAGTTCAGATATAATTAGCATTTTTTTATAAAATTAAAGAAATATGTTAAAATAAATATATAATAGTTTTGGAGTGATGTTATGGTATGTCCAAATTGTGGTAGAAAAATAGATGATAAAACGCGTTTTTGTAAAAACTGTGGAACTGATTTGAAGCTGTTTGGTATGTATAGGACTTCTAGAAATAAGATGAAGCTATTAATAGTCTTATTAGTGATACTAGCTTTTATATTTGTTATTTTAGGTATTACTTTAAATATGCTTTCAAGTGCTAAAATAAGGATATTTTGATAAATGTGGAGAATACTATCAGGAGAAAATCTACTGATAATTTTGAAGCTGAAATTTACATTTATACTAAAGATGAGGAGATCGTCATCCTCCATTGTTAATATTAAACCTGCTAGTTTTATTGATATAAAAGTAAGAGATGAATTTAATATTCGTGAGGGTGGACGGCTAATAGGAAAAGGCAAAATTTTAAAAATAGAATGAGGGTTTCTAGATTTACTATAGAAAAGGAGAAGTTTATATGTTGAATTTACAAGAAAGAGTTTTAATTTCATACAAGAAGTTTTACGAACTAAAAATTTTTCACCTGTGGCTAAAAGAGAAATTAAAGAAACATTAATTGCAGCTTCTAAATTGGATATAAATAAAGAAGATAATGGTCATATGCTTTTTTCTATAATAGATGGACTAAAAGGGCTTGATACATTTAAATTTAATACACGAAAGCAGTTAATGAAAATTAATAGTATTAGGAAAAATTTAACTTCTGCAATGGCAGGCTATGTTAATTTATCAGAGAAAATAGCTGTTATTATTAAGGATACTCAATCCAAATCTAATATGTATCATGAACTTGTTCATCTTACACAACCGGATAAAGCTTATTATGTTTCTGAAAAATATGGCTATTCTGGTATTTTTAGCAAAGCTATGGAAGAAGGAGAAGCTGTAAATTGTGAGTTTGAGTATTTAAAAGCTAGTTTGCCAGAAACCTATATACAAGTTTCTAATAGTTCTCTTCTATATATGGTCTTTTATGAAGTTTATCAGGATATGAAAAAAATATTAGGATTAGAATTATTGAATAAGTGGAAAATGAATAATACAGAAGATTTTATTAAAGAGGCAAATGAATATACTATGAAGCATTATAATATACAATTTTATTCTATTTATCATATTTGGGTTGAGTTACTTTATCGTATTATATTGAAATCTAGTGATGAATTATTTTTGAAGCTAGCTGAATTAGATTCGAAATCTTATTCTGAACATTTATCATATTACACTAATGAATATAATAATACTTTTTCAGATGAGACTGATTGTAATAATTTTATAAATAATTGTAAAAGTCATATAAATGAAATAGATATGAAACTAGGCAGTAAAGAATTATTAGAAAAATCTTTTAATGAATATATTAGTATTTCAAAAAAGGATTTGAATGATTATATTTTAGAAAATGGTATGGATGATTATTCTCTTGAATGGAAAAGAGAAATTGATAGTGTAACAATAGATTACTATATCAAGATATTAGTTAGTCAGAAGAATGATTACTATAAACAAGTTGATAATATAAAAAAAGAGTTATTGTTAGTTTTAGATAAGAGAAGAGAGCTTCAATGGGTTGAAAGTTTGTCGCTTGTTAAGGTGATAAATGATTCAGAACTTGTTAATTTAAAAGAAAAATGCATTGATATGTTATCTAAAGATAAAGGAGTTTTAAATAAAAGTTTTAATATTACTAAAAGAATAGTTGCTCTTTCGGAGGAGAATTTAGAAGATAGAAATGTAAATACCCATGCTAAATAATTGATAGTATAAAATTTTACATGATTTTCTGAATTCTTTTTTCTTGTAGAAAGTAGTAATTTTGGATATAATTAATATATAGGTATAGGTTGGTGATTTTATGAAAGTATCGATTTTAGCATTACATCTTAATTATGGTGGAGTTGAGAGATGTATTAGTACACTTGCTAATATTTTAGTGGATAAATATGATGTTGAAATAGCTTGTAGTTATAAATTGATAGATGAGCCAGCTTTTAAAATTGATGATAGAGTAAGTATTAAATATTTAACTGAAGTAGTTCCTAATGAAGCTGAATTTAGAGGATTTATTAAAAAACATAGATATATAAAATCTTTTAAAGAGGGAATGAAATCATTAAAAATATTAAAGCTTCGTAAAAAAACTATGATTAGTTATATAGAAAACTGTGATAGTGATGTTATTATTGCCACTCGTGATATATTCGATGAATGGTTGGGAACGTATGGAAAGGATAATGTCTTAAAGATTGGTTGGGAACATAATCATTATCATGATAATATGAAATATGCTGATAAAATTAAAATGTCTTGTAGTAATCTTGATTATTTAGTATTAGTTTCCAAGTCACTTGAAGCTTTTTATAGAGGAATGCTTAGAAATACAAAATGCGAATGTAGATATATTCCAAATGTAATAGAAGATATGCCTAGTAAGAATGATTTAGCTCCACTTGTTAATAAAAAATTAATATCTGTTGGGAGACTTTCTCCTGAAAAAGGATATTTAGATTTACTTAAGATGTTCAAAACTATTTCAAGTGATTATCCTGAATGGCAACTTGATATTATTGGTGATGGTCCATCTAGAGGTATTCTTGAAGAGTATATTAAAAAGAATGATTTAGAAAAGAAAGTTACTCTTCATGGTTTTAGAGATAAAGAATATATTTATCAAAAGCTTAGAGACTCTTCAATTTACTTGATGACTTCTCATACAGAATCATTCGGAATAGTACTTTTGGAAGCGATGAGTTGTGGGCTTCCCTGTATTAGCTTTTCATCAGCTGAAGGAGCTAATGAGTTGATAAATAGTGGTAGTAATGGTTATTTAATTAAAAATAGAAATTTTGCAGCCTATATTAAAAAGTGTGAAGATTTAATGAATGATTTTGATTCTCGAAAAAAAATTGGTCTTGAAGGAAGGCGATTAGTTTCTAAATATAGTCCTGATAATATTAGTAAAGAATGGTTTAAAATAATTGAAAAGAAGTGATAATATGCCAAAGATTTTATTTATATCGTCAACTGGTGGACACTTAACTGAAATGATGCAATTAAAAAGTTTATTTAAGAAATATGATTATTATATAATTACAGAAAAAACAAAATCAAATTTATATTTAAAAGACGAATATAAGGAACATGTTAGTTTTCTAGTATATGGTACAAAAGATCATTTATTTAGATATATTTTTAAATTTTTATTTAATATAATTAAAACAGTTTTTTTATATTTTAAAGTATGCCCAGATTACATTATTACAACAGGTACTCATACAGCTGGCCCTATGTGTTATTTAGGAAAAATATTTGGTAGTAAAATAATTTATGTAGAGACTTTTGCTAATATAAAAACAAAGACAATTACAGGAAAACTTATATATCCAGTAGCAGACAGATTTATTGTGCAATGGGAAAGTATGCTTAAACTTTATCCTCAAGCAGAGTATGGAGGTTGGATTTTTTAATGATATTAGTAACACTTGGTACACAGGATAAAAGTTTTGTAAGACTTTTAGAAGCAATAGATAAACAATGTAATAAAAAAAATATTAAAGAAAAGGTTATAGTGCAAGCAGGATATACTAAATATGAATCTAAAAATATGGAAATATTTGATTTAGTTAGCCCTAAAAAGTTAGAAGAATATATGAAAGAAGCTAGTATTATAATAACTCATGGAGGAGTTGGAAGTATTTTAACAGCACTTAAATTTAACAAAAAAGTTATAGCGGCTCCAAGACTTTCAAAGTACTTTGAGCATACAAATGATCATCAAGTACAGATTATTGATGAATTTGAAAAACTTGGATATATTTTAGCACTTAAAGACTTTTCTAAATTAGATAAGATTCTAGAAAGTAGTAGGAAATTTATTCCTAAGAAATATAAGTCTAATAATAAAGCTTTCGTTGAGCTTATAGATAATTATATAAAAAGTACAAATAATATTAGTTGGTGGAATAGATATAAAAAATTTTTACTTTTAATATTATCCTTATTATTTGTGATAATTTTAATATATTTTTGTCGTAATTTGTGGTAGACTAATTAATATGGTGGTGTATGTTTGTGAAAAAGAATAAAGTGATAATAATATCTATTTCTGTTGTTGCTATTTTACTAGTGTTAATTACATTCTTTGTTATTAGTATACGTAGAGATAAATTAGAAACAAAGAAGGTTATGAATACAATTGTGAAGAAGTATGATGGCTTTGAAAAAAAGGTTCTTAAATTTAATGAAGTTAGGGATGAAGTTTATACAACGATTTTTTCTGATACTTATTATGATGCAATAGGCTCTTCTTATTCTGATAATAACAATAAAATAAAAAAATTAGAGGAAACAGTAGATGAAATGGAAAAAAGTGCTAGTCAATTAAAAAAATATTGTAAAAATGCATATTACTCTGATAGTGAAGTTAATAAGAAATGCTCATCCTTTAAAAGTTTATATGAAGAAGTTATTAATAGTTTTGTTAGTGATATTGATAAATATAATAAAGTATTAGACAATTATAATACATATATAAAAGAAACAGGTGGAACTGAGACATTAGAAAAATATAGTACAAAGAATAAATATATTGATTTTGATGGGGATAAGGAATTTGTTGGTAAGGAGTAAGTTGTATGGCTAGGAAGTTTAAAGTTAAGAAAAAAGGAAAATTAAGTGTTGCTAAAAAGGTACTTATCGGATTTTTAGCAACTTTTGTTGTTGGAGTTTGTACTTTCTTTTTCTTGTTGTATGGTCCTTATAGTGGATTTAGAAATTTTTGGATCACATCTGCAATGACTACTATGTCTCATCAATATTTAGCTACTTGGTTTTTTAGTGATAAACAAATACAAAAAGTTCTAGCACAAAATGGTGTAATTGAAGCAAAGGGAAATACGGATACTAGTTTGATTAAAATCAAAAAATATAATAATGATATAAAAGTTTATAAGAATAAATACGAAGAACAAATATTAAAAAAAGATGAAGATAATGATTTATATAAGGTGATTGAAGTTAGTGGTACAGGATATAAAGGATATTTAGTTGCAATATATGATCCTAGTAGAGTAAGTCTTGCTACTAGTAGGTATGTAGGAACTAGAGGAGAAGCAATTACAACTGTTGCCAAAAATAATGATGCCATAATAGCAATTAATGCTGGAGGTTTTTATGATCCTGATTGGAATAGTAATGGAGGAGTACCTCATGGGGTAGTTATTTCTAATGGAAGGCTTGTAGGAGATTATAGGAAATCAAATATAGGTGGAGGAATTGTTGGATTTAATAAAGAAAATAAACTTGTCCTTGCTAGATGGAGTGCTAATGAAGCGATGAAAAATGGGATAAGAGATGCTGTTGAATTTGGACCATATTTAATAGTTAATGGTAAAAGTAGTTTTGTAAAAGGTAATGGTGGTTGGGGAATAGCTCCTCGTACTGCTATCGGTCAAAGAAAGGATGGGATAGTTCTATTTTTAATTATAAATGGTAGAATACCATCAAGTATTGGTGCTGATATGTCAGATTTAACTGAAGTTATGGAGAACTATGGTGCTGTTAATGCTGCTAATATGGACGGTGGAAGTTCAACCGAATTAGTTATTAATCATAAAATTATTAATAAACCTGTAGCTGCCGGAAAAGATGGTCTTAGAGATTTACCAACCTTTTGGATTGTAAAGTAGTAATTATGGAAAATATTTTAGAAAAATTTTTATTAGAATTAAATAATGGTCAGATTTATTATGCAACATTTTCTCAATTTTTAGATGAATATGATAGTGCATCTCTTTATATTAGATCAAATTATAATTTGATTATTTCTAATATTTATTATCAACATTATGTTCTTCTTATTGATCTTATGTATAAAGATCATCGTTTAAAAAATATAATGGAATCAAATTTTTTGGAAACTATTAGGCATTGTCCTAATCCTGATTTTTTATGTGTTATTTTAAGTATATATTTAGAGGAAAAGAATAATAAAGAGAAAAAGGATTTTTTAGGTTCCTATTTCGATAAGTTACTTAACGTTTTACCAATATCTAATCTTTTCTCATTGTTTAAATATAAATACTTAGATTCTTATTTTGAAAATAAATTGAATGAAAGAATTTTGAGTAATAAAAAAGAATTTGTTAAAGGATTTTTAGTTGCACATAGAGTTCATAGAGATTTAATTGATAATGACAAATATTTTGATAGTTTGGTTGATGTTATTGTTCTTTTGATTGATGAATTATTAAAGGAGTATTATATAGAGAATGAGATACACTTAGGATATACTGATATTGTATTTGATGAGGGATATTATGGTGTTGTTTTTATGATAGGAAATAAGGTATTAAAGGTTGGTGATGTAGAGCAATATGAGATTCCTAATCATAGAAGAATTTTACAACCTCTTGTTAGAGTTGATATTTCTTCTTTAGTTCCTAAGGATATTCATATACCTAATTGTATTGAGGTTAGTGAAAGAGTTTATACAAATGGTCGTATTAGTAAAGATGAATTATATGTTGTGTGGAAAGAACTTTATGAAGATAATATTTTATGGACAGATGTAAAAAAAGAAAATGTTGGAAGACTTTTTAGACCTAATAAAAGATATTTTTCTAAGGAACTTGCAGAGTATGGTAAGGTTTTGGGATTTAATAGAGAACTTGATAATTCTAAAGATGTTTTGAGAACAGGAGAATTAGTTGTTATAGATAGAGACTTTATTTATGATTTGAATACATATGATATTTTAGATGTAGATTTTTGGAGTGATTTAGCAATTGAATTTGAAAGAAGATATAAAAAAGAAAAAATGATTGATCAAAGAAGCAAAAGTATTTAAGCTAAATAATATGAACGGTAAAAAATTATGAATAAATTACTTGTATCCATAGTTTTTTTACGTTATAATAAACCTTGTTGGAGGAGATAGTGATGGCTAAAGAAAAAGAAGTTAAGACAAATGAAGAAAAAGATGAAAAATTGGCAAATAAAAATAGACATACCGTTGAAATCAAAATAGAAGGTGAAGAATGGAAAAATGCTCTTGATAAAACTTTTCAAAAGAAACAGAAAACTGCTCAAGTAGACGGTTTTAGAAAAGGAAAAGTACCTAGAGAAATATATGAAAAACATTTTGGTAAAGAGTCTCTATATTTAGATGCTGCAGATATGGTTGTTCAAGAAGCTTATAATAAAGCTTTAGAAAGTTCTAAACTTGTTCCTGTAATTCAACCTAATGTAGATATAAAAGAAATTAATGAAGAATCTATTACTTTTATATTTACTCTTATAACAACACCTGAAATCAAGATAAAAAAATACAAAGGACTTAATATAGTTAAAGAAGAAGCTAAAGTAGAAAATGAAGAAATTGAACATCAACTAAATCATATTCTTGATGAATATACTGAATTAGTTACTAAAGATGGTGCAATAGAAAATGGTGATATTGCAGTAATTGATTATGAGGGTTTTAAAGACAAAGTTCCATTTGATGGTGGAAAAGGGGAAAATCATTCTTTAGAGATTGGTTCTGGTACTTTTATTCCTGGTTTTGAAGAACAATTAATTGGATTAAAGGTAAATGAAGAAAAGGATTTAGATTTAACTTTCCCAGAAGAATATCACGCAAAGGATCTTGCTGGTCAAAAGGTTGTATTTCATGTAAAAGTAAATGAAGTAAAACAAAAAGTAAAAAGAGAATTTGATAAAGACTTTTTTGAGGATTTAGCAATTGAAGGTGTAGTGGATGAGAAATCTTTGAGAGAGCATATAGAAAATGAGATCAAGGCTCATAAAGAAGCTGATTTAGAAAATAAATATGTTGATGAACTTTTGGAAAAAGTAGGAGAAAATGTCGAAGTTGATATTCCAGAAGAAATGGTAAATGAAGAAGTAGAAAGATTATTTAAGAGATTCGAAAGAAATATGCAAATGCAAGGAATAAGTATAGATCTATATTACCAGTTTACTCAATCAAAAAAAGAAGACTTACTAAATCAAATGGAACCAGAAGCCTTCAAAAATGTTCTATACCGTTTAATGCTTGAAGAAATTATGAATTTGGAGAAAATTGAAGTTAGTGAAAAGGATGCTTCAAAAGAAGCTGAAGAACTTGCTAAAAAGTATAATATTACTAAGGAACAATTCTTAGAAGAAATTGGTGGCATTGAAATGTTACAATACGAACTTAAAATGGAAAAGACTATTGATAAATTAAAAGAACTTAATAAGTAATTAAGAACTCTAGTTTTCTAGAGTTTTTTTGTTATTTTCTTGCAAAATTTATAATTTGGTGATTAAATGTAATTAGAATAGAGAGGTGGATAGTGTGAGTAAAAAAGAAAAGAAATTTGATATTAGTAAGGAACAAGTAGCAGGCTTAAGAAGTTATAGAAGATCAACAGTTATTACCCTTGGTGTTATAACACTTCTTTCTTTGTGGATGAAAATATCATTAAATCCAAGATGGCATTTTAATGATGTTTTAGTAGAAGGAATATCGTTATTTGTATTAATATTAATGGCAATACTTGCAAATATTAAAAATGAGTTTCCAATATTTCAATTTAGAAAGCTTAAAATTACTAAAGATATTGCATATTCTATAGTATTGTTTTTTGGAGTACTATTTTTGTTTATACTTTATAAAAATATAGTAGATCCTGGTTTTATTGATTATCTTGCAGGACTTAGTTTTCATGATTTAGTTACAATATTAGTATTTTTATTACCAATTTTTATACTTATTACAGGTCTTCTATATCTTGGAATTGGTATATTTGATAATAAAAAAAATAAGGAAGAGAAGTTTCCTGTTTATAAAGAAAGTATTGAAAATAGTTTAGATAAGTATAAAAGCATTACCATTAGATTAATATTTGCAATTACTTATTTGTCTATTTGGATGAAAGTTGGTTTTCTAACTACTAATTTTATTCCTAATGTTACCTTTGAATTATGTGCAATTTTTACTATTATAGTAATGGCGATAGTTGGAAATATAGATAATAAAGTGAGAGCTCTTTATAGTAGATATATGTATATGGATAGATATTTTATATACTCAATATTACTTCCATATATATTGATTTTATTATATACATTTTTTAGTAAGGATTTTAGAAAAATTCTTATATTAGCAGGTTTTAGTGGTGTTATCTCTGTACTTGTTTCTATGTCACCTATATTTTTCTTATCTTCTTTATTATTTTATAAAGGACTTAGAACGACTAGTAAAGTTGAAAAGAAGACTAATGGTATAAAAAAAGGTTTTACGAAAAACAAAATAAGACAGAATGCTTTAATTTCTTTGTTAACATCGCTTACTATAGGATTTTTGCTATTTTATTATTCACTTTCAACTATTGTTGATAGTTATAATATAGAGGTTGTTTTACAGATGATTATTGTATTTATTCCACTTAGTGTAGTGATATATTTAATTATATATTCTTGTATGAGTGAAATTAATAAATAATTTTTGTTTTGGAGTATTGTATATTAATTGTTTTTATATATGTGAAGTGAATTTTGAAAGCCAATATGGATTTTTTTAAAATTACTTAATAAAGTATTAGAATAATTTCGAAGTTAATTTATCGAATGATTTTATATATTTTCATAGTATATTGTGTTATTTTTGATAGTTGCTTTTTAGTTAAAATTAATTTATAATTATTTTAAGATAGTCAAATATATGTTATTAATATTTATAGTAAAAAGTAGTTTATAATACTAGCAATATTCATGTAAGATATAGATTAATATATAAATGTATAGGAGAGTAATGAAAATGGATAAAAATAAGAAGAAGATAACGATAACAGTAGTGAGTTTACTACTATTGATATTATTAGTAGTAGGAGTAAGCTATGCAGCATTTAAATATGCAAAAGAGGGAACAACAGTAAATAAAGTAAGTTTAGCAACAGTAACAATGCTATACACAGAAG
>CAJTKB010000013.1 GCA_910576925.1 uncultured Bacilli bacterium | reverse complement strand
TACTGCAACTATATAGTCTTTTTAGGGTTGCATTTACTTTTGCAGTTCAGTAAATTTGAATAATAGTAATTAAAAGTGTAAACTTACTTGCAATAATATTAATAAAAGTATAAAATAATTATATAGTATAGTAAAGGAGTGCTTATGGATGGAAATTGAGCGTGTTGTGGTTGGCCCACTTGATGAGAATTGTTATATATTAAAAAAAGATAAAACTTGTCTAGTAGTAGATCCTGGAGATGATTATTCTAATATAAAAGAAAAAATTGGTGACTGCAAAGTATTAGGAGTATTAATTACTCATTCACATTTTGATCATGTAGGAGCACTTAGACACTTTTTGACAAAAAGAAGTATTAAAATATTTAAAAAAAGTATTTCTCCTAAAGGAAAATATAGTATAGGTAGTTTTAATTTTGAAGTAATTGAGACTCCAGGACACGCAAAAGATGAGATTACTTTTTATTTTGAAGAAGATAAAGTGATGTTTGATGGGGACTTTATTTTTAAGGATTCTATTGGTAGAATGGATCTTCCTGGAGGAAGTGAAAATGAGATGAAGGAAAGTCTTTATTTGATAAAAGAATATCCAAAAGAGACTAAATTATATCCTGGCCATTATGATGAGACAGAGCTTGGATATGAATTTGATAATAATACTTATATAAAGGAGTTATTGAAGTAATGTATATTGATTTAGTAGTATTAGTAGTATTAGTAGCTTTAGTAATAATATTTTTTAAAAACTTTTCAAGTGTTGTTTACTTTGTTGCAATATTTGATATCTTACTTAGAATATTTACGTTTATTAAGTTAAATATTCCTCTACAAGATATTTCGGCAGTTATAAATAACTATATTCCAGAGAGTATTCCATCTCTTATTGGAAAGTATTTAACTGGAATACCATATACTATTGTTGTATGGGCATATGCAATAATATTTATGATATTTGAAGTTTATATTATAAAAACTTTTTGGAAAAAGAAAAGATAAATACAAAAGACGACAGATTTATAAAGTCTTTTTTTTTATAATGTAATTGGTGAGAAAATGAAAGTATATATAGATGTTCTATTACTAGTAAATTTTTTCTTTGATTTTCTATTGTTATTAGGTGTAAAAGTTATTTTAAAAAGAAAAACTTCTATTATTAAGATAATTTTAGCATCTTTGATTGGGGAACTTACGTGTATTACTTTATTTTTACCATTATCAAATATTTCTTTAATACTTGTTAAATTACTTTTAAGTATTATTATAATTATTACAGCTTTTGGCTATAAGAGTAGTGAATATTTTAAGAAAAATTTTTTGTATTTTTATCTTTTGAGTATTATTTTAGGTGGATTAGTTTATTTTCTTAAAGTAACATTTATAACTGCTCAGGATATGCTTTATAATTTAGTAATACTTTTAATAATTGCACCATATCTTTTATGTAATTATTTTAAAGAAGTTAAAAATTATAAATCAAATTATACTTTAAGACATGAACTAGAAATATATTTAGATGGCAAGTTATATAATTATACAGCATATCTTGATACTGGTAATAAATTAAAGGATCCTTATAAGAAAAGACCAATACTTTTAGTATATGATGATAAACTAAATTTTTCTTATGAAGATAGTATATTAGTTCCTTATAAAACAATAGATAATGAAGGTGTTATAAAGTGTCATAAAGTTGATAAGGTAATTGTTGATAAAAAAGTAGAACTTTCTAATATATTAATAGGAAAATCATATAAAAAATTTAATATAGAAGGAATTGATGTGATCTTACCAAATATTATTAAGGAGGAATTAGAATGATTTGTTTATTATTGTTAATTGGAACACTTATTAGTGGAGAGAAGAATGTATTATTTTTTGTTGGTAAAACAGATGCACTTCCAGCACCTCTTTCAAGAGAAATGGAAGAATATTATTTAGAAAGAGCGGAAGATGGAGATGAAGCTGCTAGGGATATCTTAATAGAAAGAAATTTAAGACTTGTTGTTTTTTTGTCGAAAAAATATGAGAATACAGGAGTAGATTTAGAAGATTTAGTAAGTATAGGTACTATTGGACTTATAAAGGGAATCAATACTTTTCATAGAGGAAAAAACATAAAACTTGCTACTTATGTATCTAGATGTATTGATAATGAGATTTTAATGTATCTAAGAAAAAATAAGAAGATTAAAACAGAAGTTAGTATAGATCAATCATTATCATATGATGCTGAAGGAAATGAACTTCATCTTGAAGATATTTTAGGAACTGATAATGATATAGTAACTCGTGAAATTGAGAAGGAAGATGAAAGAAAATTAATGATTAATGAAATACAAAGGCTTAATCCTAGAGATAGAGATATTATAATACTTAGATATGGACTTATGGGTCATGAAGAAAAGACTCAAAAGGAAGTAGCAGATCTACTAGGAATTAGTCAGTCTTATATTTCTAGAATTGAAAAAAAGGTTATAAAAAGACTGAAAGCATTAGTTAATTGTAATTAATATTATTTATATATAATTTTATAGTTTGAAATTATTATTTTTTTCTTTACAAAAATATAGAAATGAGCTAATATATATTTTAGAAAGTAGTGAGTTATATGATGGAAAATTACCATAAAATAATAGAGGAGAAGTAAGTAAATGAAAGATAATAATATAAGAAAATTTATAATAGTACCTTTACTTTTGTTAGTGGTATTGGTAATAGGAACAACATATGCATTATTTACAAAAACAGTAGACACAGACAAAGTAATATCAATTAAAACGGGTACAAAGTACATTGGAATATATGGCCCTGATAAAGAAAATATGGGGTTAGATGTTACTTATACATTTACAATAGAAAATAGAGGTAGGGAGAATGCGAGTTATCAAGTAACAATAGAAGATATAGTAAATACAGTAGGAAGAGAAAATATAAATTATACATATACAAATGGTACTACAACGAAAACAGGTAAATTATCAGATGGAATAATAGAGGAAGAAAACTTAGGAGTAGGAGAGAAAGTAACAGTAACTATAAGACTTACATCAGATTTATCAGGAGACTATAAGGGAAAGATAAAAGTAACAACAGGAGAACCTATAGATAAAAATATTTATTGTACAAATGGTGCTAAATCAGAGCCAAATCCACCAGAGCTTGTTGGTGATATGATTCCAGTAGTATACAATGAAGAAAATAAATATTGGGAAAAAGCCGATATAAATGGAAAATGGTATGATTATAGTAATCAAATGTGGGCCAATGCAGTAACAATAAATGATCAAACTAAGAGAGCAGAGTATGTAGCTGCTAGTGCTGGTACAGAAATACCAATAGAAGATATGAATATGATGATGGTTTGGATACCAAGATACTCATATACTTTAAGAAATACTTATGGTTATCAAATAGAAGGGGCAAATACACCTAGTAAAGAAACACCAGGAGCATTTGATATAAAGTTTGTAGATAGAAGTACAATAGATTTATGCTCTGGTCAATCTGAAGGAGATAAAGCTAAAAATTATTATACTCCATCATCATTTTGTTGGGGAAATAGCTGTGATAAAGAGGACAAAAGAAAAGACTCAGGGAATATAGAGTTATCTGGTATATGGGTACATAAGTTTGAGGCTGATTTGGTGAGTTTAGATGTAATATCAGTTCCGAATAGGAAACGTGTATCTTTAAGTACAAGTGTTTATTCTTATTATAGAGCAGGAAAAGAATTAACTGGAGAAAAAGGTATAACAAATTATGGCTTTGCTGGGAATTATGATGCGCATATGATAAAAAATACAGAATGGGGAGCGATGGCCTATTTAAGTCAAAGTAAATATGGAAAATATGGGAATAATGATTTTGCAGGAACTAATAAAGAGGTGTATGATAATAACAATTCTAAATTTGTTACTGGATGCAGTTCAGGAACAACAAATAGTACTTCTTCATCAATCTGTTTATATTCATATGATTCTGGATTAGAAGGTCGTGGTGCAAGCACAACAGGAACAATATATGGTATATATGATACATCGGGTGGAGGAGATGAATATGTTATGGGAAATCGTGATAGAACGTCTGATTCTTCAGATATTAGGTTTAATGAGATAGAATATAAGTATTTTAATTTATATGATAATTCTAATGTTTCTCAAAGGGGAATAAAAGGTGATGCAACTTTTGAAACTAAAGGTTTTTATAATGATAATGATATTTTTATTTGGGATGCAACAGATCATAATGCAAATTGGTATATTCGAGGAGGTTCTTTTGAACAAAAATATAAAAGTGGAATTTTTTCAGTGGATCGATGTAATGGTGATAACTCCTATAGTGATGGTAAATTTGCTTCTCGTCTTGTTATATCACCATTATAATACTGCAGAAATTTTCCCTAGAAAAGGTTCAATGTCAAGTAGTGTTGGTGAAGTTAAAAACGAATGATAAATGAACTGCGATTAGAGGACTAGAAATAGTTCTCTTTTGTTATGATTGAATAGGATTATATATTCCTTTTATCAACAAAACTCTAAATTTCAAATGTTTAAATTTTCGATAGCCACAAGCAGTATGTTTGATATGTTTAATAGCTAATAAGCAAAGCTTATTAGTCTATGGTATAATTCCCCGTTGCTTGCAGCGTAAGGCCGAATGTAGTATCATAGATACGAAATGAGGGCAATGTTATGAGTGAAAGTGAATACTTATATTTATCGCACAATGTTAGCAATCTTGTTTACCATTTAGTATTACCAGCAAAATATCGTCGTATAATATTTGATAACACAGTAGAGAAGCATCTTCGACAAATTTGCCTTGAAATAGAAAAAAGATATGACTATATAACTTTTCTAGAGATAGGCACAGATAAGGATCATGTACATTTCTTAATTCAAAGTACACCTAATTATACGCCAAGTAAGATAGTACAAATAATACAGAGTATAACGGCAAGGCAAATTTATGTCGAATGTCCCCAAGTAAAGAAAAAACTATGGGGAGGGCAGTTTTGGAGCGACAGATATTTTGTGTCAACAGTAGGGAAAAATCAAAACAAATCTGTAATAAAGGAATATGTAAAAAATCAAGGTAAACAAGTTGCAGAATATGAGCAAATATATTTAAAATTATAGGAGCAACATAACATTGCTTGAGTAAGATACCCGCTTTTGAAGAAAGGAAATTGTCCAGTGGACAATTTAGAGCTTGCTCCAGGGTGGATTTAAATTATTAATCACTTCAACAATGTCATTGGATAATTCATAATCAAAAGAGTTTTTTAAGTATTTTTCCATTCTTAAAAAAGTCTTGTTAGTTTTAATAATA
This sequence comes from uncultured Bacilli bacterium, assembly GCA_910576925.1. GTDB lineage: Bacteria > Bacillota_I > Bacilli_A > RF39 > UBA660 > UBA2730. The sequence goes on along the minus strand of CAJTKB010000013.1, from coordinate 23,927 downwards.
TATTGTGAATAATTGTTCTTGTCAAAATGATGAATAATATTAATAAATTTATTTTTATCTCTATTACGAATTGACTTAAGAATACCTTGATAATAATTGTAAGAAGAACAGAGTAAAGGATTTTTATTGGATAATTCATATGTCTTTTTCAGTGATGAAGTGTTGCACTTCAAATTTAAATTAACAGACAAAAGATAAACTTCTAAATGCAATTAAAGATGCAATAACAAATACGGATTATAAGGCTAAAATTGATAAATTAAATTAGGAAAAGATTATATTAGAAAAGAGATTATCAAACTTAATTGATATGAAGTTAGATGATTACGAGCATAAAGATGTATATAATTCTAAAGAAAAAGAACTCAATGATAAGATTTCTAAAATTGTAAACGAAATTAATGAATATAGAGCATTAGAACAAGAAAATAAAGGAATCGAATTACAACTACAACAAATAGAAGATATGATAAATGTTCCTTTATCTTTAGAAGAATTTGATAGAGAAGCTTTTGATAGTATAGTTAAAATAGTAATTGTTGGAGAAATAGATGAGAGTGGAAATATAAACCCTAATATATTAAGATTTGCTCTAAAAGTTGGAAGTGAATATAAATATGACTTAAATAATAATGGAAATAAAAGTGTGTCATTTGATAGCAGTTATTGGGGATGCAGCATCAGACCGTGGAACTAGATTTTCACTTGTTGTTTTGTAAGGCATATTTAATATTAGTTGTAACTAAATACTGTTATTTATTATATTATCTTTTTGTTATCATATAATTATATTTTAGATCAAATACTTGGATAAGTCCAAGTTTTTTGCTATACTATATATTATAATTATAAGTTGACTTTTAAGTTTAGGAGATGATTTTAATGAATCAGAATAATATTAGAAACTTCTCAATTATTGCACATATTGATCATGGAAAAAGTACTTTGGCTGATAGAATACTTGAAGAGTGTGGAGCTTTAACTGAAAGAGAAATAAAAAATCAAGTACTTGATTCGATGGAAATTGAAAGAGAACGAGGTATTACTATAAAACTTAATACTGCTACTATGAAATATAAATATAATGATGAAGAATATATGCTTAATTTAATTGATACTCCTGGTCACGTTGATTTTTCGTATGAGGTAAGTAGAAGTCTTGCTTCTAGTGACGGTGCAATTCTTGTGGTTGATGCAAGCCAGGGAATTGAAGCTCAAACTATTGCTAATTTATATCTTGCAATAGAAAATAATTTGACTATTATTCCTGTTATAAATAAAATTGATTTACCTAATGCAGATGTAGAAAAAGTAAAGAATGAATTGAAGGAATTAGTTGGTTTTAGTGATGAAGAGATAATTCTAACTAGTGCAAAAACAGGTATTGGTATAAAAGAATTAGTTTGTGCTATAATTGATAGAGTTCCGTCTCCTAAAGGAAATAATGCTAGTGGATTACAAGCTTTAATATTTGATAGTATTTTTGATAGTTATAGGGGAGTTGTTATATCGGTTCGTATATTTAATGGTATTCTTCGTCAGGGCGATACTATAAAGATGCATCAAAGCGATAAAGAATATGTTGTAACTGAACTTTTTGTAACAACTCCCAAAGAAGAAAAAGTTAATAGTTTATCTAGTGGTGAAGTAGGACATATTGTAGCTTCTATTAAAGATATTTCTACTGTTAAAGTGGGAGATACAATTACTTCGAAAGAAAATTATGAAAAAGAATCTCTTCCAGGATATAAACCAATGAAACCGATGGTTTTTTGTGGCCTTTATCCAATTGAAAGTGTTAAATTTGAAAGTCTTAGGGAAGCTTTAAATAAACTAAAACTAAATGATGCTTCACTAGAATTTAGTCCAGAAACTTCTAATGCTTTAGGCTTCGGCTTTAGATGTGGTTTTTTAGGATTATTACATATGGATATTATTAAGGAAAGAATTAATAGAGAATTTGGGATAGAGATTATTACGACGGCACCTAGTGTTATATATGAAGTTGAAAGCACTAATGGTGAAATATGTGAGATATCTTCACCTAGTTTGATGCCAGATAAAAGTAAAACAAAAGAAGTTAGAGAACCTTTTGTCAAAACTAATATTTTTACTCCTACAGATTATATTGGTCCTATAATGGAATTGTGTCAAGATAGACGAGGAAAATATATATCAATGGATTATATAGATAAAACTCGTGTAAATATACATTATGAAATGCCTTTATCAGAGATTGTATATAATTTTTTCGATAAGTTAAAGTCTACTACTAAAGGATATGCTTCATTTGATTATGAATTTATTGGAAATAGACCTAGTGACTTAGTAAAAATGGATATTTTGCTCAATGGAGAAATAATTGATGCTTTATCAACTATTGTACATAAGGATTTTAGTTATAATAGAGGAAAGGCAGTAGTAGAACAATTAAAAGAAAGTATTCCAAGACAACTATTTGAAATACCTATACAAGCTTCTATTGGTAGTCATATTATTGCTAGAAGCACAGTAAAAGCCCTTAGAAAGGATGTTTTAGCAAAATGTTATGGTGGAGATGTGAGTCGTAAGAAAAAGTTACTAGAGAAGCAGAAAGCAGGTAAGAAAAAAATGAAAAAAATTGGAAGTGTAGAATTGTCACAAGAAGCCTTTATGAGCGTGTTATCAGTGGATGGTGATTAATATGTTGAGTTCAAAACAAAAAGAAGAAAGAGATGCCAAGATATTAGCAACAGTTAATGTGTTTGTGGAGAATGGCTGTAGAATGAGTGATGAGAAAATAGGAAAAAGCTTAGGACTTCCTAGTAGTAGTGTAGGAAGATATTTAACTAGTGAAAGAACAAAGGAACTTATAGGTATAAATAATTATGCATTTATAAAAAGAGAGAGAAATAAAAATAGGATATTAGGACGAAAAAAAGGTGGTAGTCATAGAAAAAATGATTAGATCAGTATATATCCATATTCCTTTTTGTAAAAATATATGTTCTTATTGTAACTTTAGTAAAATGTATTATAATAAAGATCAAGTTGATAGATATTTAAAAGCTTTAGAAAAAGAAATAAAGTCTTGTTATAAAAATGATATTATTTCTACTATTTATATAGGTGGTGGCACACCAAGTGATTTAGGAGAAGATAAATTAGAAAGACTTTTTAAAATTGTTCAAATGTTTAAGTTAGATATATCTTATGAATTTACTTTTGAATGTAATATCTCCATTACAGAAGAAAAACTTAAGATTCTTAAAAAGTATGGTGTTAATAGACTTAGTTTTGGAATTGAAACTGTAAATGATAAGTTTTTAAATATTATGGATAGATATCATACAAGAAATGAAATTCGTGATAAGATAAATACTTGCAGGAAACTTGGTTTTTCTAATATAAATGGTGATTTGATGTATGCTTTTAATGGAGAGAGCTTAGAAGATTTAAGAGATGATATTTCATTTATTTTAAGTCTTAACTTAGAACATATTTCGACTTATTCACTTATTATAGAAGAACATACTAAACTCTATTTGAAAAAGTTTACTAATTGTGATGAAGAAACTGATTCTAAGATGTATTTTATGATATGTGATATTTTAAATGATAATAATTATGAGCATTATGAAGTAAGTAACTTTGCTAAAAGTGGTTTTAGATCAAAACATAATTTAACATATTGGAAAAATGAAAAGTATTATGGTTTTGGTCTTTCTGCTAGTGGTTATATTGATGATATTAGATATACTAATACAGGTAGTATTTCAAAATATGTTGATGGTTTTTATAAATATGAGATTGAAAAAATGAATAAATATGATAAAATTAGTTATGAAATGATTTTAGGTTTAAGAACGATAGAAGGAATTAGGCTAGATGAGTTTTATAAAAAATATAAAATAAAATTAGAGGAAGTATTTGATATTAGAGATTTGATATTACAAAGATGTCTTATTATTAATGAAAAAAGGGTTTATATACCTTATGATAAATGGTATGTAATGAATAATATTTTAGAGAAGTTTGTGAGGTAATAGTAGTATGGATAAGTTAGAAAAATTTAGTAGAGAAATTGGATATATTAAAACTGAAAGTGTTAAGAAAAGTTTGGAAGTAATGATTAATAAGATGCCAGATTATTTTTTTGAAGTTGCAGCATCATCTACAGGTAAATATCATCCTGAATATGCTTTAGGAGATGGTGGACTTTTAAGGCATACTAAGGCTGCTGTTAGAGTAGCTTATGAACTTTTAGAAGATCCTATTATTGGTAATAAATATGCACAAAAAGAAAAAGATTTGATGATAATGGGACTTATATTACATGATGGCTTAAAACATGGTATTCCAATGGAGAAATACGTTAAATTTGAACATCCATTATTGATGGCAAATTTAGTAGAGCAGAATAAGAATGAACTTTTTTTAGAAAAAGAAGATATTGAATTATTAAAATCTGTGATATCTAGTCATATGGGACCTTGGACTACAGATTATAATGGGAATGATGTATTGCCAAAACCTACAACGAAGTATCAAAATTTTGTTCATATGTGTGATTATCTTGCTAGTAGAAAAGCTATTTTATTTAAGTTCGATGAAAAGAATGATATTGTTGGTTAATTTAATAAGTGTTGTATGCTTATTTTTTTTACAAAAATAGTTATTATGAGAGTGTGAAAAACTTTGTTTATAAACATTTATGTAAATATTTTTGAGGATACTAATTACTTTTTTATGAGTGTTTTTATTGGATCATTAGGAAAAGGCATAACTAATTTATATTTTTCTGCAATTTTATAAAGATCTTCTTCTAAAAATTCATTTGGTTCTGATGATTGAAATAGTTTCCATACTTTTTGTTGTATATCGACATCATCTAAATTAATTATAGAAAATATATCATCCAAGGTTACTACTTTTCCGTTATGTGGATTTATTTTATTGGCTGCGGCTAAATTAATTCCGAATACATCAACAAAATATAAGAAAATTGCACTTTTTATATCCAGCTCTTTCGTGAATAAATCAGACTTATAATCATAGTATTTTTTCTTTAAGACTTCATTAGGCGTACCTAGAAAATCTGAAAATCCTACTGCTGGCATTTGCTTGATTTGTAAACCATCATAATCTATGAAAAATACTTTATTATTATCAGTAATTCTAATATTTTCTGTTGTACACAAGTCTGGGAATACTATACCTATATTGTTTCCTTTTTTTATATTATTTTCAATTTGAGAGTGAATATTGGCATAGCTAGTTAAATCAAATATATTTTCATAATAGTCAGTAAAATCAACACCTGGAATGTAGGGCATAACATAAGAATTCACAATATCTTCATCTTCAAGCATTATTATAGGCCAAGGAAAATTAGTAAAATCAGTTAAATATTCAGCTTCACATAGTCTATCTTCTAAGCTATAGCCAGTATTAGTTATTCTGTTTAATAACTCATTATCTAGAATTTTTAATAGTTCTCCATTTGGAAGTTTTATTAATGTAGTGTCTTTACATCTTTTTAATATTTCATAGCCTTTGTTTTGGTTTAAAAATTCTTTTAAATTTAATTTTGGAATGCTCATAATATTCCTCCTTTTTTCAAATATTCTATTCTTTTTTTTGCTTTTGTCAACTCCTTATTTAAGACTTAAAATAGTAAATAAAAAAAAGCATATGTTAGAATATGCTAGATTGCTTCGCTATTTGGTGGAGTAGGAAGCGGATTTATTAGATTGCTAGTTAATGGAGTTAATGGTTTTGAAGCATCTATTCCTTGTGGGAATATTAAATTATCTATAGTTGCTTTATTTATATTTTGGTTGATATTTGATTGAATGGTATTTTGGGGTATTTGATTATTATTTATTGTTATTCCATTATTTAATTCTAACTTTTGTGTGTTTTGTTTTGAGATTTGTTTATCTTCTGATGGAAAGAAATTATTAATATTTTCCTCTTCTTTTGTTTGTGGAGCTTGTTTTTTATTTAAATTGTTCATAGGAATAGAATTATTATTCATATTAATATCTTTCTTCGGAAAATAAGTACTATAGCTTTTTATTTTATTAGGTTGTTCTATAATGTTATTTTTTAACTGTAGTGATTTAATATCTTTAGCAGGAAAATATGAAGAGAAGTTGAAATCATTCTCTTGATTTTCATCACTTAAGTTATTAGTATTGTCGTTTGTGTTAGATGATGTTTTATCTTCCTTTAATTCTGTTAAATCCTTATTTGGAAAGTATGAAGCAAAACTTCTAGTATCAATTTTGTTGTTATCTTTTATAATTTCTTTTGCATCAACCATACTTGCTTTTAGTTCATCTAAATTGTTGTTTGGGAAATAAGCGCTATAGTGTTTTATAGTTGAATTATTTTCATCTTTTATTTTCTTTTCTTGAGTAGTTATTATGTCTTTAGATGGGGGAAAATATGAAGTAGCATAATTTTTGTTATTAGTATCATCAGTTATTTTATTATCTATTTCCTTTTTAGGGAAATACTGATTATATTTTTTTTCTTCTATATTTTGCTCATTATTTTGATTATTTTTTATAATAGGGGGAGTTTTTGGAATTATATTTTTATTTTGATTATTTAATATTGAAGTCGCTTGTTTAGTTGTTATGGTATTAGCGTCTTGTTTAGCAACTGATATATCTTTATTTACTAAGGCAGTTGTTGAGATTGCTTCAGTTGTAACATTAGTATTTGTTTTTTCTTCTAATTCTTTTTTACTTTCTTGTTTTTCTTCTTCTTTTTGCTTTTCTTCTATTTTTTTTGTTTCTGTTTCAGCTTCTTTAATAGCAGTTATACAACTATCTTCTATATCTTGATCGATTTCTATTATTCTATATATTTCTTCAAAAGTTGTGAGTCCTCCTAAAATTTTTCCAAGTCCATCTTGTAATAATGTTATTACGTTTCCACTACCATAAACTAAATTTCTTAGATCATCTCTATTAGAGTTACTTTTATTGATAGCATTTTTAATATCATCAGTTATTTCTAATACCTCTTGAACAGCAATACGTCCTTTATAACCTTTATGACAATATTGACAACCTTGCTCATTAGCAGTATAAATTGTTTCTACTTTTTGTTTTAAAGCTAGTTTAAATATTTTCTTTTCATAGGGTGTTGTTTGTCTAGTTTTTCTACAATGTGGACAAAGCATCTTGGCAAGACGTTGAGAAATAATACCAGTAATGGCACTGGAAAGTAAATATTTTTCTACATTCATATCAAGTAGTCTTTCTATTGTAGATAAAGAATTATTAGTATGGATTGTTGATAATACTAAATGTCCAGTAATGGATGCTCTAACGGCTATTTGGGCTGTTTCACTATCACGTATCTCTCCAATTAGAATAACATTAGGGTCTTGTCTTAAAATAGATCTTAAAACAGCTGCAAAATCTAGTCCAATTTCTGAGTTTACTTGAACTTGATTCATTCCTTCTATATTCATTTCTATTGGATCTTCAACAGTTATTATGTTTGTTTCTTCTTTATTTAATGTTTGAAGAATAGAGTAAACTGTTGTTGATTTACCACTACCAGTAGCTCCTGTTATTAAAATGATTCCATTAGGGTTACCAATCATTCTAAGAAGTTTTTGATAATTTTCTTTATTAAAACCTAAGTTATTAAGACCTGATAGGCTTCTTGTATAATCTAGAATACGAATAACTATTTTTTCCCCCTCATTTGTTGGTAAACAAGAAACACGCATATCAAGGTCTTTACCACCAAACTTTCCTTTAATGGCTCCATCTTGAGGAAGACGACTTTCTGTTATATTCATATTAGACATTAACTTTATCCTTGTTGTTAAGTTTCTTTCATACATCTTAGGAATATATGCATAATCTACTAAATCTCCATCAACACGTATTCTTGTCATTATTCCGTTTTCTCTTGGATCTAGGTGAATATCACTAGCACCTCTATTAGAAGCATCTATTATTATTGCATCAGCGATTTGTGTAATTGGAGTTTTATTAAAATCAAAAGTAACCATTCTAATCATCCCTTTTTATCTTTACTTTTCTACTTTGTTTTACTATAATAAATTATATAATAAAGTTAGAACATTTTCAAGAAAGAGTTGGAATTTTATGAAAAAAAAGAATAAAAAAAATGGCTTTGCTATGGTAGAAATTTTAATTGCAGCGGTTACTGTAATAGGCGTTTTTTCATTGTTATATAATTCTGTATATCCACTTATTGGGGCCTATAGTGCAAGTGATAAATATGACGATTTAGATAGTAAATATGTAGCTTTCTATATAAAAGAGATGTTAGAGACAGATGGAAGATTTAGTATAATTAATAATGTTTCATTAAATAGTAGTGCTTGTTCAAATACTTGCCATATATATAATACATATCCATATAAAACTAATCCTGATGGAACTGAAGTTCCTCTAACTTGGGGTGTTGATGTTAAGACTATAACAGATCATCATTTGTATAAGAATGAATTGTGTAATATGTTAAGAGAAGATAGTAATCAAAAAAATAATCAATTTTTTTGTAATAAATATATAACAGGCGCTCGAGTTAATAGGATTATTGTAACTGATTATAAACTTGCTAATTTTAAAAATGCTATAAAAAATAGTAATGATTCCTCTATAACTAGAAGTTTAAAAAACTATGTTAATTATATGCCAACTCATATTCATGCAAATAAACCAGGATATCGTAGAGTTATTGTTGAAATAGAGCATGACTCATATAACTCAGTTGGAGAAATATATTATACATATGCTGAGATAGAGGTGAAGGGTTAATGAAAAAGCTTAATAATAAGGGGGTTACTTTAATAGAATTATTAGTTTCATTTTCAGTAGCTTCAATTATAATTATTTCAATGTTTAATGTTGTTTTAAGTTATCAAAGGGAAGCTTCTATGGAAACTTTAAAGTCAGAGATAGTATCATATAAGAATACAATTACTAAAACAATACAAAATGATATTATAAAAGGTAATCTTAGAAGTGTAAATTTAGTAGTAAATAATCAAAATAATAAAACTACTTATACTATAAGACTGCGTTTTAATAAAAATGTTAATTTTAGTGGTAGAGGAGGAGAAATACTTAGTAAAGACTTAAAAATTGTAGCAAGTAATACAGAATCTAATTCTAACTATATTGAATATCCTGATGTAAATACTAATGGAACTTTACAGACTGTAAGATATTCTTTAATTGATTTAGCTAAAGGATGTTTTGGAAAAACAAATCCTGTAAATTCAGGTGATACAGGAACTTGTCAAAGTTATCAAAATGTTTTGAAGTTTTCATCTATTAATACAAATATAAATGCTGCTACAAGTGGTGACTTGGGATTAAATAGTAATAATAATGAACAGCAATCAACAGAAGATGGATATTTTAACAATGCTAGATACTTTAAACTTGATATAGCATTAAGTCATCCTGATCTTGGTGGAGATTATCATATATATATAGTAGCCCCTTTAAATTATCCCTATTGCAAACCCACAGATTAGAGAAATTATAATAGAAATAGCAAGAGAAGATATTCTTCCTAAAAGAAAGTATGTATAATTAAGACTTTCTTTTTTTATTATCTCTTTTACTTGAAAATGAACACTTATTCCGCCAAAACTTAGAAATGATGTTATTAGAATTATTTTAAACATATTTGAAATATTTATATTTTGTAATGAAAGTATTCCTTTTGTTAAGTCAAATAATCCCATAATCATTGATTTTATTAAATCGTTATCTATATTAGAGGTTAGAATACTCGATGCAGTAAAAAAGAAGATAGTATTACCTAAAACTAAAAGTAATATCTTACTACTATTATAAAAGGAAGTAGCAAGAGTGGTTGAAAAGGAATTTTTTTGAATATTAGATTTATATTTTTCTAGTATCAGTTTTTTGGGCCTTATAATAAAAGCTAGGATAAAATTTGCTAAATAATGGCTTATTAATACTATTAGTGCAAGACTTTTTCCGTATATTATAGAAATTGTTCCTAATATGAATAATGGATTTGAAAAGTGAGTAAATGTTAGTAAATAATTTGCTTGATCTTTCTCGATTAACTTTTTTTCAAGAAAAGTAGTTGTATATTTAGCACCACTTGGAAAGCCTGATAATATGCTCATAATAACAACAAATGAACTAGCTCCTGATATATGAAATACTTTTTTAAAAAAACCACTAAATATATATTCTAAAATGTTTATAAAACCATAATTTATTAGTAAATCAGACAAAGTATAGAAAAAAAACATTGCTGGAAATAAATTATTGATAAATACATTTAAAGCTTCTAATATATCTTTGAAAATAGCACTTGGATTTAACAAAGTATAAAAAAGGCCTATTAATAAAAGTAATATAATTGGTAAAGTTTTCAATTTTTTCAACATATTTTCCCTCTTTTTTGCTATAATTAAACATAAAGGACTGATTTTTATGCTTAATAAAATATATAATTATTTAAAAAGAAGTATTCAAAAAAATTTTTCATTTATAATTTATTTGTTTTTAATATTTATTATTTTATGTCCAGTTAATTATTATATAATAACTGGTGGTGGTACTTTTGATGCTGGATCAAGAGTAAGTATTAAAACAGATAATAAAAGTAAGGGAAGTTTTAATATGGCTTATGTTTCAGAGATTAAAGGAACAATATTTACTTATCTACTTAGTTATATTATTCCGCATTATGAGAGAGAAAGTATAGATGATTATAAAGTTAATGAAAAAGAAGATCTAAATGATGTTGAGTTTAGAAATAGGTTATGGCTTAATGAAGCGAATAATAGTAGTATTTATGTTGCTTATACTAAAGCTTCTAAAGATATTTCTGTAAAGGATTCTAAGACATATGTGTTTTTTGTAGATGAAAAGAGTAAGTCTAATTTAAAAGTTGGTGATGAACTTCTTAGTATAGATGGAAAAAATGTTACAGATTTAGATTCTTTAAAGAAGCTAGTTAGTAATTATAATGATGGTGATAAGTTAAAAATTAAGGTTAAAAGAAATAAAAAAGAATTAGATAAATATGCTTATATATATGAGGAAAGTGGAGTTAAATATATTGGAATAAGTATAATGGAAGACATAGTTTATAAAACTTCTCCTAAGGTAAATTTTAAGTTTAAAAAAAGTGAATCTGGTCCTAGTGGCGGTTTAATTATGGCTTTACAAATTTATAATATGTTAGTCAAAGAAGATATAACAAAAGGAAGAAAAATAGTTGGAACAGGGACAATAAATAAAGAAGGAATTGTTGGTGAAATTGATGGAGTTAAACATAAATTAAGAGGTGCAGTAGAGGAAAAAGCTGATATATTTTTAGTTGCTAATGGAAGGAATTATAAAGAGGCATTAAAAGAGAAAAAGAAAAATAAATATAAAATAAAAATAATAGGAGTTAAAACATTTGAAGATGCACTTGAAAAATTAAAAAAATAGGTAGGAGTAGTAATATGAGAAGAAGCGAAGTAGACTATAATAAATTAAGTCCAATGATGAAACAATATATAGATATCAAAGATAAATATGATGATGCTATTTTGTTTTTTAGATTGGGAGATTTTTATGAAATGTTTTTTGATGATGCTATATTAGTTAGTAGAGAATTAGAGCTCACTTTAACGGGGAAAGTAGCAGGCTTAGATGAGAAAGTGCCAATGTGTGGTATTCCTCATCACGCATATTCATCATATGTTGATAAATTAATCGATAAGGGTTATAAAGTTGCTATTTGTGAGCAACTAGAAGATCCTAAAACTGTAAAAGGAATGGTTAAGCGTGATGTAGTACAAATTGTAACTCGTGGAACAAGACTTGATAATAGAGTCGATAGTAAAAGTAATAACTTTATTGCCAATATATATGATTTTGATATGTGTTATGGTATTAGTTATGCTGATATTTCTACAGGTGAATTTTTTTGTAAGATAGTTGAAAAAGAGGAAAGAGAAGTAATAAGAGAAGTTGTTAAGAATTCTTTTAATGAATTAATAGTAAGTGAAAGTGTTGATAGAGTGCTTATCAATACTTTGAGAAGTACTTATAATATAGTAGTTACTATTACAAAAGATGGTTATACAAATGATATTTATTCATATATTTATGATTTTTTAGAAGATGATAGACTTATTACTACAATTAAGCATCTGTTAAGTTATATAATAGATACTAAAAAGAAAGATTTGGTTCATCTACAAAAAGTAGAAGTTTTAAAAAATAGTGATACTCTAATATTTGATGTTAATACTAAAAGGAATTTAGAGCTAGTTGAGACTATTCGTAATAAAGATAGGACTTATAGCCTTTTGTGGTTGCTTGATAAAAATAAGACTGCTATGGGAAGTAGATTTTTAAAATATAATATAGAAAATCCACTTACTAGTAAGAAAGAAATTGAAAGACGTTATAATTTTGTAGAAAAGCTTTCTACGGAGTTTATTCTAAGGGACGATTTAATAAAAGAACTTGATAAAGTTTATGATTTTGAGCGCCTTGTTGGAAGAGTTAGTTATGGTAATTTAAATGCTAAAGATTTAATTCAGTTAAAGGTGTCTCTCGGTGCTCTTCCTGCTATTGCTAAGATTCTTGATTATATTAATTATGACAAAAAAGTAGAAGAGTTTCCAGATTTATATAATTTAATAGATGAATCAATTAATGAAGATTCTCCTCTAACAATTCATGAAGGTGGATTAATAAAAGACGGTTATAATAAAGAACTTGATGAACTTCGAAAAATTAGAAGTGGTTCAAAAGATTTTATTTTAGAGATGGAGCAGGAGGAGAAAACACGTACTGGTATTAAAAATTTAAAGGTTGGTTATAATAAAATATTTGGATATTATATTGAAGTTAGTAAAAGTAATATTTCTCTTGTAAAAGATGAATTTAAATGGGATAGAAAACAAACACTTGCAAATTGTGAAAGGTTTACTACTCCTTTACTAAAAGAAAAAGAGAATATAATATTAGGTGCAGAAGAGAAAATTGTTAACTTAGAATATAAGATTTTTATGGATATAAGAGAGGTTGTAAAAAGATATATTGTTCCTTTACAAGAAGTTAGTAAAATAATAAGTGAAATTGATATGTTACAGGCATTTTCTTCTATTGCTGATGATAATAAATATGTGAGACCAAAGTTAGTTGATGAGCATATTCTTAAGATCGTGGAGTGTAGACATCCTGTTGTTGAGAAAGTTATGAAAGATAAATATATTGCTAATGATATTTTAATGGATAACGATACTAATATATTGCTAATTACGGGGCCTAATATGGCTGGTAAATCTACTTATATGAGGCAATGTGCTATTACGGTTATTATGGCTCAAATTGGTTGCTTTGTTCCTTGTAAGTCTTGTGAGATGCCAATATTTGATAAGATATTTACAAGAATCGGGGCGAGTGATGATTTGGTTAGTGGAGAATCAACTTTTATGGTTGAAATGAAGGAAGCAGAATATGCTATAAGTGAGGCGACTGAAGATAGCTTGATTTTGTTTGATGAATTAGGAAGAGGAACAGCAACATATGATGGAATGAGTCTTGCTCAAGCTATACTTGAATATATTCATGATAAAATAGGTGCTAAGACTATGTTTTCAACGCATTATCACGAATTGACTGAGCTTTCTAAAGATTTAAATAAACTAAAGAATGTACATGTATCGGCAATTGAAGAAGATGGTAAAATTACGTTTTTACATAAAGTAAAAAATGGGGCTGTTGATAAAAGTTATGGAATACATGTTGCAAGTCTTGCTGGTCTTCCTAAGTCATTAATTAATAGAAGTGAAGAAATATTAAAAATTTATGAGAATAAAGAAAAATCTAGTTCTAAATATATGCAAACTTCATTATTTGATAATATTATAAATGAAGAAGTTGCTCAAAATGCTCAAAAAAATAAAATAGAAGAAAAAGTTAAAGAAATAAATCCACTTGAAATGACTCCGATTGAAGCAATCAACTTTTTGTTTGAGTTGAAGAAGGAAACAAAAGATAAAGAATGATAGCTTTTATGTAGAGAGAGTAATATATTTTAGAAGAGAGGAGAAATTTAATGAACGTTCAAGATTTAAATGAATTGATCGAAAGGTATAAATTAACTGATGAAGAGCACAATGCCGTTTTAGAATTACTTAAGAAGGATTTATTTTTAAATGAAATATCTGATGAAAAACCATCTGCTATGTTTGTTATAGGTCAACCTGGTTGTGGAAAAACAACATTTATAAATAATACTATTTTTTCAAAACATTTTATCAATATAAATTCTGATAATTATCGTTCTTTTAATAAATATTCTAAAGAAATATTAGAAAAGTATCCAGTAGCTTATGCAAAGCTTACAAATTTTGATTCTCATTTATGGGGAGATGAATTATTTTCATATGCATTACAGAATAATTATTCAGTTTTAAGAGAAAAAGCACCAACTGATTACAGTTTATTGGAGTTATTAAAAAGTATACCTTATAATTATGATATTGTTATAAATATAATTGTGACAGGAAATCTATTCAGTTTACTTGCAACACGAGAACGATATGAAAAGGAATTGTTAAAAAGTGGTAATGCTAAACTATCAAATATTGAGGCACATAATAAGTGCTATAATTTACTACCAAATTTCATAGTAAAATGTCAGGATTTAGGAGTAAAAGTAAATTATATAGTGCCAAGTGGTACTCAATTTAAAACTATTCCTATTTATGATGATTTTTTATCTTTGTTACAAAAACTTAGAAAGGAAAGTAATGAACAGACAATTCTTAATTATGATGAAAGAATAAATAATATTAAAAAAAGTATGCTTGTTAGAAATGCTTCTCAAGAGCAATTTGATGAACTTGAAAAGATAGAAAATATTTATTTTAAAATTATCAACTACAATAAAGAAAAATTATATGTAAATAAAGTTTGACTATTTTCTACTTTTGTAGTATAATGTGAGCATATTTTAAGGGGGGGGATACTGGTGAAGAATAATGCGGTACAAGCTGATAATAATTTATTTTTAGATGCTGTTTATAAAGCTATTGATAAAAAAGTCGCAAATAGTAGGAAAGATCAAGATACTCAAATAAATATGGCAAAAAAAGCGCCTGATTTATCTAAACCTGTTTCCAATGAGGATGTTGTAGAAAAAGATGAGAGACCAATATTCGAATTTTATAGAATGGGAACTTTTGGATCTATATCTTCTAAAATTTTCGATGTTGATAAAAGAGATGATACTGATGATAAAAATTCTTATATAGATAATAGCGATAATAAAGTATATACTAAAGTTAAGTTATTATAATATATAGTAATATTAAGAATAGTTTTCAGTTTTAATATAATTTATAGTTAGCTTTTTTTGTTTACAATTGTAGTATTTTTTTAGGGCCATATTGCTAGTAATGGCTTTTTTAATTTTATACTGACTTTTTTTATTTCATATGGTAAAATTAATTAGGTGATGTTATGAAAAATAGAAGTGAGCTTAGAGAAATTACAATGAAAGTTTTGTATCAAGCCTTTTTATATGAGGATACTAAACTTGAATATAACTTAGATGAATTAATTAAAGAACAATTAGAAATTGAAAATAATTTTGTAAAAGATTTAGTTAGTGGTGTTCTTAAGTATTTAGAAGATATAAAAAATATGGCTAATAAATATTTAGTTAATTGGACAATAGATAGGTTTAATTTTGTAGATCAGGCAATTATATGTATTGGTATTTATGAGCTTATATATACCAATACACCTAATATTGTTGCAATAAATGAGGCTATAGAACTTTCTAAAAAGTATTCGGATGAATCTATGACTAAGATGATTAATGCTTTATTAGATAATATATTTCATAGTGAGGATCTGAAAAATGAATGATAAGTATATTAGTATAGGTCAGCTTACTAGATATATAAAATATAAAATAGATAATGATGTTAATTTGCAAGATGTATATATCAAAGGTGAAATATCTAATTTTAAGGCACATACTAGAGGACACTTTTATTTTACTTTAAAGGATGAAGAGGCGCGTATTAATGCTGTTATGTTTCAAAGTAGCGCAAGTAAAGTTAAATTTATGCCACAAGATGGAATGAAAGTTTTAATTTCTGGTAAAATTAGTGTTTATCCAGCAAATGGAGGTTATCAAATATATGTATCTGAAATGTTGGAAGATGGCATAGGAAACCTTTATATAGCATTTGAACAACTTAAGAAAAAGCTTGAAAGCGAAGGATTATTTTCAAGAAGTCATAAGAAAAGAATACCTAAAATACCTACTAAAGTTGGAGTTGTTACAGCACCTACTGGGGCTGCAATAAGGGATATTACTTCTACTATAAAAAGAAGATGGCCTCTAGCAGAAGTTATTTTGTTTCCAGCACTTGTTCAAGGTGAACTTGCTAAAGAGAGTGTAGCTAAACAAATTAAAGTAGCAGATACTTATGATCTTGATGTACTTATAGTAGGTCGTGGAGGAGGAAGTATAGAAGATTTGTGGTGTTTTAATGAAGAAATTGTTGCACGAACTATATATAATGCTAAGACTCCAATTATCAGTGCTGTAGGTCATGAAGTTGATTTTACAATAGCAGATTTTGTTGCTGATATGAGGGCGCCAACTCCTACTGGGGCAGCTGAAATGGCAGTTCCTAGTAAAAGCGATGTTGAAAATTATGTTAATCAATTATCAATTAGACTTAATAAGGTGATGCAAAATAAAATTGTCATAAATAAAGAAAAATTAGAACAAGTAAAATCTAGACCTATTTTAAAAAATCCTATTAGTATATATGAAATTAAAGAACAACAATTTTCGTATGTTTTAGATAAACTTAAGTATAATATTGTAAATCTTTATAATAATAAGAATAATAGATATGAGAAAATTCTAGAGAGTATTATATTTAAAGATCCAACTAAATTAATGCAAAAAAGTAAGAATGATTATATGCTTGTATTGAGCAAGTTGGAAACACTTAGTCCTATTCTTACTTTAAAGAGAGGTTATTCTATTTTAAAGTGCGATGGAAAAATAGTTTCTAGTATTAAAAATGTATCAAAAAAGGATAAATTAGAAATAGAAGTTAGTGATGGGAAAATAAAAGCGGAGGTAGTATAATGGAGAAAAATGAAAAAAATTTTGAAGAGAGCTTATTAGAACTTGAAAATATTGTAAAAGATTTAGAAAATGGAGATGTAGCATTAGATGAGGCTATAGACAAATACACTACAGCTATGAAATTGTCTAAAATTTGTAGTGAGAAGCTAAAAAATGCTGAAGAAGCTATTAATAGAATTGTCAATGAAGATGGAACTATAGAAGAGTTTAAAAATAGAGAAGAGTAAAAGGAGGAATTAGATGGAGTTTCTAGAAATAACAGAGGAAGAATTTAGAGACTTTTATAATGAGTCTGAACAAAGAACATTTATGCAAACACCAGAAATTGCTAAGCTTAGAGAGAAAAATGGATGGACTAGTAATTTTGTTGGAGTAAAAGACAATGAAAAAATTGTGGCTGCTGCAATGCTTGTGTCTATAAAAAGGCATTTTGGTAAATATGAATTCTATTCTCCTCGTGGTTTTTTATTAGATTATAATAACTTTACGCTTTTAGAATATTTTACTAATGAAATTAAAAAATATGTAAAGAATAAAAATGGATATAAATTTAGAATAGATCCATATATTATTAATGTTGAAAGAAATAGTGAAGGTAATATAGTTAAAGATGGTAAAGATAACTTTTTAATAAAAGAAAGTTTAAAAAAATTGGGATATAAAAGAGTTCCAAAAAAGGATATGGAACAGGTTGAATGGATGTATGCATTAGATGTTTTTGGAAAAACAGAGGATGATTTGTTAAAAAATATGAGACCTAATACTAGAAATATTATTAAAAAAACTTTAAAGTATGGTATTGAGATAAAGGAATTAAATAGAGAAGATTTAGGCGAGTTTTATAAAATAATGGTGGAAACAGGAAAAAGAAAGGGATTTCATATTAGAAGCTTAGAGTATTTTGAGGATATGTATGATTTATATGCTCCAAGAGGTGAAATTAAATATTTAGTTACAAAGTTAAATTTAAAAAAACATATAAAGTTGTTAAAAGATGAAAGAAAGAAGTGCATAGAAGAAAAGGAAGAGTTAAGTCCTAATAAGCATAATGATGGTAAGAGAAAAACTCTTGATGAACTTATTGATACAATTAATTCCAAAATTAAAACAGCTGAAGATTTCATTAAAAAAGATGGGGAAGTAATAACATTATCTGGTTCTATGTTTATGTTAACGCAGCCTGAAGTACTTTATTTATCTAGTGGTAATTATGAGGAATATATGTGTTATAATTCACAATACTTGATACAATGGGAAATGATTAAATATGCTATTCATAATGGATATAAAAGATATAATTTTTATGGTATAACAGGATGCTTTGATAAGAATGATAAAGACTATGGTATATATGAATTTAAAACGAGATTTAATGGATATTGTGAGGAATTGATTGGCGAATATGTAATGCCAACTTCTCCTATATATTACTTGATTAGTTTTATACATAAAATTAAAAAGTGATTTTAATGTACTTGAAAATTTTAAATTATTCATTACTTTTTATATTTTTATGTTAAAATATACTATATTATAATTTATTAGGGGGATTTGATAATATGGATAATAAAAATATCGATATGTTTTTATACAGAGTAGAAATTAATGAAAATTTAAGTATGTTTAATCAGATTTTAAATAATTGTTTTTGTGATAAAGCATATGTAAATCTATTAATAAATATTGCGAGTATTATTAATAATAAATATAAGGATAATTTACCTCTTCCTAGTGGAAGATATGGAAATATTCTTGCTTATGCTATAGAAATGCAAAAATATTATGCTGCATTAAAGATTTTTGAAAAAAAGGAATACTTTGGAATAAACGATTCAAAAATTGCTCATTCTCCTGTTGGAGTGCATAGTTTAAGTGTAAAGGAGTGCTTTGTATATTCTAGTAAACTTTGGGAAGATAATGAAATACATTTATATCAATTACTTACTTTTGATATTAGGCAATTTGCTATTAATAGAGAAGCTTTTGTCGAATTTAAAAAAATCTTTAATATAGAATCTGATAAAAAATTGATTAATTCATTAGAAAAATAACTATCTGGTAAAAAATTACTAACTTAAAAAATAAATTAGAGTTCATAATATTAGTGTAGTTTGGTTTAGGAGATGATTTTTATGAAAAAAACATACAAACTACTTGTGTTATGGGCTTTTCTTTTTTTAATAGTACCCATAAATATTTTTGCCTATTCTGATTATATTATACCTGGAGGAGAAAATGTGGGAATAGAAGTAAATTCTAATGGAGTATTAGTAGTAGGTTTTTACAAGGTAGATGATAAGTTTATTGCTAGAGACAGTGGCTTTTTAGTTGGAGACTCTATTAGAAAAATAAATGATAAAAGTATCAACTCTATTGATGATATGGTTAATGTAATTAAGGAAAATAGTGGTAAAAATATAAAATTTACAATAAATAGAGATGGTACAGAAAAAGTTATATCAATGAAGGAAGATCTTGATAATAATGGAGTGTACAAAACAGGAATGTATGTTAAAGACAAAATTGTAGGTATTGGTACGTTAACTTATATTGATCCTAATACAAAGAAATTTGGAGCATTAGGGCATGAAATTGATGAGAAGACAACAGCAGAAAAATTTGAAATAAAAGATGGAAAGATTTTCAAATCTGAGGTTACAGGAATTGAAAGGAGTGAAAGCGGTAGCGCAGGTGAGAAAAATGCTACATATGATTCAAGTACAATTTATGGTAGTATTAACGAAAATGCGTCATCAGGCATATTTGGAGATTATACAGCAGGGCTACCTAATAATGAAAGTCTAAAAGTTGCAAGGAGTGATGAAGTTAGAACTGGAGAAGCAATTATTAGAACGGTTATAGAAAATAATAAGATAGAGGAATTTACTATTAATATAATAAAAATTGATAATAGTAGTGATATAAAAAATATATTATTTGAAATAACTGATAAAAGATTATTGGATAAAACTGGTGGAGTAGTGCAAGGAATGAGTGGTTCGCCTATTATTCAGAATAAAAAAATAGTTGGTGCTGTTACTCACGTTATAGTAAATGATACGACGAAGGGATATGGTATTTTTATTACTACTATGCTTGAAGAAGGAGATAGTTAATATTAGAGAAAGGAACAAATCCTTTTTCTTTTTTTGTATAAAAATTTAAAAAGTATTAATACTATTAATGGTGATCTATATGGATATTGAAGAAAGTTTAATGATTGTATTTAAATGTTTGGCTTCTATTTTTGCTTTATTTATAGTTACTAAAATAGTTGGTAAAAAGCAGGTGTCTCAACTTAGTTTATTTGACTATGTTATTGGGATATCTATTGGTAACTTTATAGCAGAAATGGTAGTAAATAAAGAAGTTAACTTTTTTGATGGCGTATTAGCAATGTTAACTTTTGGTATTGTTTCTTATATTGTTTCTTATATTTCTATGAAAAGTATAAACTTTAGAAGACTTATTATAGGAGTACCTACTGTAATTATAGAGGATGGTAAAATTATTGAATCAGGTCTTAAAAAGACAAATATTGATATTAATGATTTTTTAGAACAATGTAGAATACAGGGATATTTTAATATAGACGATATTAGTTATGCTATAATGGAAGCGAGTGGAGATATTAGTATTTTACCTAAAAGTAAAGCAACGCCAGTTACAAGAAGTGATATGAAAACTAAAGGAGAAAAAGCGCTTCTTACAGCTAATTTAATCATCGATGGTGAAATGTTAGAAAATAACATAAAAGGCTGTAATCTAACGATTAATAAGGTAAGAGACGAATTAAGAAAGCAAGGATATTCAAATGCTGATCAGATATTACTCGCTGTATACTCTAATAACAAGATCATATTTTATGAAAAAGATGTTGATACAAAAAATCATTCACTATTAGAATGATTTTATCTTTTGAATTTATTATAATAACTTAGTGATTTTTGATAGGCTTTATCTTGATCTTGTAAATAATATGGTGTAGATAAACACACTTCATCTATAATGGATATTTCTTTTTCTAATTTATCGATTATTTGATAATTATCTTCTCTTTTAACTTTGCTATTTGAAAATATTTCTTTTTCCTTTTTCCTTTTGAAAAGAATAAATTTTTCTAGACTTTCATCTTTTTTACATATATACACAACTTTATTTGAAGTTTTATAATCCTCTTTGTTAGCTAATTCGAATTCATATTTTTTTAAAAGGTAGAGGATAAATGGCTTTCTTTGCTTAGTTATAGTTGATAAATTGTAAATATTTTCGTCAAGACATAATTGTACCCAACTAGAAATTAGTAATGAGGCTATACCTTGATTTCTATATGTATCATTTACACCAACACCAATAAAATTACTTTCCTTATTTAAAAAGTTTATATAAAAATAAAGAAATCCTTGAGTGATTAATTTATTATTATTAATTATATGTGCTCTTAAATAATATCTGTCTTTTATATCTGTATCACAGTGATATTTTGATAATATTATTATTTGCTGTAAATCTTTATAAACCGTATCATTTTTGAATAATATTTTATTATTATATTCTAAGTTCTTTAACATTGACGCTGTCTCCCTTTTTTCAACGCTGTTTATTATAATATATTTATATATATTTGTCAAAGATTATAAAGATTTATATAAAAAAATAAAATAACTTAGATGAAATAGATAATAAACATTCCAAAAAATCCTATAATCATACCAATTAATAAAATTAGTGAAACTATTTTAACTAGTTTTTTATTCATAATTACACCTCTTATTTTATTATAAAATAAATGTAGGAAAAAGTAAAAGAAAATGTTTAATAACATATTTGTCTTAATCATAATATTTGGTAGGTGATAATAATGGATACTACTAAATATAGAAAAGAATACAGTAAAAATAAAAGAAGAAAACTATTCAAATTACTTATTTATGTTATGGTAATTAGCGTAATACTTGGTGTATTTTATGTAGCTGTAATATCTAAGAATGAGAAAGAGCTTGTTAAGACAAGCTTTGATGTATATTTTAAAAATATAAAAACTGGGAACACAGATTCCTTTATGTGTCTTATTAATAATGTGGTTAATAATGTTGTATTAACTTTTGTTGTATGGATACTTGGTATATCAATTATAGGTATACCTGTTAGTATAATTTATTTAATATTTAAGAGCTTTGTTCTTGGATTTACTATTAGTAGTTTAATTTATACTTATTCGTTTAAGAATTTAATACCTATCATTATTTATATTATACCGTTTATTATTAATTTGTTTGTTATATTTATAATTACTTTTTATGCAATTAATTTTTCTAAAATGCTATATCTATTTCTATTTAAGAAAAAAGATGTTAATTTAAAACGAATGAGTATGATTTATTTGAAATTTTTATGTGCTTCTGTTTTAATTCTCTTTATAAGTTCTATTGTCTCTAGTTACTTAGTTCCATTTCTTTTAAAGTCTTTTACAAATTTAGCACTTTAAGGTATAATTAATGGGTGAGGGGAAGTGCTTTAAATGACTAATAAAACAGTAGTTGTAGGAATGAGTGGAGGAGTAGATTCATCTGTTGCTGCTATTCTTTTAAAAAATGAGGGATACAATGTTATTGGTTTATTTATGAGAAACTGGGACAGTTCTATTAATAATGATATTTTAGGTAATCCTAGTATAGATAATGATGATATTTGTCCACAAGAAAAGGATTACAATGATGCCTTAGCAGTGTGTGAAAAAATTGGAGTAAAACTTCATAGAATTGATTTTGTAAAAGAATACTGGGATTATGTGTTTAAATATTTTTTAGAAGAATTAAAAAAAGGACGTACTCCTAATCCTGATATTATGTGTAATAAATATATTAAATTTGATTTATTTGTCAAAGAAGCCGAAAAATTGGGTGCTGATTTTATTGCAACTGGGCACTATGCTAAAATAGAAGATGGTTATTTAAAAAGATGTAAAGATATTAATAAAGATCAAACTTATTTTTTATCACAAGTATCTAAAAATCAGCTAAAAAACGTTCTGTTTCCTTTAGGGGATATAACAAAACCTGAAGTTAGAGATATTGCTTCAAAATATAATCTAATTACAGCTGATAAAAAAGATTCGACTGGTATTTGCTTTATAGGAGAAAGAAATTTTAAAAATTTCCTTAAGAATTATTTACCTAATTTAAGTGGTGATATTATAAATATTGAGACAAATGAAAAGTTAGGTGAACATATTGGACTTATGTATTATACTATTGGACAACGTAAGGGCCTTGAAGTAGGTGGAACTAAAGATAAGTTGTTTGTAGTAGGAAAAAATTTAAAAGAGAATGTTTTATATGTATGTGAAGGAGAAAATAATCCTTATTTATATTCAGATAGTTGTATAGTGGAAGAGGTTAATTTTAATTGTGATTTGAGACCAAATGAATGTAGTGCTAAATTTAGGTATCGTCAGGAGGATAATGATATCTTTTTGGAATACTTAGATAATGGAGAAATTATAGTTAGATATCCTCAAAAGATTAAAAGTGTAACGCCAGGACAAGCTTGTGTATTTTATAAAGATGATATTTGTATTGGCGGTGGTATTATTAAAGAAGTACGATATTCTAATAAGAAATTGTGGTATTTATTATAACGAATTTAAATTTATATTTTCATGTAGTGAGAGACTCTATTTAAATCCCTTTTTTTGATAAAAAATATAATTAGGTGAAATGAAAAAGTAAGTGCAACACCAGAATTAATTTAATGAAAACATT
>CAJTKB010000012.1 GCA_910576925.1 uncultured Bacilli bacterium | reverse complement strand
TAATACAATACTTGATACTACAATAAAGGAAAATTATAATTTTAACTATATTGTCTTTATTTTATTCTTAATATTTGGCATATTTTTCCTATTATTAATTAAACTAATATTTTTTAAAAAATACCAGAAAAAAGTTCTAGTTTAACTTGAATTTTTCTGGTTTTTATATATAATAAGTAACATACTTAATTTGGGAGGGAAATATATGATTGATAGCAAAACATTAGTATTTATAAACAGTGATATTATTCTCTTTCCAAACTCAGAAATACACTTTGAAATAAGTAGTACTTATGAAAAAGAATTATTTAATATAGTAGAAAATACAACACAACAAGTATTATTAGTAAATGCCTACGATAATAGTACATTTCCAGACATAACAATGTTACCTAATATAGGTGTACTTGCTAATATAACTTTACTTATGGATATGCCTAATAAAAAAACAAAAGTAAACTTAGTTGGAGTAAGAAGAGTAAATATATATAATTATAATATTGATAATGATAGTAAATATTATGCTAATTACAGTGAAATAGATAATCAAAAAATAGTAGATGATCATTATAAAAGTATTCTTATTAAGGGGTTAGAAAAATATGTGAACAAAGTACCCTATATGTCAAATGCTGTTATGAATAAAATTGAATTAGTTGATAATATAACAGATTTAACAGACTTAATCATTAGTTTTTTACCTTTTGGAATAGATAAGAAGAAAAAATATATAGTAGAAACAGATAGTTATAAAAGATGTACAATGCTTTTAACTGATATGAATGATGATATTAAATATGTTGAACTAGAAGAAAAAATAGAACGACAAGTTGAACGAGAAATGGATGAAGTTCAAAAAGAGTATTACTTAAGAGAAAAAATAAATGTTATTCAAAAAGAATTAGGAGATGATAGTGGAAAGGATAGTGAAGTAACAAGACTTAGAAAAAAGTTAGATAAACTAAAATGTTCTCAAAACATAAAAAAAAGAATAGAACTTGAACTTAATAGATATGAAAAAACTCCAAGTACTTCTCCTGAATTAGCATTAATAAGAGATTACTTAGATTGGATGTTTAATCTTCCTTGGAATACTTATACTAAAGATAATAATAATTTTAACGATGTAATGACTAGTCTTGATAAAACACATTTTGGACTTAATAATGTTAAAGAAAGAATTCTTGAATATTTAGCAGTTAGGCAGCAAACTAATAATTTGAAAAGTCCTATTATATGTCTAGTAGGCCCACCAGGAATTGGCAAGACGACACTAGCTTTATCAATAGCTAAAGCCTTAAATAGAAAAACTGCTAAGATTAGTGTTGGTGGAATTAATGATGAAGCAGAAATTGTAGGTCATAGAAGAACATATGTAGGAGCAAACCCTGGAAGAATAATAGCAGGATTAAAAAAAGCAGGAAGTTCAAATCCGATTTTTATAATAGATGAAATAGATAAGATGAGAAAAGATATGAGAGGAGATCCAGCTAGTAGTCTTTTAGAAGTTCTTGATCCTAGTCAAAATGTTCATTTTTCAGATCATTATATTGAAGAAGAATATGATTTAAGTAAAATTATGTTTATAGCAACTGCAAATTATATAGAACAAATTCCTTATGAGCTTAGAGATAGACTAGAAATAATAGAAGTTCCAAGTTACACTGAATATGAAAAGTTTGATATATGTAAAAACTATATTATTCCTAAAGCATTAGATAATGCTAATATAACATTATTTGATGTTCAATTTACAGATAATGCTATAATGAGTATTATAAGACATTATACTAAAGAAGCAGGAGTAAGAGAACTTGAAAGAAAAATTAACTCTATTATTAGAAAAATTGTAAAAAAACTTATTACTAATAAAAATGTTGTAAGATATGAAATAAATGATAATCTTGTAGAAGAGTTACTTGGTAAAAAGAAATATATTTATAATGAAATAGATACAGAAAAAAGAATAGGCGTAGTCAACGGAATGGCTTATACCGCTTTTGGTGGAGATATTCTTCCCATTGAAGCTACTTACTATAAAGGAAAAGGAAACTTAATTTTAACAGGTAGCTTAGGTGAAGTTATGAAAGAATCTGCTCATATTGCTTATAGTTATATAAAAGCAAATGCTAAAGAGTTCGGAATAGATATGAAACTTATTAATGATAATGATATTCATATTCATGTACCAGAAGGTGCTGTAAATAAAGATGGTCCAAGTGCTGGAACTTGTCTAACTACTGTACTTATAAGTCTCCTTACCAAAAAAGAAGTCAAATCGAACATTTCTATGACTGGTGAAATGACTCTTTCTGGTAAAATTCTTCCTATAGGAGGAGTAAGAGAAAAGGTAATAGGTTCTCATCGCGCTAAAATAAAGACTATCTATCTACCAGAAGAAAATAAAAATGATTTAGAAGAAATAGATGAAAAAATATTAAAAGATATAGACTTTATACTAGTAGATAATTATAAAAAAATATATAATAAGATATTTAAATAGAGGAGAAAATTTATGAATGAAGAACAAAAAGCCTATAACTTAATGCTAAAACAAGCTTTTATAGAAAATGAATATGGAATTCTTAAAAAAACATATGAAACAGTATGTTCAGATTATGAGAATATAACATTGTTATGTTTTATAGATGACTTATTAGAAAGAGAAAGAGCTTTTTTCTATTTATCAGATACTATAACTAACAATATAGAAAATATTTTCTATCTCATAAAAGAAAATAATAAAAATGAAATCATAATACCAGCAATCAATAATATAGCTATGGACTTTAATATTCTTAATAATGAAAGTACTGAAAAAAAATATCAAGAGTTAAGTGATTACTTAAAGGATAATTTTTATCTTCGCAGTGGAAATAATAAGTATTATAAAAATAATAGTATTAATGATTTAAAAGAATATAGTCTCTCTACTCATTTGTTTGATTATACATTTTATGAAAAAACTAAAGATAAAAATTTTGATATTATCTTTCAAAATAATACCTTACTAGAATTTATTTTTTCTCTAAATTATATGAGTGAATATATGCCTGAATTATTTACACAGGATAATAGAGATTTATATTTAGATACATTAGAGAGGATACAATTAAAAGAAAAAAGAACTAAAAAATACGTTAAATATGCTAAAAATAATATTAAAAAAATTTATTAAGACATTAGTCTTTTTTTTAATTTACCTACATACTATTAATTGAGGAGGATTATATGAAAAAGACTTTATCTTTTGAAAAAGATTTAACATTTCAAACAATGATAGGCGAAGTTACTACCATATCTTTTGAAGAGGATTTAAAATTTGTTGATAAAAGTAGTGTGTCAGGTAACTTTTATGTAAGTGGTCAATATAAAATGACAGAAGCAAGTACGATATTAGAAGATTTTTCTTACAGCATTCCAATTGAAATAGCAACAATAGAAAACTATGATTTAGAAACAACTAGTATAAGCGTTGAAAACTTTACTTATGAAGTAATAGACGATGATATATTAAGATGTAAAATAGATATTCTAATTGAAGGAAGAGAAGAAGTAAAGATAAATGAAAATGATGAAATACAAATAGAAGAATTAGAAAGAGAAGAGCAAGTTGTTGAAAAAGAAAACATAATTATAGAAGAACAAGAAGATACAAAAATTGCTGAAATAGAAGAAAAAATGCAAACTATAGAAAAAGAAGAATTAAAGAAAACTAATGATAGGGATTGTGATGGAGAATTAGAATCTGAAGAGGAAGATTTACCAATTAAGGAAACTACCAAAACTATAGAAACTAAAGAAGAGGAAAAAATAGAAAAAACTACAGAAACAGTGGAAAAGGAACAAATAAAAGACCTTATAAATAAAGTTGAGAGAGAAGAAATAGATGAAAATGAAACTTTTGTAGAAAAAGAGGAACCTGTTATGAAAGAGAATAAACCAACATTGAAAGTAAATTCGCTATTTGCAAGTTTAGGAGATGAAAGTGATACTTTTACTACATATTCTGTATATATAATGCGAGAAAACGATTCTCTTGAAAAAGTTATGGATAAGTACAAAGTAAAAAAGGAAGATTTAGAAATGTATAATGACTTAAGTACTGTAGAATTAAACTCAAAAGTAATTATTCCAACGAAAAATAATGAATGATTTTAAAGAAACTCTAGATAAGTATAATATAAGGCCTTATAAATATACATATATGAATAAGGCTTGTATTTTACATACAAATGATGGTAAATATGTTATAAAAAATAAAAAAAGATGTGATAAAGATAAACTATATGATTATTTATTATCAAGAGATTTTTCCTTTTTTCTATATCCAGAAAATGATTTAGAAGATGATTATGAAATATACTCCTATATAAAAGAAGTAGAAATAGATGATGATGAAAAGGCTAAAGACTTAATGTATATAATTAGTGATCTTCATAATAGAACAACTTCGTATAAAAATACAGATTTAGATAAAATAAAAGAAATATATGAAGACAAAAATGCTCAAATAGAATATCTCTTTAATTACTATAATGACTTAGAAGAGGTGTTTATGAAGCATGTCTATAATAGTCCAGCGGAATATCTCTTATTAAGAAATATTGACAAAGTGTATAATACTCTAAATTACAGTAAATTTCTACTAGAAGAATGGTATAAGATATCTTCAAATAACAGAAAAATGAGAATAAGTTTAATACATAATCATTTAAGTCTAGATCATTTTATTGATGGAAAAGACTCTAAACTAATAAATTTTGATTATGCAGAGTATAATACACCTATATATGATTTCATAAATTTTTATAAAAAACATTATCAAGAATTAGATATGGATAATTTATACCAAACTTATCAGCATAGATTTAAATTTACCAAGGAAGAGGAACTATTATTTTTTATAGAACTTATTATTCCTAATAAATTAAAATTTAGCGATAATAATTTCAATAATTGTAGAATGGTTTATGAGTTTAATAATTACTTAGATATTAGTAGAGAGTTTATCTTAAAACAAGAGGAAAAATACAAGAGTCGCTATAATACAGAAAAGGCTAAATAATATAATAGCATTTATTCTAGTTGTAATAAAAATAAGAATAACAGCTTGATAAAAAACAATTATTAAAAAGGCAAAAATAAGACCAAGATATAAAAGAGAAGATCTTCTTTTTTGTTTACAATAATTGCATCTACAATATATAGGATGTTTATTTTTCACGATTTATCACCTACTGTAATTTATGTATTTTAAACTAAATTGTTTCGTGTTATAATAAAAAAAATAATAATTAAAAAGATATTTAATTATTATATATCCTTTAGATAATAGGAAAGGGCTGGTACTTAGTATGGATAATAAGGGTTTCACATTAATAGAATTAATGGCAACAGTTGCTATAATGGCTTTAGTATCAATTCTTGCTTATCCATCGATTAGAAATGCTCTATCTTCTAATAAAGCAAGTAGTTGCAAATATTATGAAAAATCTCTTGTTATAGCGGCTAAAAGTTATATTCAAAAGGAAAGTCCAGATATAATAGAAGGTAATGGAGGTATTTTTCCTTCAAACTTTAATATTACTATGCAAACTCTAATAGATACAGGATACATTGAACCCTATAATGACAAAAGTACAAAAATACAAGGTACACCAAATATTGTTATAAAATATAATAGTACAACTTATACTTATACATATGAAAGTCATATTAAGTGTGTAAGTAAAAGTAATGATTCAAAAATAATTTATAGTAGTTAATAAATTAAATAATTATTAATAAAATCCTAATGTAAAGTAAATTTTTTACTATTGACAAGCTAAAAAAAGTATTGTAAATTTTTATTAATATTTTGGAGGTAGTGTAATATATGAAAAGAAATATCAATAAAATATATTTTTCTAAATATAGTAAAACATTACCACGAAACAAATAAAAAGCGCCTAATTACTGGGTGCTTTTAAATATTTTGGAGATATGAAATGAATAATATGACTATTGAAAAATTACTTGCTAAATTAACTTATTTTAATAATGTTGAAAAGGAAAAGGTAATAAAGGCTTATAATTTTGCTAGTATAGTTCATAATGGACAATATCGAAACAGTGGAGAATTATATATTACGCATCCATTATCAGTTGCTTATATCTTAGCCTATTTTAAAGTAGATAGTGATACAATAGCAGCAGCACTTCTACACGATGTGATAGAAGACTCTAACTTTACAAAGAATGATATAGAAGAATTATTAAATCACGATGTAGCCATTTTAGTTGATGGAGTAACCAAGATAAGAAGAGAATGCTTTGACACTAAAGAAGATCAAAATAATGCTAATACTAGAAAAAATATTATGGGACTTAAAATAGATCCTCGTATCATAATTATTAAACTTGCAGATAGACTACATAATATGCTGACAATGGAATATCAAAATGAAATAAAACAAGTAGAAAATTCATATGAAACAGTAGAAATTTTTTCTCCTTTAGCATATCATACTGGAATATTAGTGATAAAAAGGGTGCTAGAAGAATTGTCACTTCCTTATATAGATAAGAAAACATATAATGAAATATCAAAACAAAAAAGATTAATAGTTGATGAAAATATTATAAATTTACAAAATACTTATTTTAATATAAAAGAACACTTAGAACAAAGAAATATAAGTAATGAAATTCGTCTTCAAGTAAAAAATATTTACGAAATATATAAAAAGTTAAATAAAGGTGCAGATATAAGAGAACTTCATGATTTATTTTCTATTCAAATAATTGTAGATGATATAAAAAGATGTTATGAAACATTACCAGTTATAGAAGAATTATATCCATATACTTATAATGATTTTAATGATTATATTACTAATCCAAAAGGAAATATGTATCAAGGAATACACCTAGAAACAACAAATAATGAAAATTATTTTAAAGTTAAAATAAGAACAAATAATATGAATAAAGTAGATACATTTGGTATAGCTTCATACTGGGAACTATATCATGATAATGCTTTAGAACAAATGAGAAGAGATTTAAGTAGAAAATGTGATATTTATAAAAGACTTATAGAAATAGATACTAATTCTACATCAGATAAAGATTTTGTTAAAATTGCCAAAAAAGTTTTACTATAATTATGACAAGTAAATAGTATATAGATATATTAAATTGCAATAATAATTATCAGATGCTATACTTTTTATTGGAGGGATAATATGGCAACAAATTTAAGAATAGCAAGATTAAATCACACATATATGGAAGAGATTAGTATGATATTAATGGAAGAAGTAGATGATGAGGATTTAAAAAAAGTAACTATAACAGGAGTAGATGTTACGAATGATTTGAGTTATGCTAAAGTATACTTTACAGTTTTAGAAAAAGAAAAAAAGCCTGAAATATTAACATCGCTTAATAATGCTGCCGCATTTATTAGAGGATGTTTGTCACAAAGAATTGAAATTAGGCATACACCAGAGTTAAAATTTTTATATGATGAAAGTTCAGAATATGGTGAAAAGATTGACAAAATAATAGATAATCTAAAATAAGTTGACATAATTAGACATACAATAATATTGATATAAAATATTTATCAATAAAATGTTGAAAAATAAGATTATCTGTAGAAATAGTGGCTAAAATAAAGTATAATATAAATATATTGTGGGTGATAAATAGTGCATATAAAAATCAAAGATATAAACATAAATTATATTCAGTACGGAAATGGTAAGGATATAATATTCCTACACGGTTGGGGACAGAATATAGAAATGATGAAGCCACTAGGGGATAGACTGTCAAGTAACTTTAAAATCACAATATTAGATTTACCAGGATTTGGAGAAAGTAATGAACCACCATTTCCTTGGAGCTTAGATGATTATAAGGAAATGCTAGAACTATTTGTAAAAGAATTAAAAATAGAAAAGCCAATTGTTATTGGACATTCTTTTGGTGGTAGACTCGCAATTAACTTTTCAAGTAATAATAATATTGAAAAGCTAGTTTTATTCGGTAGTCCTATAAGGCCAGAAAAAAGTGCTGATAGCTTAAAAGTAAAAACTTTAAAAAGTTTAAAAAAATTACCTGGTATGTCAAGGATTGCTGAACAAATGAAGAAATATATTGGTTCACGTGATTATAAAAATGCTTCTCCCATAATGAGACAAATACTAGTAAATACAGTAAATAAAGACTTAACTGAAGTAGCCAAAAAAATTAAAGAGCCAACACTTATTATTTGGGGAGATAATGATACAGAAGCAAGTGTTGAAGATGCTAAAATCTTAGAACAAGTAATGAATGATGCTGGATTAATATTAATGCCAGGAACTCACTATGCCTATTTAGAAAATATAAATAGGATAATTAACATATTAAATAATTTCTTATAGGAGGTAATAATTATGTTAGTATTTTATTTAATCATTATTTTAATGATTTTAGCGCTTTTCTTAAAAAGTAAAAAATCACTTCATATGTTACAACAAAATCTATATAATGAAAATAATCGCTATTTAAAATGGATATTTAAAAATATTCTCTCATTTATCAATATAGAACTTATAGCAGTAATTATATCATTAATAGGTATATTAGTAATATTTGATATTACAACATATTCACTTTTGGCTGAACTATTAATAATATTAATATATATTATATTAACATTTTCTTGGTATAGTAAATTAAAAAATGAACAAACAAAAAAACCACTTGTTGTTACTAAAAGAATACAGCGTTTAATATTAACTCTATCTATTATATATATAATACCAATAATTTTTCTAATATTAAATAATGGCAATCTAAAATTAGCTTGGATAATTACATTTATTTACTCTCTAATGATATATTTTAACTTCTTTGTAGTATTTTTAGCTAAAGTAATTAATACTCCTATAGAAAAAATGGTATATAATCACTTTAAGCATATGGCTCAAACAAAACTAAAAAATATGCAAAATTTAAAAATAATAGGTATAACTGGAAGTTATGGTAAAACAAGTAGTAAAAATATTTTAGCCGATATTTTAAATATTAAATATAATGCTTTGCCAACACCAAGAAACTTAAATACTTATAATGGCTTAATTATGACTGTAAATAATAATATGGATAAATTTACAGAAATATTTATAGCAGAAATGGGAGCATATGTAAAAGGAGAAATAAAAGGACTTTGTAATCTTATTCATCCTAAATATGGTATTTTAACAAAAATAGGAACAGCACACTTAGAGTCTTTTGGAAGTGAGCAAAATATAATTGATGGTAAATTTGAACTAATAGAATCGCTTCCACTTGATGGAATTGGAGTTTTAAATGGTGATGATGAAAAGCAAGTATCTTATAAATTAAAAAATAAATGTAAAATACTATGGATTGGTATTAATAATAAAGATGTAGATGTAAGAGCAACTAATATAGAATGCTCAAATATTGGTACTAAATTTGATGTGCTGTTTAAAGGAGATAAAAATAAGTATTCCTTTACTACTAAATTATTAGGAGATCATAACGTTTATAATATCTTAGCATCTCTTGCTCTAGGACGTGAATTTGGAATAGAAATAAAAGACTTGCAAAAATCAGTTTCAAGTGTAAAACCAATCGAACACAGACTAGAACTTAAGAGAATTGGCGCTTTTAATATGATAGATGATGCTTATAATTCAAATCCTGTAGGAGCAAAAAATGCTGTAGAGGTTTTAGGGATGATGCCAGGAATTAAAATCGTAGTAACTCCAGGTATGATAGAACTTGCCGACAAAGAGGATGAATTAAACGAAATATTCGGAGAACAAATAGCAGAAGTAGCAGATTATGTTGTCTTAATTGGTAAAAAGAAAACAGAACCAATTCAAAAAGGTTTAAAAAACAAGAACTTCAATTTTGATAATGTCATAATATATAATGATGTAAAAGAAGCATATAATTTTATAAATGGTATCAAAAAGGAAAATCCAAAAGAAGAGGTTTATGCCTTATTTGAAAATGATTTACCAGATACATATAACGAATAGGGAGGTTATTATATGAAAATTAAAGTAGGTGTAATTTTTGGAGGAGAAACAGTAGAACACGAGGTTAGTATAATATCAGCTATACAGGCTATGAATAAAATAGACGAGGAAAAGTATGAAATAATACCTATCTATATTACTAAAGATAGAGAATGGTATACAGGAGCAATGCTAAAAGATATAGATTCATACCATGATTTATCTCTTATTAAAAAATTTGCCAAAAATGTAATTTTAGTTTTTGAAGATGGTATATACAAATTAAAACTAAAGAAGGCTCTTTTAAATAAGATAGTAACTGATATAGATATAGTATTACCAATAGTACATGGAACAAATGTAGAAGATGGCGCTCTTCAAGGACATCTTCAAACAATAGGAATACCTTATGCTGGTCCAAATGTTTACTCAGCTGTTGTCGGACAAGATAAGGTTTATATGAAAAAGATATTCGAGAGTGAAGAATTACCTATTACTAAATACACTTGGTTTTATGATTGTGACTATAAAGATAATACAGAAGAAATCCTTAAAAAAATTAATAAACTAAAATATCCAGTAATAGTTAAACCAGCAACTACAGGTAGTAGTGTAGGAATTGGCACAGCATCTAATGAAGAAGAAGTTATAAAAGCAATAGACGAAGCTATTAATTATGATAATAAAATTGTAGTAGAAGAAATGGTAGAAAATTTAAAAGAAGTAAACATCAGTGTTTTAGGAAATTATGAGAACCAAAAACTTAGTGAAATAGAGGAAGTAATATCAGCAGATAAATTTTTGACTTTTGAAGATAAATATATCGGAAATGGCAAAGTTAAAGGAAAAATGGGCTTTAAAGTTCCAAGTAAAGCAACAGGATCTAAAGGAATGCTTTCAGCAACTAGAAAGATTCCAGCCGAACTAAATGATAAAGAAAGAGAAAAAATAGAAAGTATTGCAACTAGTGCTTTCAAAGTTCTTGGTTCATCAGGAGTATGTAGAATAGACTTTTTAATTGATGATAAAGCTAAAAAAGTATATATAAATGAAATAAATTCTATTCCAGGAAGCTTAGCATTTTACTTATGGGAACCAAAAGGAATAAAATATACTGAACTTCTTGATGATATAATAAATATTGGAATTAAAGATCATAAAAAAAGAAATAGTAAAACTCACTCTTTTGATAGCAACATCTTAGCAGGATATGCTATGAATAGTTCTAAAGGAATGAAAGGAAAATTAAAATAGAATATTTAATTAAATTAAAAAAAGAAAAAATAATGTTTAGAAAAAAAGTTGTTGTTGAATCATTTATAATTTAACAATAACTTTTTTTATGCATCAATCATAATACTTAGCTAATTTTTTTGATAAAAAGAATTTAAGTAGTAAAAAAATAAATTAGGAGTATATTAAAGTTAGAGAATAATTTATTTTATAAAATGAGGAGTTGGCTTTATGAAAGAATTCGGATTTATAAGAATAGGAGCAGTTGTAAATAAGCTTTTCTTATCTGCTCCATCAAAAAATGCTAAAGAAATAGTGAGAATGATTAAAGTAGCAAGTGAAAGGGAAATAGGAATAGTATTATTTCCAGAACTTTGTATTACAGGATACACCTGTGGAGATTTATTTTTTAATGAATTTTTACTATCTAGTGCTGAAGAATCTCTTAACTACATTATAGAAAATACAAAAGATATAAATATAATATCAATTGTTGGACTTCCAGTTAGATGTGATAATACGCTCTTAAATTGTGCTATTGTTATAGAAAAAGGTAAAATAAAAGGAGTAGTACCTAAAACATATATTCCAAATTACAGTGAATTTTATGAGAAAAGATGGTTCTCATCAAGTCTTGATATAAAAAGTAAAGAAATAATATTATGTGATCAAACAGTACCACTTGATACTAAACTAATCTTCAAAGATAAAGAAAATAAAAATATTAGCTTTTGCATAGAAATATGTGAAGATTTATGGGTTGTAAATCCTCCTAGCAATAATCATTCACTAATGGGAGCAACTATAACTTTCAACTTATCTAGTAGCAATGAAACTATTGGAAAAAATGAATATCGAAAAGATTTAATCAAAATGCAATCAGCTAAAAATATATCAGCATATATCTATTCATCAAGTGGTGTTATGGAGTCAAGTAGTGATATATTGTTTAGCGGAGCAAGTATGATTTATGAAAATGGCGTTTCTTTAGCAGAAGGAAAGAGATTTGAGCTTGAAAGCAGTTTAATATATTCAGATATTGATACAAATTATCTTATAAATGAAAGACAAAAAAATATCAGTTATTTATCAAATACTTTAGATAAAGATTACAAATATATTGAAGTATCTGTTAGAGACTTCAAGTTTTTAGAAAGAAAGTATAAAAAATATCCTTTTATACCAACTGAAGATGATAAAAATAAAAGATATGAAGAAATCATAAATATAGCAGCAAATGCTTTATCAAGAAGACTAATTCATCTAAATTATCCTAAATGTGTTATAGGAATGAGTGGAGGACTAGATTCAACTCTAGCTTTCCTAATAGTCATTAAATCATTTGAAATAATCAAAAAAGATCTTAAGAATATTATTGGTATTACTATGCCAGGATTTGGAACAACAGATAGAACATATTATAATGCTATAAGTATTGTAAAAGAATATGGTGCAACCATAAAAGAAATAAGCATAAAAGAATCATCTAAGCTTCATATGAAAGATATAGGTCTACCAAATAGTGATAGAAGTATAGTATATGAAAATATTCAAGCAAGAGAAAGAACACAAATATTAATGGATTATAGTAATATGTGTGATGGAATAGTAATAGGAACAGGAAGTTTATCAGAGCTTGCCCTAGGTTGGTGTACTTATAATGGTGATCATATGAGTATGTATGCTATAAACGCTTCAATTCCAAAAACTCTCGTTAGAGATTTAGTTAATTATTTTGAAAAAACAATTAAAAATAAAAAGATAAAGAGAATAATTGGCGATATTCTAGCTACTCCAATATCACCTGAATTATTACCACCAGATGAATATGGTAAAATTACTCAAAAAACGGAAGCTAAAGTAGGTCCCTACGTTTTATATGACTTTTTTCTATATCATTTTCTTAAAACATCTGCTAGTCCAAAAAAGATAAAAATGCTAGCTATAAATACTTTTAGAAATGAATTTAATGAAAAAGAAATAGATAAATGGCTAAATACATTTATTAAAAGATTCTTTAAAAATCAATTCAAAAGAAATTGTATGCCAGATAGTGTAAAAATAGGCTCAATCAGTCTATCCCCAAGAGGGGATTTAAGACTTCCAAGTGACTTAGATTCAGATGATTTTTTAGGAGACTTACAATAAAAATAGGAATATGTGAAGAATCATTTAATACTACACATAAAATGTACAAGAAAATTGCAAAAGAATTATAAAGAATAAGAAGCTTATTTACACATAGAAAACTATCAATATATATTTGATGTTCATAAAATTATTGTAATAAGAAGAAATAATGATAATCCATCAAATATTATAAATAAATATAAAAATTATGAAAATAATATAATATATCCCAGAAAATAATTACTATAGATAGTATTTCATAAGTATTATCAGAAATTTGTAAAGATAAGATACTAATAATAATATTTTAATGGAATATGTTAATCAAAATGTGCTAAACTATATAAAAGAAGAACATATATATAAATAAATTGTAGAAAAGAGGTATTTGTATGAAAAAGGTCGTAGAAAAACTAATTTCACTTAATAAAACAATATCAACTATGGAATCTTGTACTGGTGGAGGATTAAGTAATAAGATTACAAATGTAGAAGGAGCAGGAGAGGTATTAAAATTTAGTGCTGTAACATATTGTAATGAATTTAAAATAAAAATGGGAGTAGATAAAAATATTATTGATAAATATACTGTATATAGTATAGAAACTGCTAACGAAATGAGTAAAAACATATCACATTTTACAAATAGTAATTATGGTATAGGTGTTACTGGTATGTTAAATAAGGTAGATAAAGATAATCCATCTTTTGATGACAACACTGTCTATATTAGTATATATGATAGAGATAAAAATACATACAAAGAAGAAATATTAAAAGCACCCTTTGAAAAAAGAAAGGAAAATAAAGAATTAATCATTTCTAAAATAGAAGAAATGTTATTAGAAATTATAAATTAGTAGGTAGTAATATGATAGATAATTATAAATTAGCTTTTATTTATGGCGCAGATGACGAAAAAAGAAATATAAAAGATGGAGAAATAGAAATGATAGGAAATGCTCACGATGAAGATGAGCTACATATTAAAAGTTTACTAGATTATTCTAAAGAAAAATATTCCGATATTGAAGTTTTTAAAAGATTAACTATTAAGCATACACCTGATGTGGCAGGATATTTCTTCACATTATTTGGCCATATAATATTTTTTAATACAACTAAGAATATAGAAAAATATGGTAAGACAGGGATATTTATGATGCCCAAAATTATTAGTGAAAAACAAAGAGAATCATTAAAAGATTTTATAGAAATATTAGATGAATATTCAATTAATATTTGCTATGACTTAGAATTAGTAGATGGTATATTAGAGGCAAAAGAATTACATTCAGTAAATAAAGAAAATTCAATTAAATTATTGAATACTTACTTACAAAAAGAAAATAAAGTAAACAAAACAAAATAAATTATACATATATAGTATTTAATATAATAACAGACTATTTTATATTAGAAAATAATTGCAAATAAAGTAGAAAAAGCAGATAAAATATTAATTAGAGAGGATCATATACCAAGTTTCCTATATAAATACAAAAAATAAACTATAATATAAATAAAGTATATTTAGAATCATTTTTATGTTGAATAGTCCTTATAAATAGTATAAAATAAATAATGTGTTTATAAATGGAGGTAATTATGGAACTAAAAGAAGAAAAGGATAAACTAAGAAATGAATTATTTGAAAAATACTTTGAAGTAGAAAATGATTGTATAAAATTTAAAGATTTAATGGATAAATTAATGCCTTTTACTAAAGTTTGGAAAGAATTAAAAAATATATTAATAGAAAATAGTAAAGACTTTGATTTTTATATGAGTATAGAAATGCTAAAAGAAATAAGTAATCAAGGAAATAATTATCTAATAATTAAAGAAAACCTTTGGACCTACTTTATAATAGATTTAGAAGGGAAAAAAGTATTATCTGAAAAAGAAGTAATAGAAAAATTTAATGATAATGTATTTATTAATAACTTTGATGAAGAAAAATCTAATGAAGATTTAATATATTATCCGGAAATGTATCGTTTTTTAGAATATTCTGGAGATATAGAAAAACTATTAGATTTATATTATAAAAATAAAGGAATATTAAATATAAATCCACATATTCATTATAGATTAAATATCGATAAAGCTTGGACTGGCCTTTATATTAATATAGCAAATTACGCTGCTCAATTACATTTTAATACGCCAGATCAGTTTTTATATGAACATTTATTTTTTAACGGAGATTTAACACCTTTTGGAATGCAAGATGCAGTAACAACAATAGGATTAGAAAAAATACAAGAAATGTTTACGAAAACAAAAGAAATTCCTATTCCAATGTCAATAATTCCCAAAGATTACTTGAATTATATACTATCTTATAAAGAAAAAGGAAAAATTCTAGTAAAAAAGAACGAGGATAATAACTAAATGCAGTGTAATATTAAATATGCTCTAAAATCAAGAAATAGCAAGAAAAAATACTGGTGTAGTACTCATAAAGCGAAGGCTAATGATAAAGATGGTAATATGTTAGAAGTGTGTTTATCACAAAATAAAGAAAGTTATGATAAAAGTATAACTATAGAAAAGAATGGTATAAAAAGTATAAAAATAGTGTTTGAAGATTTAAGCTTATCTACAGCTTATAATATTTATATTAATAATAAGTCTCTTGAAGGAGTCTTAATAATTAATGAATCTAGCTTAGAAGAGATTGATTTTCTAGGTCTTTTTCTATCAGCTATAAATAATATAGATATAGAAGAGGTAATATGTAGTCATTGTAAGCACCTCCATAATGATAATAATTTATTTGCTATAACAGCACATAGAAAACATATGTGTCAATACTGTGGTAGAGAATTTTATTGTAAAGAACCTAATATTGGCAGTGAGTTTGTTAAATATATAAAAATTCCTAAAATAAAATATTCTGATAATACACAAGAAATAAAAGGGAAATTCAAATTATTATATAATGTATTGGAAGGAAAAATATATATAAATGATGAATACTCTTCTAAAAAAATAATTATAAATGAAAAAGAGGAAGAATTATCTAATTATATTAATAAGTTATTTAAATTATCATAAAATATTTCTAATTTGTAGTTAAATGTCATATATTGTAATCAGGAGGAATATATATATGAATTTTGACTACCATTTTGGAAATCAATATTTTAACTATTATGATCAAACAGGCATAGCAAGTACAGAATATCAAATTATGGCACCAGAACAATCTCAAAGAACACAACCAGGAATGGAATACTTAATGAAACCGCGACCAATATTTGATAATCCAAACTATAAAGGAAGCGATAAATTAAAAGGAAAAGTAGCAATTATTACAGGAGGAGATAGTGGATTAGGTAGAGCAGCTGCAGTAGCTTTCGCAAAAGAAGGTGCTAATCTTGTTATTCCATACTATAATGAGCATAAAGATGCTGAGGAGACTAAAAGATATATAGAGTGTCTTGGAGGAAAATGTATTTTATTATCAGGAGATATTACTGATAAGAACTTTTGTAAAAATATAGTTAATAAAACATTGAAAACGTTTGGTAAAATTGATATTTTAATAAATAATGCTGGAGTACAGTATCAACAAGATAAATTGGAAAATATAAGTGATGAACAGTTCGATAGAACAATGAAGGTAAATGTTTATGGAATGTTTTATTTAACGAAAGAAGTGTTACCATACTTAAAATCAGGCGCTTCAATTATCAATTTAACATCTGTTACAACCTTTTATGGAGATCCACAATTAATTGATTATGTAACAACAAAGGGAGCTATAGTAGGCTTTACAAGAGCATTAGCAAGAAATTTGGCTCTTAAAAATATTAGAGTAAATGCAATTGCTCCAGGATTCTTTTGGACTCCATTACAACCAGCTTGTTGGGTAAAAGAGAAGATACCATCTCTTGGTGCTGATGCTGCTATGGCAAGAGGCGCGATGCCATATGAACTTGCTCCAACATTTGTTTTTCTAGCATCAGATGACTCATCATATGTTACAGGCCAAGTTATACATAATAATGGTGGACAAATAATGGGATAAAAAACTTTACAAAGTGTAGAGTTTTTTGTATTTATAATTTATACTTTACATCTTGGTTAAAATATTTATTTTAAATATATAAAAAAGACAAAAATTACATTATAATAATATTATATGGAGGTAATTATGGAAGAAAGTAAAGAAAATGATAAAAAGGAAATAAATAATATAAAAGAAAAATATAATGAAGAACCAGAATGGTATTCTAATGCTACATTCATAACTAATATAATTTTAATTGTTATATTGATAAATATTTTAATGTCACAGTCATTTGCAGTACGAAATGAGGTGGAAATTGCAAGTATAATTAGAAGTCTGATTAATCATAATTTTATCTACCTAATAGCTCTTACATATTTTGCATTATTAAAAACTAGCTTTGGAAAGAAGAATTTTAATATACTTAACTTATTACATATAGGAATGTACTTACTTATGACGTTTGCCTCTTTTTTAACAATATTTCAATCATTTGGTATAAGTAGTTTGCTAACACTTTGCCTTAATTTTATTATACTAATGTATATGAGCTATACATTTATGAAAGGAACTAGATATTGGAAAGAATTAGCACTTTATAAGATTCCATTTGATGAAATAAAAAATGAGTGGTATTTATATAGCATTTGTATAATAAGCAGCATGATACTATTTGTAAATTTGATAAGTGCAATAAATATAGATGGAATATTTTTATCGCTTCTTGATACAATATATATTGTTTTATTTAGCAGATATATTTATTTGTATAAAGATTACGAAGATAGTAAAGAATATCTCGCTCTTGCAAAAAAGGTTATAAGAAAGAAGGCCAGAAAAAATGAAAGATGATTTATTTGAAGAAATAGATAAGTATAAAGAAGATTTGCCAAAATTTGATAGAACAATTAGCGATGTAAAAAAGTATAAATTTAATTTTTATCAAAAATTCGCTATATTTTTCGAATTAATTTGTCTTTTTGGTGGCATAATTCTAGGGAATATTTTTCCATCATGTGGTTCAAGTAAAATGTATTCTAATTATTGTACTGTTACTGAATATAACATTTCCCTTACAATCAGTACCTGGTTTTTAGGCTTTATTGTGGCAATATTTATATTTGGACTTGGCCATATAATAAACATTTTAGGCGAAATAAATAATAAAATAAAAAAGTGAAATACTATATACTATAGTTATTATGAATATATATAATAGAATTTTATAAAAAAGTTGTAAAAAAACGTTATAATTGTTGATTTTTAAGAGAACACATGCTAAATTTATATATGTAAGCATAGTATGCTTAATAATTTTAAGGGAGGTATATTAATACTATGAAAAAATCAGAATTTGTTGAAAAAGTAGCAGAAGAAGCAGGACTTACTAAAGCAGATGCTACAAAAGCTGTTGATGCATTTCAAAAAGTAGTTACTAATGAATTATCAAAGGGAAATAAAATTCCACTAGTTGGATTTGGAACTTTCGATGTATCAGAAAGAGCTGCACGTGAAGGACGTAATCCAAGAACTGGAGAAACTGTTCAAATAGCTGCTAGAAAAGCTGTTACATTTAAACCAGGAGCTGCTCTTAAAGACGCAGTTAATAACTAAAAAAAGAACCATTAGGTTCTTTTTTATATCAAATTTTAATATAATCTTGGATTAAATATATTAATTAATTGAACTATTATAAAAATTATAGCAAAAAGTATAATAATGAATTTTTTTCTTTTTCTTAAAAATTCATCTATCAAATATTCTTTTTTTAATATAAAAAAGAGAGAATATATAATACAACAAACTACTAATGGCAGACCTAAAACATTATATTTAAGGCTTTCAATAATATTTCCCTTAAGAAGAAAAATAATAGAACGTGTTAATCCACATCCAGGACAAGGAA
This sequence comes from uncultured Bacilli bacterium, assembly GCA_910576925.1. Lineage (GTDB taxonomy): Bacteria > Bacillota_I > Bacilli_A > RF39 > UBA660 > UBA2730. The sequence continues at coordinate 10,391 of CAJTKB010000012.1, read as the reverse complement.
TATTAAAAATATAAAAAAAAGGACATATTCTTATATTCAAGATACTAAATATAAAAGTAAGTCCTAGCATAAGAAAAATTTCTATTATATAATTTTTTCTATTCATAATTATATAAGCATTGAAATTGCAGCAAGATTTGCTTGCTTTGCTTTTTTACTAATTGTAAACCAATCAATAATTGTTAATATTCCACAGCATCCACCTGTTAAAAGTTTTAAAACTCCCATTCCAATATCACCAAGCATAAATCTGTCAATACCTAATCCACCTAAAAATACAGAAATAATTAAGATAACTGTTGGATCTTTTAATTCACATGCTTGAACACTTAGAAAAGATTCTTCACTAGCATTCTCTAACTTTTGTCTAATAATAGGAATTGCTGATGGTTCGAAAAATTTTGCATTAGTAGTTAAATATAAATCAATCTTTTGCTTTTCCATAAATACACATATACTCCTTTCAAATACAATTTTATAGTAAATATAGTTATTTGTAAATAAAAAGTATAAAATCTTATTATTAGTATGTAAATACTAAATATAGATCATATTTTTAATTAAATACTTCATTTTATAAAAAAATATATAATAAAGTATTTATAACTTGTTTATAATTTCAAAAATATAAAAAGCCCTATATAGGGCTAATAAACTAAATGGTGTCCCCTTGCGGGCTCGAACCGCAGACCCACTGATTAAGAGTCAGTTGCTCTACCAACTGAGCTAAGGAGACATAAATAACTGCTAACTAAAATTATAACAAATAATAAATAAAAAATCTATATAAAATTTAAAATTATTTAATAAAAAGTCTATAAATAGTATAAAATATAAAATAGAGATATAGAAAAAATAAAAAATAGGAAAAAATACTTGATTTATTTTCTATCATTTGTTAATATAAATCTGTCACTTAAAGAAGTGAAAAGGTTTTCTATAAGATTTATTTTAATGTGGACTTGTAGCTCAGTTGGTTAGAGCACACGCTTGATAAGCGTGGGGTCACAGGTTCAAGTCCTGTCAGGTCCACCAGATGCCTCAATAGCTCAGTTGGTTAGAGCACTTGACTGTTAATCAAGGGGTCCTAGGTTCAAGTCCTAGTTGAGGCGCCATTTGGCGAGTTGGTGAAGCGGCTTAACACACTGCCCTTTCACGGCAGCATTCACGGATTCGAATTCCGTACTCGTCACCAATAAGTATTTAACTCTTGTATATCAAGGGTTTTTATTTTTTTGATACTATTTAGACACCAAAGTTTCCTTTTACTATATTTTAACTAATAAATATCTATTTTATCATTATTCTTAAAAATTACTTCTTCTTTACTCTTAAAACTGATATTACTATCATTAAGTAATAAATAATTTTTGATTTTTTTAAATTTTAACTCTTTTTCTAATGATTTTAACGACCTTCTAATTTTAACTCTATCATTATGTATTGTATTAATACTACAATATTTACTATTTTTTATCTTTTTAATATAACAAATATCATTTATAGCTACCTTAGTACTCTTATCAACTTTCAAAAATTTATTATTCTCTAAAATGTTTGTTGCTTTTTCCAAAGTTTCAATTAAATTCTCTTCAAAATTGTTAAACTTTACTAAATAAGTAAAAACTAAAAGTCTTAATGATATAATATCTTCTTTTTGATTATAAGCGGATGAAATTATAATAATGCTATTCCAATCATTAGCTTCCTCTCGTATTTCTCTACAAATATCATATCCTGATTTATTCTGTAGCTTTAAATCAACAATAAATATCTTAATATCTTTATCATGAATTATTCTCTTTAATCTATTATTATACTTATAAAAAGGCAATATTTGATATTCATAATCATTCTTAAACATTAATTTTGTAACAATATTACATATAAAATTATTATATTCTTGATTATTATCAATAACTATTATTTTCATTTAGAACCACAACTTCTTTCTAATATAAAAAATACACCATCAATTATAGCATGTTTAACTATCAAAACATATAAATGACCTTAAATTGTATATTTTTGACCTTAGTGAATTTTTTTACTGCTTTTTATTCATAAATAAAAGTCTTATAATAAAAAAGACTTCATAAATATTAAAACATTGACATTTAACAAAAAAAGTGCTATAATTAGCACGTTCTATGGGGGGTACTATGAAAGAAATAAATTTAAATAATAATATAAATAAATATTTAAAAGGATCTACTAAATTTATGTTATCAGCAATATTAGCTTGTTCATTTTCACAAGGATTAAATAATGAGAGTAAATTATTACAAGAAAATATGACAAATATAGCAGCAGAAAACGAAAAAGATGAACAAGATAGATTACAAAAAGCACAAAAAATAATGAATAAATATCAACAAAATATTACAAATATAAAAGGGCATACAATAAGCTTTGCTACTACCAAAAAACTTCAAATAGTAAAGATAAAAAATAATACTAAAAACACATTTAATTATCATATAATAGGAACTGTTTCAGATATCAATAAAGAAACTGATCAACTAGAGTATCTATTAATAGATATGATTAGTTTAAAACCATTATATAAATTAGATGAAAATAAAGAAATTGTTGGAGAAACAGATAAAATTTCATACACTGAAGAAGCTATATTATCTGATTATTTAATGCAATTAGGACATATAAAAGAGAGATATAAAAGTACAGAGTTAGATCAAATAATAACTTTTATAAATAATTATAAAAAGACTAAACCAAATGCGTTAAAAAAGTAAAAAATAAATCGGTAACAAAATAATTGTTATCTTTTTTATTTATTTTAATAATATAAATTAATTTATAGATATGATTAATAGTATTATAATAATTGTCGAATACTACCTATGAAATTGCTGGAAAAATGGTTGACACCAACTATGGTTTACTGTTATATTATATATGGAAGCACATTATGAGTGTTCTAAATGGAGCAGTACTCAAGAGGCTGAAGAGGCGCCCCTGCTAAGGGTGTAGGTCGGGCAACTGGCGCAAGGGTTCAAATCCCTTCTGCTCCGCCATATAGTGATTATTACGTTGATAAACAACGTTTTTTTATTAATTATTAAAATAGTTTTCTTTTATAAATTATGTAGTAGTAGGTGGATAATATGTATAGAATGATAGTATGTGACTTTGATAAGACATTAATAGATGATGACTTAGCAATACCAATATCAACAGTTTTAACAATCGATGAAATTAGAAGAAAAAATTATAAATTCACAGTAGCAACTGGTAGAGGAATAAATTACATATTAGACTATATTAAAGATGTTAATTTTATAGACTACATAATTTCTTTAAATGGAAGTTATATATATGATGTAATAAATGAAAAAGTTATTTATGAAAAATCAATTACAAAGACAATTATAAAAAAAATAATTTCTAAATATAAGAAAAACTATAAAATATGTTTATATACAGATCATTCTAAATGTGTATTGGAAAATGCTTCAAATGATGAAATAATTATTAGAGATATAACAGATTTTTTAAAGAATAATAAAATATATAAAGTAGAAATTCATACTAAAACTAGTAAACAAAGAAAAGAGTTAAAGAACCAAATAGATGAAATGAATTTAAATATAAATACTAATCTTCAAGAATATACTAAAGAAGATTATTTAGTAGAGTTTACAGCCAATAACATATCAAAATATACTGCAACTATTAAAATATCTAAAAAGGAAAAAATAAAAAATGAAGAGATAATAGCAATAGGAGATAGTTACAATGATATTGAACTAATTAAAAATGTAGGATATGGAGTTAGTATGGATAATGCAATTAAGGAAGTAAAAAAAGTTGCTAAAAAAAATACTTTATCGAACAACAAAAAAGGTGTAGAAAATATATTAAAAGAAATTTTTATAAATAAAAAAGAAGGATAAAAGTATATGAAAATAAAAGTAAAATATAAATCATCTTTGCTAGAATATTTAATAACTAATAGTAACATTCCTAAAAAAAGGGTAAAGGAATACTTAACTCATAAAAGTATTTATGTAGATGGAGTAAATACTACTAAGTTTGATTATCCCTTAAATGTTAATTCGGAAATAATAATCGATACAAATAAGAGTGAAAATACCTTACCATTTCCTATTATATATGAAGATAAAAATATTATAGTAGTAGATAAGCCAAGTAATATATTAACAATAGCAACAAGAAAGGAAAAAGAAAGAACAGTTTATCATTTAGTCTCAGAATACCTAAAGGCTAATAATAAAAACGCAAAAATATTTATAGTTCATAGACTAGATAAGGATACAAGTGGAGTATTATTACTAGCTAAAAATGAAAGAATAAAAGATCTTTATCAAAAAGATTGGAATGAAACAACCAAAAGAGAATATATAGCTATTGTAAATGGACACCTAAGAAATAAAGAGGGGCAACTAATAAACAATCTTAAAGAAAATAAAGCTAACCTAGTCTATATTGCAAAAGAAGGAAAAGTTGCAATTACTAATTACAAAGTACTAGAAGAAAGTAAAAACTATACAAAATTAGCAATAAACATAAAAACAGGTCGTAAAAATCAAATAAGAGTTCAATTAGCCCACATAAAAAATAGTATAGTTGGAGACAAAAAGTATGGTGAAAATGATAAAGAAAAGCGTCTTTATTTACATGGCTATTCTTTAACTATTACTAATCCTCTTGATAAAAAAACATATACTTATACATCTAAGATTCCTAAACAATTTAATAAAATATTAAAAGAAGATAAATAATAAATATTAAAAAATGCATAAAAATTCTTTCTATCACCCTCTATATAGGTGAAAGGAAGATAATAATGGCACTAAATAAAGTTGAAATAAGTGGAGTAAATACTAGTAATTTAGAGGTATTAACTCATAAAGAAATGACAGAGTTATTCATAAAAGCAAAAAATGGAGATAAAAATGCACGAGAAAAACTTGCGAACGGAAACTTAAAATTAGTTTTATCTATATTAAAGAAGTTTGTAGGCAAAGGTAATATGGATGATCTATTTCAAGTAGGTTGTATTGGTCTTATGAAAGCAATAGACAATTTTGACCTTTCCCATGAGGTAAGATTCTCAACATATGCTGTACCTATGATTTTGGGAGAAATAAAAAGATATATTAGAGATAATAATAGTATTAGAATTAGTAGATCACTAAAAGATACAGCCTATAAGGCTTTAAAAATTCAAGAGGAGTATTTATCTAAAACAGGAAAACTTCCAGATTATGAGGAACTTGCAAAAATGTTAGATACCTCTAGATATGATATAATAATGTCGCTTGAATCATTAAAAGATCCTATTAGTTTATTTTCATCTGTATATAATGATGGTGGAGATACAATATATTTGTATGATCAAATAGAGGATAAAAAAGCAAATAATAAAGACCTAGAAATAAGAATGTCAGTAAACGATGCTATGGAATCACTAAATGAAAGAGAAAAATTCATTTTAGATGAAAGATTTATAATAGGAAAGACTCAAATGGAAATAGCAGATGAACTAATGATTAGTCAAGCACAAGTATCAAGGCTTGAAAAATCTGCAATTAAACAGTTGAAAAAAACTTTAAAATAAGTTTAAATATATTTGAGGTGAAATAAATGCATTGCAAATATAAAACAACAGGAACTTGTGCAAAAGAAATAGAATATGATATTGATGCTAATAAAGTATCTAATATAAAGTTTCATGGAGGTTGCCCTGGAAATTTACAAATACTATCTAAAATTTTAAATAACTGGGAAGCAGAAAAAATAATTGATATGTGTAAAGATAATATATGTGGCGCAAGAAATACATCTTGTGCAAATGAACTTGCAAAAAGTCTTGAAAAAACCTTAGAAGAGCAAAAACAAGAAGCATAATTAAGCTTCTTTTCTTATACAATAAAATAGGTGATTACATATGCGATTGTCAGACTTACAAAATAAAAATTTAGTAAATATAAATGATGGGAGAAATATCGGAAATATTATTGATGTAAAAGTAGAAGAGCAAACAGGAAATATCAAATCACTAATTATAGAAGGAAAGGGTGGTATGTTTACATTTTTAAACAAAGACAGCGAACTAGAAATATCTTGGAGCGATATCAAAAAAATAGGAGAAGATGTTATTCTTGTAAATTTAAAATAAATAAAAGAAACTTAACCATCTTTTTAATTATAATAACTACTCTTGTTAGTTATTATAATGTTATTAAAATAGGTAAAAAAATTAGTCCAGGTATCATAAGATATGCTAATATAGAGGCTAAAAGAATAGCAACTCTTGTAATCAATGAATCAGTTAATGAAGTTGTAGATAAAACAGATCTTGAAAAAAATTTACTAAAATTAAATAAAAATGATGAAGATGAAATACAACTAATTGATTTTAATGCTCAAAATGTTAATTTGCTATTAAAAAAGGTATCTGAAGCAGTTCAAGATAGAATATTAAAGTTAGAGGATGGAGAAGATGCTAATATTCCTATTGGTAAGAGTATAAAGGGATCAACATTTAAAAATATAAAAAGTGGAATAGTCTGTGAAATAAAAGGTGGAAGTTTATTTGGAGAAACTTTATTTGCCAACACTGGTCCATCTATTCCTATAAAATTATCTTTTATTGGAGAAGTATTAACATCTATTAGAACTAATATTAAGTCATATGGTCTTAATAATGCTTATTTAGAAGTAGATATTGAAGTGAAAATAACAGAAAGAATTACTATGCCAATTTCTACAAAGGATGTAACTATTATAAAAAATATTCCGATTGCTATGAAAATAATTCAAGGAAGTGTCCCAAATTATTATAACGAAAGTCTTGAAAGACTATCCGAAAGTTATTCTTTACCCTTAACTGAATAATTGCTATAATTAATATGGTGATAGTATGATGAAAATACAAGTAAAAAATAATAAAAACATACAAAGCAATAAATCTCGTAATAAAGAAAATCATCTAGAAAATAAAGAAGAAACTAAAAGAAAAAATACAATTTCAAAAGTAGTTGAAATTGACAAGTATAAATATAAAATAATTAGAGAGAAAAATGAATGTTTTAATATAGATGAAATAAAAAAATTATATACAGATTATTTTGAAAAATATGACTATATTTTAGGAGATTACTCCTATGATAAATTAAGATTAAAAGGATTTTGTGATAAAACAAATGAAATATTTAATAATATTAATGATATAAATAAAGTTGATGAGTATATAGAGAACTATTGTAGTTACAAGGCTAATTATTTCTTATTAAAAAAAATCTGATACTATACTTGCAAATTATTTAAAATATGATAGAATTAAATATATATGATAAGAATAGTAAGGAGAAGATATAATGGAAGAAGAAAAAAAAGTAATGTCTATAGTAAATGAGGACGGAAGTGTAGAAGAAGTTGAAGTTATAATAGCATTCGAATTTAAAGATACAAAAAAAGAATATGTTGTATATACAAAAAATGAAAAAGATGAAAATGGAAATGTAACAGTTTATGTATCAAATATAGAGCATACAGGAGATACTCCTAAACTAGTAGGAATAGATAGTGATAGTGAATGGAGTAGAATAAAAGACGTTTTAAGAGAACTATCAAAAGAAGACTAACAGGAGGAATGAATCATGGATAATGCAATAATAGGAAATTTAGCACTAAATAATGTTGAAGATAAAGTAGAAAGCCAAAAGCCTAGTAGAGCTATTAGGTTATCAGAACTATCTATTAAAAATGTCAAAAAAAGAAGAAAATATGGACTACTTAGTATGGTTACAAAAAAAGTTGCTAATAAAAAAATAAACAAGGAAATAGAGAAATATCAACAAAATATTAAAGAATTAACCGAAAAAAAAGAAGAATTTTCAGGTAGTAAATATATGATAGAGCAGGGAATAGTTGATAATTTGGATAATAAAATAAAAATAAACGAAAAGACTATAATAGCTTTACAGAGAAGTAAAGAAATAATTCATATAGGAAATAAACCATTAAGGCTGGCAAATTATATGATAAAATTCATTAAAGAAAAAACCAATAAGAAGCTAAAAAAAATAGATAGTTATCAAGTTCAAAATGAAACAGAGAGTAATATGAGCCAATCAGACAACTTATCTACATCTACAATAGAAAATTCTTCTTCCACTATAGGAAGAGTAAGACCAATGCCATCAACTGCTAGACCAAAAATTGATGTTGTGGTAGAACAAGATAGTAAACAAACTACAGAAATAAATCCAATTGATGCTTTAGTAAAAGAAACTATGGCTCGTCAAAATAAAGTAGAAGCAAGATTAAAAGAAGAGCAAAATAATCTAAGAGAAGCTACAGAGCAAAAAAACAATAATATTATTGAGTTACAAAAAGCAATTGAAGCTAGAAATAAACAAATAGCAGAAAAAGAAGCTGAGCTTCAAAGAAGAAAAGAAAAAGTAGAAAAGGAAAGAGAAGAAGCAGCAAGAATAGAAGCAGCTTTAAAATTACTAGGAAATAATAGCGAAGATAATAATTTAAGTAAGAGTATGTAAAGAAAAATGCATATCTCTTTTTTGTTTTTCATAAACTTTAATAAGGGTGAGTCCAAACATGAAAAATTTTTTAGAATATTATTACAATCTTATAAATATAACCATTCATGAAAAAGATGGTTATTATTATTTCGATAACAATAATAAGAGATATGTATTTGTATACACTATTAGAAATATAAATGAAATAAATGCAATATATAATCTTAGAAATAATTTGACTAAATACCATAAAATTATTCCTAACAGAAATAACTCACCTGTAACGTTACTTAATAATAGGCCTTTTGTTCTCTTAGAATTAAACAATAATAGTGTAATAGGAAAATTAAACTATAAGGATTTTAATAAAAATGAAATAATACTAAATAGAGAATATTCAGCATTATTAAGAAATGATTGGATAGGTTTGATAGAAAAAAAGATAGATTATATTGAATATCAAAGAAAACATTTAAATAATAGATACAAAATACTAGATAGCAGTGTAGATTATTATTTAGGTCTAGCAGAGAATGCAATATCCTATATTAATAATTATATTTTAACAGTTAGAAAAACTAATTTAGATAATCTTGTTATAAGTCATAGAAGAATAACTGAAAACTCTCATTTATCATTTTACAATCCCTTAAACATAATAATAGATCATCCATCAAGAGATATAAGTGGCTATTTAAAAGAACTGTTTATAAGTAATACTTATGATAGAAATACAATAATAGAAACATTAAACGCTGTAAATTTAAGTAATTATGGCTATGGTCTTCTTTATGGAAGAATGCTTTACCCATCATTTTACTTTGATTTATATGAAAAGATAATAAATGAAAAAGAGAAAGAAGAGGACATTCTAACTATAATAAAAAGACAGAAAGAATATGAAAACTATTTAAATACAATATATAAAATAATAAGTCAAAAAACAAAAATACCCAGTATAGACTGGATATAATTAAATACTAATCAACTCTTCTAACTTCTATTACTTCTGGAATTTCACTTTTAATAATTTCTTCAATTCCTTCCTTAAGAGTAACATCTATTAAGCTACAATTAGCACAGGCACCACCTAAAGATATATAAACGATACCATCTTCGAATTTAATAAATTCTAAACTTCCACCTTCATTCATAATAAAAGGTTTGATCTTTTCAATTTGTTCATTAATTTTTTTAATTATTTTATCATTTTCCATAATAATAAATCACCCACAATAATTATAACTATAAAAAATTACATAGTAAATAAAAAGTGTGTTATAATAATTAAGAAGTAGGTGAAGTTATGACTAACTATACAAAAAATCAGATAGTGACAGGAACAGTATCAGGAATAGAAACATACGGAATTTTTATTAGTCTAGAAGATAATTATAGCGGTTTAGTGCATATATCAGAGATAAGTGATGGATTTGTCAAAAATATAAGTGATTATGTTGAATTAAATGAAATAATAAATGTAAAAATATTAGAAGTTAATCAGGAAAGAAATCATTTAAAATTAAGTATTAAAAACTTTGATTATAGAATAAATAAAAAAAACAAAAATAAAATTAGTGAGACCTCTTTAGGATTTTCTACATTAAAGAAAAAATTGAATAATTGGATAGAATACAAAAAAGAAGAATTAAATGATTTAGTTTATAACTCTAAAAGTTAACTAAATAATAGAATATATCAAAATAAATGAAAAACATTTTGAAAAATATTGACAAATAAAAAATAAACTGATATATTTGATTATGTCAAGTACATTTCTTGGGCGATTAGCTCAGTTGGTTAGAGCACCTGCCTTACAAGCAGGGGGTCATAGGTTCGAGTCCTATATCGCCCACCATT
>CAJTKB010000011.1 GCA_910576925.1 uncultured Bacilli bacterium | reverse complement strand
CAAGTGGGGTACACCTGTTTCCATCCCGAACACAGTAGTTAAGCCACTTTACGCCAACGATAGTGTATGCGAAAATAGGTAGTTGCCAAGTTTTTTTATTTTCCACTTTTTTGTGGATTTTTTTATTGTATTTATTTTTGATAATATGTTATATTTATTTTGTATAGTTCAGGAGGTTTATAATATGAATGTTAAAGTACTTGGAAATGTTTCTAATAAAGAAAGAGAAAAAATAATACAATTAATTGCTACAGCCGGAAAATTATCTAGGTCTGATGGAACTGTTAGTACAGTATTTGAATCTAACAGTGATTATGAAAAAAATGTTAAATTAATACAAAGAATTTTGAAATCTGGACATAGATCAATAGCAGAACATGATTATTTAGTTTTTGCGCTGGAAGATGTTACACCTATAGTTGAACAAACTATGATAAATCATAGGTTAGCTTCATTTACAGTAAAATCTAGAAGAAATGTAGATTTTAGAAATGTGGGATTTTATACTCCAAATTTTATGAACAATAATGGTAATGTGTTAGTTAATAATGAGGCTTTACAATTTCTTTATAATAAAAGTATGATTGAACTGTTTAATAAATATGGAGAGTTAGTTGATAGAGGCTTACCTTTTGAGGATTGTCGTTATATATTACCTTATTCATATCATAGTAATTTCATTATGGGATGTGATGTTAATGTACTTTTTAGGGTTATTGGAGATTTATTATATGGTAAAGAATCTAAAATTACAGAATTAAAAGAATTAGGACTTATTTTGACTGATATAATAGAAGAGCTGGTTCCTTACTTAATGGAAACTTTAGAAAGAGAAAGCAAACGAGGATATTATGAAGACAAGCTCGATTTTTTAGATAATGAAATACTTGACGCTGGTATTAATATTGATAATGAATTGCTATCAAATGTTAATATGATAGAATATACAAAATATCCTGATTTGCTTGTACTGTGTCATCTTATAAAAAGAAGGAAGAGAGTTAGTTTTTACGAAGCACAAGAAATTCTTTATAAATTAATTGATAAGAATCCAAGTATAGCTAGAGAAATGATGCAAGGATTGCTTCATAGTAAAAAACAAAGAGAGCTTGAACAAGTTAACTTTACATTTGAAATGCCGATATCTTTAGCTGTTTTAACTCATATTACAAGACATAGAATGCAATCATTAGAAGTTCCTGATTTTGTTCCTATGTGGAATTTGGATGATTATATAGTTCCTGAAAGTATTAAGAATACTTGTAATGAGGAATTTAAAGAAATATTTGCTAATAATAAGAAATTAGTGGACTTTTTTAAGAAAAAGGGTGTAAGAGATGAAGATTTAATCTATTTTTATTTATCTGGTAATGCTTGTAATATATCTACTACAATGAATGGTAGGACTTTGGAATGGATTAGCAGAATGAGATGTTGTAATAAAGCGCAATGGGAAATAAGAGATTTAATTAATGCTTGTGTTGAAAAAGTTAAGGATGTGGCACCATTAATTGGTGAAGGATTGGGACCAACTTGTAGGGTTGAAGGTTATTGTCCTGAAGGAACTGATAGTTGTAATAATAGGGGAGTAGTCTTTAAAAAAGTAAAATAAAAGATAAAGAATAATGAACTGAATCCAAAAAGTTAAATCATTGAAGGATTGTAATCTGTAATTAACAGGAGATAGTCCTTTTAATTTTTTTAATATATATAAGATAAGGGCATTTTATCTTCATAACTTAATTTTAATATATAAAAACCTCGTTTCTATTTTTTTAAGAAACGAGGTTCATATAACAGGATTATCCTTTATTGTGAATTATTATTTGAATTAGCTGAAGTTACATTTTGAAGTAGTTTTTCTTTATAATTTTCATATAGACTTTTAACTTTGGAATCTTTAAATTGTATTTTTTCATCTCTAAAACTTATTAGTGAATTGTAATAAAGTGTTGTATCATTAGACATCTTTTCTTCAGCAATAGTATCTTTAATACTATCCTTTTTACTAGATAGAGATGGTTTATCCTTTTCATCTACTTTTAATATTATTTCATAACCATATTCTGTTTTAACAGGTTCTTTTGTATATTCTCCTTTAGAAAGTTGTGCAGTTGCATTTATAAATTCATCACTATAATTATCATCCTTATTGAAATAACCTAAATCTCCACCTTTATTAGCAGTAGCTTTGTCACTAGAATATTTTTTAGCTAGTTTAGTAAATGTTTCTCCACTATCTAATTTCTTAATTACTTCTTTAGCTTTTTCTAAAGCCTTAGCTTCTTTGTTAGCTTTTTCTTCTTCGCTATCATCATCTTGAGCATTAGACTTTATTAGAATGTGACTTGCTTTTACATCACCAATAATATTTTGATTATAATAATCTTCTATTTCTTTATCTGTTATATTATTTTTTTTAATATAGTCTTGTGCTGCTTGTCCTCTCTTATATTCAAGAGATAAGATTTCTCTAAATTCTTCTTCAGTTGAAACACCATAATATGTTTGAATAACTTGTTTGAATGTGGCTTCATCCTTATAATTTTCCTTTAATTGATTTATTTGATTATCAATTGACTCTTTCTCAGCATCAGTTGTTTTATAAGTTGTATCTAATAAAATATGATCTATCTTATCTACTAGAATATTCATTGCGTATTTTTCTTTTAAATCACTATAAAGATTTTCAGCTGTTATTTTAGTTTTATTAGCTTTTACAACAACTTCTTCTCCATTTTTTAATGTTGCTGTTTGATTAAAATACATTACAATACTTGTAATTAGTGCTACTGTTAATATTATAATAATACTATATAACACTTTTATGTTTTTCATTTTTTATACCTCCTAAACAATTTTTATAATATCAGAAAATAAGTTATAGTGCAATATATCATAAAAAATATTAAAAAAATGCTATAAGATTTATCACATTTTTAAATATTCACCATAAAATAGAAGTGAATACCAAAAAAAAGGAGGAATTTTTATGGGTAACAACTATGTATCATCATCTGCTATTATATTAGTATTATTTATTTTATTAATAATCATTCTTGGTGCATGTATCTAATTTAAGGAGGTGTCTTATGTCTTGTAATGAACATACATCTACTAGTTGTACAAATAATAACAACAACAGTAGAGGTGGAAATGGATTTGTAATCCTAATAGTTTTATATATTTTACTTGCAATTATTTTAGGAGCAGGTTGTTCAAGAAATAACTGCTACTATTAAGAGTATTAACATTGAGGGTATTTATGTATAATACTCTTTTTTTTGGGAAAAATACATTTAGGTGATTCGATGCTTTATTATGTGAATATTTTTTATTTTTATGCACTACTAGGTTTTTTCTTAGAACTTTTTTTAAAGACGTTTGTATTTAAATCAATGAATAGTGGAATACTTTACGGTCCTTGGCTTCCCGTTTATGGTTTTGGTAGTGTTATTGTTATTTTAATGGAGAAATTTATTTTTAAGTTTAAAAAAGTTCCAAAGTTAGTTAGACTATTACTTATCTTTTTTTCTCTTGCTTTTAGTCTTTCTGTTATAGAATATTTAGGAGGTATATTAATTGAAAAAGTATTTCATAAGACTTTTTGGAATTATAGTGAAATGAAATTTAATATAGGAAAATACGCATCTATTGAAATGTCTCTTGTGTGGGGATTAGGCAGTCTTATAATTATTTATATTATCAATCCCTTTATAGAAAAGTTTATTAAAAAAATACCAGTACTTGTTACAGTATTAGTATCTATTTTATTTATAGCTGATTTTATTATTACATTTTTTATTTAGTTAGTATATAGAAAATTTCATCTAAATCTTTTAATTTTGATTTATCACTTATAATTTCTAATTCTTTCTCCTCATATCTTGGGGTTAAATGAATATGAAAATGCTTTACTTCTTGTATTTCTCCATTATTTTGCATTAGAGTTAAGCCTGTAGCATTTAACTTTTCCTGAATTAATGGATAAATTTTAGTTTTAATTATTTTAAAAATATATTCTAGTGTTTCATTATCAATTGTTAGAATATTTTCTGTATGTGTTTTAGGAATAATTAGTAAATCTCCATTAGTTTTAGGATCTATTTCTAAAAAAACTTTTACTATATCATCTTCATAAATCGTTTTTGATGGTATTTCTTCTTTTATTATCTTACAAAATATACATTCTTCCATAACTATCTCCTTTAATTTAAGTATTTTAATTTTATATGGTATTTTTGAAGTAATTCTTGATTATTATTTATGATTATTTGTTCTACTTCATCGATACTAGTTAGTATTATATCATTATCTATTATTAAATTCATACTTTTTGTTATATTTTGTGAATTGTTTAGTGTAATGTTATAATTTTTTGGTTTTAAGTTTAATGATGCTGTATAACTTACTATATTTATTAAGATTACTTTTAATTCATTAATATGTTGATACGAGTCTTCTATGTTAATTGTGTATATTGGTATATTATATTTTTTATTTAATAGTTTTTCTTTTACAGAAGATGTACAATTATTTAACTTTGTATTATAAGTAACTTTATAAGTTTTATATGGAACTTTTTTATTAATTGTAGCTTCTTTTATTTCATTATTCATCTTATTTGTCATATAAGTATTTAAAGTACTACCCTCTAAGTAGTCTTTTTTATATGTATCAGTTATTTTTTTATTATTATAAACTACTGTAAAATATAAGTTTTTATTCGAAGTATTTTTAACTTTTAAAATATAGGAATTGTCTTTTCTTATTATATTATCATAATTAAATTCCTTTATTTCATCTTTATATTTTTCTTCTAAATAATTATTTATATCTTTTTTTATTTTTGGTATTAAAAAGTCTTTTTTCTTTTCTGTTATTATTATTAGTCCTAGTAAAAGTATTACTAGCATATAAAACATACCCATATATAATGTTAATTTACTTCTTTTTTCCATACATATTTCCTTTCACTTTTTCATATATATAATTGTAGTCTATTAGTAATTAATATGCAAAATGAATTTTACTACAAAAGTAAAAAAAATGCAAAAAGATGTTTACTCAGTAATTTAAATATGATATTATGTAGATAATAGGTGGTGGCTAAGATGACAGAGAGTCAAAATAATAATGAACTAAAAATTATAAAAGCAAGAGTTGAGCAGGATAAATATGCTGCTGTGGAGTTAAAAATAATAAAAGCTAATGGTACAACAGTTTTAAAGGATTTATATATAGAAAAAGAATTGGAAAACGGTTCTTTATTTGTTGCTAGTGATAATGTACTTGTTACATTACATAGAACATTAAAACCAGGTATGGTTCCTAATTTTGAACTTATAACAAAAAGTGGAGAAATTATGCTTCAACCACTATATAAAGAAATAAGACCTATTGATAATAATATGCTTATTGCTATCAAAGCTGTTCCTGAAATGATAAGTGTTAAAAATAATCAGACTTTAAGAAATGATGCTACTAAAGTACAAGAAATAGCACAAGATAGTAAGAATATTAAAGATCAAATGACTAGTACTATGAAAGGAGTAAATCCAACTTATCAAGGTGATTTGAACTTTTTATATGAAGATTCTTATGAAGAAGCTAGTTTATGTCGTCTTGTAAAAGATGGTGAAAGAAATATTCTTCAAGTTGTTGCCGAAAAAGTTAGTTTTATAGCAACTGATGGTACATATATGTATACTCACAGTAATATAGTACCAGATCTTACTAAAAGTGAGATTATTAGTAATAATACTGTAGAAAATCCTATTAATACTAGTATTGATATTACTAATAGTAGTAATGTTTATTCTCCAAAGATGGATGATGCTATAACTAAAGCTAATGAGGTAGTAAATAAACCTTCTGTTATAAATAATGAAACTCCAGTTGTTTCTAGTAATATAAATAATGTTGCTAGTAGTACAGGGGTGACTCCTTCTATTCCTAGTACTATGGCACCAGAATTTAGTACTCCAATCTCAGCTGTTTCTAATTTAAACGTAGCAACTACTTCTACAGTAAATCCAACTTCTTTATCAGAAATAGATGATAAAACTAATGTATCAGCAGAAATAAAAAAAGAGAATGTTCCAGTAGAGGCTAAGGAAGCAGAAAATGTATCATCATTTGATTCTACTCTAATTCATAGTGCTAATATAGATAGAGTTGATTTACCTAAAGAAACTAAAGAACTTGACAAACAAGTAAGTAGCGTAGAAGAAAAAGATAATACTAATACAGTTTATTCTAAGAGTTTATTTGATGATGAAGTATCTCAAGAAGATAATTTAATTGAACAATCATCAACTTCTGATATTTCAAGTATGGATTCTCATATATTCGATGATTTCTTTGGAATTAGTGATAATGATGATGATGCTTCTGGTAGTAGTGATAGCTTATATAGTAGTAATGACGATCGCTATGAGCAATTAAGTGATATGATTTCTAAGGTTATTAGTAAAGATAAGTCTGAAAAAGCTAGAATTAGAAGTTATGAAGAAAAAATAAAAGATTTAGAAACTAAGATTAGTAAAGCTAAAGCAGAAGTAGAGTCTAAGACCAAAAAAGTAAATATTTTAATAAATCAAAATCGTCAATTAGGTGATGATAATAGAGCATTAAAAAATAGAGTTAGTGGACTTGAAAATAAAACTTCTAGATTAGAAGAAGAAAATAGAAAATACTTAGCAGAAAACGAGAAATTAAAAGCAGAAGCTAAGAGTAGAGAAAATAAACTTTCAGCAATGATTTCTTCTGTATCAGAACTGCTTGGAAGTTATCGTGATGTTGATAATAGTTATGCTAAGAAAAAAGTAGCCTAAATATTTTATAAATTTTAAGTCTGTTATAGGCTTTTTTTTTTTTATTATAAATGATAAAATAAAGGTGTTTTTAATACTACATTTTTTTTATGTTTTTAATGATAAAATATTTATAATAGATATTGATTGAGGTGATTTTATGCTTGATATTAGAAATTTAGATTGTAAGGTTAAAGATACTGATAAGATGATTCTTTCTTCATTTTCACTTTCTATAGGAAAAGGAGAAGTGCACGCTATAATGGGACCAAATGGTGCTGGAAAAAGTACTTTGTCTAAAATTATTATGGGACACTATAAATATGAAGTTACTAATGGGGATATATTGTTCAATAACGAGAGTATACTAAATCTTGATGTCAGTGAGCGAGCTAAGAAGGGAATATTTTTAGCAATGCAAGATCCTACCGTTATAAACGGAGTTTCTAATAGTGAATTTTTAAAAGAAGCTCTAGGAGAGATAAGCGGAGAAAAAGTAAATTTATATTCTTTCATTAAGGAAATTGAAAAATCAATGGAGGAGTTATCATTAAATAGTAATATGCTTCATAGGTCTATTAATGAAGGTTTTAGTGGTGGAGAAAAGAAAAAAAATGAAGTTTTACAACTTAAGATACTTAAACCCAAATTGATTATTTTAGATGAACTTGATAGTGGACTTGATGTAGACAGTTTAAAAGTTTGTGCCGATAATATCAATACTTATCTACAACAAAATGAAGATACCTCTGTTTTAATAATTACCCATTATCCTAGAATACTTGAATATATAAAACCAACTTATGTTCATATACTTAATGAAGGAAAGATTATAAAAACTGGTGATTTTTCTTTAGCTAAAAAGATAGAAAATAGTGGATATTCTAGTATAAATGAAATAGGAAAGAATGATTCTAATGAATAAACTAATAGAGAAGAGTAGTATTTTTAATATTTATCAAGAAGATTTGAATTTAGAAATCAATCAGAAGTGTGATGTAATAATATATCATTATATTATAGATAAGGATGTAGATGTTAATATAACATTAAATGCTAGTGGTGCAAGTATTGAATATCATTGTAGTAATATTAATTATGATAACCATAAAGTTAATATTAATATTTTTCATAATAAATGTGATACTGTTAGTAATATATATAATCACGGTGTTAATGTTAATGATAAAAAATTAGATTTTTTAATAAATGGTATTGTAAAAAAAGATATGCATGGTTCTATTTGTAATCAAGAAAATCAGATTATAAATCTTAGAAATGGCAAAAGTACAATTTGTCCTAATTTATTGATTGATAATTATGATACCTCTTCAAGACATTCAGCATATATTGGAAAATTTGATATGGATAAAATATTTTATTTAAAAAGTAGAGGTCTTAGTGATAAACAGTCCTATCAGTTATTACTTAAAGCCTTTTTAATACAAAATAGTACTTTAGATAAAAATTCTAATAATATAAAAGAATTTCTAGAAGAAATTTGTAAATTATAGGAGGGATATAATGAATAGAGAGGATTTTCCTGTCTTAAATCAAGATATTGTATATTTTGATAATGGTGCAACTACTTTAAAACCTAAATGTGTGATCGAAAAGATGGTAGATTATTATAGTAATTATACTTCTAATATTCACAGAGGAGAGTATAGTTTAGCGATAAAAACTAATAAAGAATATGATGGTGTTCGAGATATAGTTAAAGACTTTATTGGTGCTAGTAATAGTGATGAGATAGTCTTTACTAAAGGTAGTACAGAAGCTCTTAATATGATTATATTTGGTTTTTTTAAAAATATATTAAAAGAGGGAGACGAGGTTTTAATTAATAAGGGAGAACACGCCAGCAATGTGCTTCCTTGGTTTGTTTTGCAGAAGGAACTTAAAATAAAAGTAAAAAATGTAATACTTGATGATAACTTGGAGCTTACTGTTGATAATATAAAAAAATCTATTACTAATAAAACCAAAGTTATTGCAGTTAGTCATATTAGTAATGTTGTTGGAGATATTAGAGATGTAGATAATATTGGAAAGTTATGTCAAGAAAAAAATATATATTTGGTAGTTGATGCTAGTCAAGCAGTTAGTCATATTCCTATAAATGTAGTTAATAGTAATATTAGTTTTATGGCTTTTTCAGGTCATAAGATGATGGGACCTACTGGTGTTGGAGTTTTATATGGTAAATACGATTTACTTTGTAAAATGAAGCCTTTAGAGTATGGGGGTGGAATGAACCAGTTTTTTGAAGAAGATGGAAGTTTTGAACTAAAAAATCCACCTAGTAAGTTTGAAGCTGGAACACCTCCTATTGCTGAAGTAATAGGTCTTGGAGAAGCGATAAAATATATTGAAAATATTGGAGTAGAAAATATTCATCAATACGAACTTAGTTTAAAAAAATATTTGATAGAGCAGATAGAAAATATAGATAATGTTATTTTATATAATAAAAACAGTAAGAGTGGAATAGTTATATTTAATTTAGATCACGTATTTAGTCAAGATACAGCCGTTTACTTAAATCATTATAATATTTGTGTTAGAGCAGGAAATCATTGTACTAAGATGCTTAAAGATGATTTAAAAATTAAAAATACTTGTAGAGCTAGTATGTATCTTTATAATACAAAAGAAGATGTTGATAGATTAGTTAAGGCACTTAAGGAGAGTAAGGATATATTTAAAGTTATTTTATAGAAAGAGGAATTGTTATGAATATAGTAGAAGATAAAGAATTAAGAAGAGAAATTATTTTAGATAATTATCAAAATCCAATGAATAAAGGATTAGTTGATGATAGTAATTATATAATGGAAAATACTAATAATGAATCTTGTATTGATAATATTGATATGCAGTTAAGAGTAAATGATGGAGTAATAGAAGATATTAGATTTGATGGAGAAGCTTGTGCTATTAGTACTAGTGCGACTTCTATTATGATTAGAAGTTTAGTGGGAAAAAGAGTTGAAGAAGCACGCAAAATTTTGAAAAACTATAAGAATATGTTAGAAGAGATAGAATATGACTCAAATCTTTTAGGTGAGTTAAATGTTTATAGTGATGTATCTCGTCAACCTAATAGAATAAAATGTGCCCTTCTTCCTTATAATGCTATTTGTAAGATGCTTAATAGATTGGATGAAGTATAATGGAAGTTATTGGATTAAATGAAGATAATATTACTTTAATTTCTAAAGCTAAAGGAGAAGCCGATTGGGTACTTGATTTTAGGCTTAAAAGCTACCAAAAATTTTTAGAATTAGAGATGCCCACTTTTGGTCCTCAAATTAACCTTAATTTTGATGATATAATTTATTATAAAAATGATAGAATAGATGATAAAATAAAGGATAATTGGAATGATATTTTAAGGCCTATTAGAGATGAGTTTGATTTACTTGGAGTAATTTCAAGTGAGGAATATCTTGATGGTATAGGAGTACAGTACGAGAGTGAAGTAATATATCATAATATGATCAAGGAATTAAATGATAAAAAAGTTATATTTACATCAATAGACGAAGCTATAAAAAAGTATCCAGATATTGTTAAAAAATATTTTTCTACTATTGTTTCTAATTGTGACAATAAATTTGCGGCTTTAAATTCAGCTGTATTTAGTGGAGGAAGTTTTATATATATACCACCTAATACAACCCTTGATAGACCTCTTCAGAGTTATTTTAGAATTAATAGCCGTAATATGGGGCAATTTGAAAGAACACTAATAATAGTTGATGATAATAGTAATTTGCATTATGTTGAAGGATGTACAGCACCAAGTTATAGTGAGTCAAGTTTACACGCTGCTGTAGTTGAAATTTATGTTGGAAAAAATAGTAAATGTCGTTATTCTACTATTCAAAATTGGGCTAATAATGTTTATAATTTAGTTACAAAACGAGCAGTAGTTGATACTAATGGAGTAATGGAATGGATTGATGGAAATATTGGTTCATATAAAACTATGAAATATCCTTGTTGTGTACTTAAAGGAGATAATTCTAGTGGTGTTTGTATAACTATTAGTGTGGCAAAGGGGAAACAAGAGCAGGATAGTGGAGCTAGAATGATACATTTAGGTAGAAATACACATAGTAATATCATTTCTAAAAGTATAAGTCAAAACGGTGGAAATTCTACTTATCGTGGTAAAGTCTTAATTAGTCCTAAAGCAATAGATAGTTCTTCAATGGTAAAATGTGATACTCTGATTTTAGATAATGATTCCAAAAGTGATACAATCCCAGTTAACTCTTGTTTTAATGAAAGTAGTAATATTGAACACGAGGCAACTGTTGCTAAAATAAATGATGATATCTTATTTTATATGATGAGTAGAGGAATAAATGAAGATAGAGCAACTGAATTAATAGTTTTAGGATTTTTAGATAAATTTAGACAAGAACTTCCTATGGAATATGCTGTTGAGCTTAATCAATTAATAAAAAGAAATTTGTAAGTTAGAGGTTAATTATATTTAAATTTGTAGATTTACTATATTAAATCTATTTTTTTTGTTTATTTTTTTAATCATTATGTAAATTTTTAGTTTTGACTAATTATTTTAAAGTATTAATATATTTCTTCGGAAAGGAGGTAATTATGCTTAATCAGATTGTACTTGTTGGTCGCTTAGTTCGTGATATTCAAGTAAATGAGAGTGAATCTGGTAAAAAGGTTGCAACTCTTAGTTTAGCAGTACCTAGGAGTTTTAAAAATAGTGAAGGACTTTACGATACAGATTTTCTTAATTGTACTCTTTGGGATAGTGCTGCTATTAATACTTCAACATATTGTAAAAAAGGAGATATTGTTGGTATAAAGGGACGTGTTCAATCCAAACTAATAGAAGAAAATGATTCTAAGAGAAATGATATGCAAATAATAGTTGAAAAAGTAACCTTTTTATCTGGAAAGAAAGAAAATGAAGCAGTAGGGTAGTAAAAAACATTAACTATTAGTTAACTTTCAACAAAACTAAATTAGTAATTTCTATAATTAATTTTAAGAAATGGTGTGATTTTATGCTACTTGGTAATAGGATAAAAAATCTTAGAGAAGAAAACGGTTTAACTCAAGAAGAACTAGCTAAAAAACTTAATGTTTCAAAGTCGGCAATCAGTTATTACGAAAATGGAAAAAGAATACCTACAGTTGATAATTTTCATAAGTTAGCTAGTATCTTGAATGTTAGTTTTGATTATTTAGTTGGAAATGATTACTTTGAAGTAGCAGAAGATGATGGAAGTAGTTATGGGATGTATATGGCAAAAGAAGAGATAGATTTTATCAATGAAGTTAGACGTTATCCTAAACTACACGAAAAGATTATTGAAAATCCTAAAAGGTGTGCTGAGTTGATTAATAAAAAGTTATTTTAGACTATATCTATAAAATATTATTAGGGTATAGTCTTTTTTTATTTTTTTTGATATTCTATTATTAAGTAAATAATAAAGAGGGATTTTATGATAAAAGAAATTTTAGATAAAAAAAGATTAGGTTATTCTCTAACAAGAGGTGAACTAGAATTTATTTTTAATGGATATCTTAATAAAGAAGTTAAAGACTATCAAATGAGTAGTTTATTGATGGCTATTTGTATAAATGGAATGGATCAAGAGGAAGTTTTTAATCTTGTAGATATTTTTATAAAAAGCGGTGAAGTACTTGATTTTAGTGATATAGATGGTGTAAAGATAGATAAGCATTCTACTGGAGGAATTGGGGATAAGACTACATTGGTAATTGTGCCAATAGTGGCAAGTTTGGGTATTCCTGTTATTAAAATGAGTGGTAGAGGACTTGGATATACTGGAGGTACTATCGATAAGCTAGAATCTATTGGTGGGTTTAGAGTAAATCTTAGTAATGATGAAATTAGAGATTCTGTTAAAAAAATTGGTGCTGTTATAACGGGACAAACGGCAAACTTAGTACCACTTGATAAGATCATATATGCACTTCGTGATGTGACAGGAACAACTAATTCTATTCCTTTAATTGCTGTTAGTATTATGAGTAAGAAGCTTGCTTTTGGTGCAGATAAAATTTTACTTGATGTTAAATATGGAAATGGAGCTTTAGTTTCTAGTTATAGGGAAGCTGAGGAACTTGGTGAATTAATGGTTGCTATAGGAAAAAAGTATAATAGAGAAGTAGAGTATTTTATATCAGATATGAATGTACCTTTAGGAGAGTGCATCGGTAATAGTCTAGAAGTAATAGAAGCTCTTTCTGTATTAAAAGGAAATAATGAAGGAACATTTTATGAGTTATGTGTAAAACTTTCTAGTAAAATGGTTAGTATGGCACTTAATACTAGTATGGATGAAGCAAATATCTTAGTTGATGAGGTTTTAAAAAGTGGAAAAGCATATAACAAGTTTTGTGAGATAGTTACTAATCAAGGTGGAAATATTGATTCAATTGTTGTAAGTTCTAATACATATCCTGTCTATAGTAAAAAAAGAGGTATAATTAAAAAAATTGATGCTTTAGGTATTGGTAAACTTAGTTTATCTCTGGGTGCTGGAAGAGAAAGTAATACTGATGAAATTGATTATAGTGTAGGGATAGTTTTGAATAAAAATATAGGTGATAAGATAGAAAAAGGAGATTTACTTATGACTCTATATATTAATGATACTAATAAGTTTTTTGTAGATGATGATATTTTTGAAATAGAGTAATAAAAATGTTAAAATTTATTTTACTTTATTTTTTTTTATGCTATACTGTATATATAATATATACTAAGGTAAGGTGAAGATAATGAGTTCTAAAGATGAGCAAAATTATAAAAAAAGAGGAAAGTTAGACAAGCACACTAGTGCTAGTTTAGTTCTCGCTGTTACTGTTTGTTGTTTTTTGTATACTATGTTTTTAGCAGTTGATAATTTGGGAGTTAGTTATGCTGTTGATAATAATGCGCCTCCTAGTAGATTAACATTTAATGGTACTTTATTATCTAATGCTGGTGGAGTAGGATCTAATAATATTTGGTTTTATATGGGAAATGATAGAGATTTACCATTAACATTTGATTTTAAAGCAACTGATGGCACTAATACATATGATATGTATTGTATTGAAGGACAAGTTGGTATTTCTGGAACAGATTCTTATGTTAATCCAAAGGAAATGTCAAAATCATATGCTCCTGGTCTTGCTTTTATATTAAATAATTCATATCCTGCTAATCCTTCTTCTTCATATACTGCATTTTGTGGTACAGATAGTAAATGTAAAAAATATGTTACTCAGTATGCTATTTGGTATTACTTAGATAAAATGGGTGTTAAAGACAGTAACGGAAATACACAATTGACTCAAGCTTCTACAGCTAAAATTGATTTATTGTATAATAGTGGGGATAATGGTGCTAGAGCGGTTGTTTCTCTTACAAATGATGCGATTAAATATAATTCACAAGAGCAAATCGCTCCTACTATATCAGTAAATACAGATAATATTACTTATAAAATTATTGATAATGGTAAATATTTAGAAAGTAGTGAAATCGCCGTTAACAGTAATAATTCTAGTAAATTTAAAAGTTATACTGTATCGATTGCAGGAGATAATAATAGTGGTGCTTTTATAGTTGATCCTTCAGGAAATGCCGTTTCTACTTTTGATAGTAATGTTAAGTTTAAGGTTAGAATTCCTCTTGATAAACTTGTAACACTTAATGATTTAAATTTAAATCTATCTATTGTAGCTTCTATTCAAAAAGATGTAGTTTATGAATATACTCCATCTAGTGGACCAAATGAACAAAGACCAATTATCGCAACTATAACAACTACAACAACAAATATTTCATCATCTTTAAAGATAACTTTGGTTGAAATAACTAAATCTGACATTACTAATGGAAAGCCTGTTCCTGGAGCAGAACTTGCAATAACTGATTCAACTGGTGCTGAAGTTGCTCGTTGGGTAACTGATGGAAATAAACATTATGTAACATTAAAACCAGGTAATTATACGCTTACTGAAATCACTTCTCCTAATGGATATGAGTTAAATAAGGAGTCAGTTCCATTTACGGTTAACGAAGGTGGTACAATTACAAAAGTTGAGATGAAAAATACTCCACTTACTGAAACTCCTTCGACAGCTGCCAATATTCCTGTTTATTTATATATAATTGGTGCAATGATTTTAGTTATTGGAGTAGGAGTTATATATGCTACTACTAGACCAAAGAAGAATAAATAATGAAAAAGGACATTAAAGTTAAAAAGAGTCAAATTCTCATCTTTGGCTCTTTACTTATATTCGTTGGGATTATAGTACTATCTATGGGACATTTGCAGGCATTGAAAGAAGAAGTATTTGAAATGATTCGTTTGAGCTTTTTAGATAATAATAACTCTGTAGATAAAGTAACAGATGCTAATGAGGTAACTAATTTAGGAGAATCCGCTACTGAGATTCCTCCAGATAGCAATACATCTAATAGTACTAATTCTAACAGTAGTGTTAAAAATAAATATGATTATATAGGCTATTTAGAAATTCCTAAGATAAGATTAAAAAGAGGCTTTTTAAGTAAAGAATCTAAGTATAATGATATTAGTTATAATGTTGCAGTTTCGTATGATGCTGATTATCCAGATGTTGTTAATGGTAACTTTATTTTACTGGCTCATTCAGGAGATGCATATATATCATTTTTTGCTTATTTATATAAACTTAAGTTGGGAGATTTCGCTTATGTAACATATAAAGGAACTAAATATAAATACAAATTAGTTAAGATAGAAGTACAACCAAAAGTTGGGGTTATTGCTATTCATAGACCGAATTATCAAATAAATGGTCTTACTTTAATTACTTGTACTAAAGATGATGATTATACACAGACGATTTATATATTTGAACTTGTGTAGGAGGTATATTTATGTATTTGTCTATAATTGATAAAATTATATTAGTTATGAAATACTTTTTCACATCATTTTTAGGTATAGAAATGTTTGCTGTTAGTTTACTTATTTTCTTGTTTTTAATTTTTAATTTGAAATATAAAAACTCAATTGTTAAGATAAGTATTCCAATTCTTTTAGTTATTATAATGTTATTTATAAGTGGAGGTTTTCATACTTATGTTAAGGATAGTATTAATAGTTTTATAAAACTTGTTATGAATTATTATTATTTTCCTTCTCTTGCATTATATTATATTATGGCTTTAATCTCTATTATAATACTTATTTATACAATAATTAATGATAAGCTTTCTAATATTAAGAGATGTATTAATTATATATTTTTATCTTTATTTTTTATGTTTTTTATAGGATTGGTTAGTTATATTATAAAAAGTAAAATAAAACTCGTCCTTGATTATAGTATTTATCAAGATGATTTAATACTTTCTTTTATTCAAATTAGTAATTTCATATTCTTGATATGGATTATTATAACTGGATTTTGGTATCTATATAAGTACTTTAAAAGAAAATTTGATTGATTAATTTTAAATAGGTTATTTACAATATGTTAAAATTAGTATAAAATTAATTATAGAGTAAGAGTAGGTGAATAAAAATGAACAATGATGATATTAAACAATTGTTTAAAGATAATAGTATTTTGATTATAATTATTATGTTAGCCTGTGTAGTATTAATTGGTAGTAGCTATGCTTGGTATAAAGTAAGTATCGATTCTAGTAAAACTACTACTATAGTTGCTGGTAATTTGGAACTTTCCTTAGAAGAAAAAAATGAAATAACTTTGACTAATGCTATTCCACAGAGTGATGCAAATGGTATGCAAAGTCAGTCATTTAATTTTAAAGTTACAAATACAGGAACAGTAGATAGTAAATTTAAGATTTATTTAGATGATGTACCACTTAGTAGTGGAACTAGAATAAGTGATAGTGTTTTAAAATATAGTGTTACAGGCGGTTCTACTTCTACAGGAGCAAAATATATGAATTCAAATTACGTAGGTAATAGAAGAGAAATTGCAATAGGAACATTGAATGCTGGAGAATCAGCTGATTATCAATTAAGAGTTTGGATAGCTGAAGAAGCTACAACTGAAGTTTCTGGTCAACAGTTTTTGGCTAAGATTGCTATCGAAGGAAGTCAACTTAATGAAGAATAATAAAAGATAAGGATTATTTTTCCTTATCTTCTATAAATCTAACATAATATTCATCAAAAGTGATATTGTGTTTTTTTATGTATGTAGCAATTTTTTCTCCTACGTATCGATAATGCCAAGATTCATATGTGTAACCAGTAATTTCTGTTTTATCTTCTGGGTATCTTAGAATATAACCATATTTATGAGCATTTTCTTGCATCCAATTAAATGATTTTGAGTTTTCAAAGTCTGTATAGTTTAGTTTATTATCATCTATATCTATACAAAGTCCAGTTTGATGTTCTGAAAAACCTGGACGTGCGGAATAAGTATCAGCTTTTTCTTCACCATCTTCTTCTTTGTACCTGTTATATAAATTTACTTGGTAATTGTAGCTTCTATAGCTTGACATAACTCTTATTGTATAGCCTTCTTCTTTTGCTTCTTGTATCATCTTTTCTAAAGCTATTTTAGCATTTTTTACTAACTTCATACCACTTCTAGAATAACTTGTATCTAAATTCTCTAAATTTTCTGGTATATAATTATCTTTCATTTGAATGTATTTATTAACTAGGATATAGTCTTTATTATGGTATGGAGTTATTTTTGTTTGAGTGTAGTATTTATTATCTAGTCCTATATTTATTCTTGTTACTATATCTTCTATACTTAAATCTTTATTGCTGTTATAGTAGGAAATATATCTATTTTTATTTTCTTTTTTATAATAATCTAGATTTTCCATTTCTTTGATAATTTTGTCCTCTTTATTTTCTATCGTATTAGGGGGTTTTTGATTGTTATTATTTTTAGCTATTGCAAAGGAAATACTTGCTATTAACATAATTATAATTATTAGATATGTTATAAATTTTTTCATTTATTTTTCTCCTCTTTAATAAAAGTATATGTTTTTTTTATTTATCTAATAATACAATATCAAAAATTATAAAAAATATAAATAAATTTGCTAATAAAAATCAATAACTATTGCAAATATAATTTATATACATTAATAAGTATAAGATTATTACTATATTTTTTTAAAGAGTAGGAGTAATATTATCGATATTTATTTTCTGATATTCCTTTTTTGAAAAGATAATAAGTTAGTTAATTTATATTTAGATAAATATTTGATTTAAATGAATAAAAACTTTTTTTTTACATAATTTTTAGTAGGGTGATTTAATGAAGAAGTTTGTTGTATTATTGTATTTATTGGTAGTTTTTATGATTCCCTTTAATATCTTAGCAGAAGAAGAATGTATTTCAAGTGATTCAGAAGTATGTAATAAACAAAATGATAATGGTGAAGAGAATAACAATACTGAAAAAGAAATTGAAAGTAATAAATTAGATGGGGATAATAATAGTAATGGTGAAGACAGCTTAATTCCAGGTGCCGTTAGTGGATTGTTGATGGAAGAATCTACTGGAAAGATTATTTTCGAAAAAAATAAAGATAAGCAAGTTGCTATTGCATCTATGACTAAGATGGTAGCACAAATTATAATTTTAGAAAATATTGAGAGTGGAAAAATTAAATGGACAGATATTGTTACTGTTAGTAAAAATGCTGCTGATATGGGTGGAAGTCAAATATATTTATCAGCTAATGAAAAGATGAGTGTTAAAGATTTATTTAAAGGAATTAGTATGGCTAGTGCTAATGACGGAACTGTTGCTATGGCAGAGTATATTGCAGGTAATGAGAAAAAGTTTGTTCAAATGATGAACCAGAAAGTACAAGATTTAGGTCTCAAAAATACAGTGTTTAAAAATTGTACTGGACTAGATGAGGAGGGACACTTTTCTAGTGCTTATGATATGGCAATAATTGCAAAGGAATTATTATCACATAAAGAAATACTTAAGTTCTCATCAGTTTATGAAGACTATTTGAGAGTTAATACGCCTAATAAATTCTGGCTTGTTAATACTAATAAATTAGTAAGACTTTATGATGGTGCTGATGGCTTAAAGACAGGTCATACAGATAATGCAGGATATTGTTTAGCAGCAACTGCTAAGCGTGATAATATGAGATTAATCGCTATTGTTTTAGGTGAAGACAATGCTAAAATTAGAAATAGTGAAACTAGTGCTTTACTTGATTATGGTTTTAGTAACAAAAAGGTTCATACAGTTAAGAAAAGTACAAAATTTATAGAGAAGATTAATTTTTCTAAAGCTACTAAGAGTGAAGTTAAACTTTATTCTGAGAAGGATATAAATATTTTACAAGATAAAAGTGTAGGAAATAAGGAATATAAATTGAGTACAAAAATAGATAAATATCAGTTACCTCTTAAGAGTGGTCAGGTTGTTGGTAAAGTGTATGTTAAAGATGGAAAAAATACTGTTTATACTGGGAATCTAATAGTAAAAGAAGATGTTAAACAACTCAAATTTTTTGAATTATATATGAGTAATTTACGAGATATCGTTCTTGGAGTTATTTAACAGTTAATTTAGATAAAAGGGCTTTTGGCCTTTTTATTTTTGTTGTATAATAAATATAGATTAGTGAGGTGATTAGATGCTTGATGTCGGACTAAAAGTTTTAGATTTAATTAATCAGAGAGGGTATGTTGCCTATTTAGTAGGAGGTTATGTTAGAGATTATATTCTTGGTATTAAATCTAATGATATTGATATTTGCACTAATGCTACTCCTAAAGATCTACTTGAAATATTTGAAGGTGCTAAGATACCTCGTGAAGATTATGGGGCAGTTACTATTATTTATAAGGATATTAGGTTTGAAATAACTACATTTAGAAGAGAATTTAAGTATTCTAATAATCGTAAACCTTGTGAGATAGAATACATTTCTTCATTAGATTTAGATATTTTAAGAAGAGATTTTACTATCAATACTATTTGTATGGATAAAGATAAGAATATTATAGATTTATTGGATGGTAGAAAAGATATTGACGATAAAATTATTAGAACTGTTGGTGATAGTAATAGAAAATTTAGTGATGATGCACTACGAATACTTAGAGCAGTAAGATTTGCTACTAAGCTTAATTTTAAACTAGATGAAGAAGTTGTTTTAGCAATAAAAAATAATAAACACTTACTAAAAAATATTTCATATGAGAGAAAGAAGGAAGAACTTGATAAAATATTTACAAATAGTAATAATAAAGCAGGAATAAAACTTCTTTGTGAATTAAAACTTTACGATGTTTTAGAAATACCTGATATTGTGAATTTAGATTACACAGATTCATTAATAGGTATATGGGCAATGATTGATAAAGGAGTTTATCATTTTAGTAATAATGAAAAAGAGCTTATAGAAGATATAAGAGATGCTTTAAGTTTTGATAATTTAGAACCCAAAAATTTGTATGATAAGGGACTTTATGTAAATAGTGTAGCAGCAGGTATAAAAGGAATTAGTAATACTTTGGTTACTAAGGCTTATAACGAACTTGTAATTCATAGTAGACGTGATATTGTGGTTTCAGCAAGTGATATTGCCAAAGCTTTGAATAAGAAAGAGGGAGCGTATTTAAAAGATATATTTATAGATTTAGAGAATGCGATTTTATATAAGAGGGTTGAAAATGAAAGAGATGAATTATTAAAATATTGTATAGATAAATATGGATAATATATATTTTATATAAAAAATAAAGGAGGAATTATTTGATGGATAAAAAACTTGTTAATTTATTTAAATATGGAAATATTGTTATTCCCCTTTATATATTACAAAATTTTGAAAAGTTTAAATTAGAATATAAAGAATTTATATTTTTAATGTATTTATATAATTTAGGAGATGGAGTAATTTTTAATCCTAATAAAATTAGTGAAGATACTGGCTTCTCTAGTACTTCAGTTATGCAAATGATTTCTAATTTAAGTGACAAGGGTTATATTGAAATTAAAGTAGTTAAAAATGAAAAAAACATAAGTGAAGATATTATATCTCTAGAATTTTTTTATAATAAACTCTCTATGTTTATGGTAGATGATGTTTTAAAAAAAGAAGAAGACTCTACTAGTTGTTTTGATTTAATTGAAAGAGAATTTGGTAGAACTCTTAGTCCTATGGAGTATGAGATTATAAAGACTTGGACTTTAAATGGTAATAGTGAAGAGCTTATAATGGAAGCAGTTAGAGAAGCAACTTTTAATGGTGTTAGTAATTTAAGATATATTGATAAGATACTTTATGAATGGAACAAGAAAGGAATCAAGAATCGTGATGATGTTGAAAATAATAGAAAACAATATAGAAAAAGAGAAGAAAAAATTGAGAAAGAAGAAGAGTTATTTGATTATAACTGGTTTGAGGATGATTTAGATGCTTATGATGAATAATAGAGTAGACTTAGTTTCCAATTATCTTGATGAGTTGATACCAGAACCGTGGTGTGAGCTTAATTTTAGTAAAGATTATGAATTATTAATTGCTATAGTTTTAAGTGCTCAGACAACGGATAAAAGAGTTAATCAAGTGACATCTATTTTATTTTCCAAATATCCTGATTTAAATAGTTTAAAAAATGCAGATATAGAGGATATAATGGTTATTTTAAGAAGTCTTGGATCATTCAGAAAAAAGAGTATATACGTTTTAGAAATTGCTAGAATATTAAATGATGAATATAATGGAAAAGTACCTTTAGATAGAGAAATTTTAGAATCTTTTCCTGGTGTTGGAAGAAAAACTGTAAATGTATTTTTAAGTGAGTTTTATGATATTCCAGAATTTGCTGTTGATACACACGTTGAAAGAGTTAGTAAGAGGTTTGGTCTTTGCTATAAGAATGATGATGTTTATACTATTGAAAGTAAATTAAAAAGAAGATTTAAACAGGAAGAATGGGGTAGACGTCATAAACAATTAGTTTTATTTGGAAGATATTATTGTAAAGCTATGAAGCCAGAATGTGATAAATGTAAGCTTAGAGATATTTGTAAATATATCAAATAAGAGCTTTTTAAGAAAGATAATTAGTATATTTTTCTTTTTTTAATTAACTACTAAAAAACTATTGATAGTTTAAAATTATCAATAGTTTTTTTATGGAGTTGTTGGTGTTGTTGGAGGTGTAGTTTGATTTTTATATTTATAATATATTTTTATGATACTTCCTTCTGATACATTAAAGCTTCCACCAGTTTTATTGGTATCAACATCATTACTACAATTTTCATTTGCTGGAACGTTATATTTTGCTACTTGACTATAGCTAATAGTGATCGATGTATTTTTCGATGATGCTGTCATTTTTTCGGAACCAAGCAGAGGTGCAGTATCACAATTTTCGTTTTGACAACAGTAATAATTTACTGTATAGTTTATATTTTTCTCTTTTTCTTCTACTTTTTCTTTAATCGGTACAGTAACTGTTGCAGGAGAACTTGCTAGGGCATTATAGCTTTTATAAGTTGCGATTACTTTAAAAGTTAATGAACCACTTGTTTGTTTGTGTGAGTATTTAAAACTTGTACTAGTAGTAAAGCCTAATAGAGTATCATCTAGATAAACATTATAACCAAGTTCGCCATAATTATCATTACCATTACCTGATACGCCATTCCAAGTAAGTGTTATTTCGCCATTAGTATTTGTGCCTTTTAAATTTGTAGGAGCATCTAATCCTTGTTCTAAATCACTAGATGATGCATTCTCTGGCTGAACATCTTTTTTAAATAATTCATATGTTACACTTCCTCCATAGCCTTCAGGGGCAATTTTTGGAGGATTACTACCAGATATTACAGGTAATTTAACAACTGAGTCTGGCATTTTAAATTCTTCTTTGTTAGATTCAAGTACTCCATTTGCAATTGCTTTAAATAGGTGATCTTTAGCAATTGAAGCAGGAATGTTTCTAAGACAATATTCTCTACTTATTACTTTATCATACCCATACCACATACCAATAACAGTTTTCGTAGTATAACCAACTACCCATGAATCTCTAATAGCATCAAGTGGCAAATTATGAGATCTTATAAAGTTTTCATCAAAGTTTGTTGTACCAGTTTTAGCCGCTACATTTTGGATTGATCCTCCATTTAAGGATACATCTTGTAAGACACTACTTATCATATAAGCTGTAGCATCACTCATAACTTTTTTCTTATTAGATTTATGTGATATTGTTTCTTCTGTAGTACGATCTACTATTTTTTCAACAGAATAAGGTTCGTTGTAATATCCACCATTTGAGAAAGCAGCATAAGCAGCTGACATTTCAAGAGGGTTAGTACCAGAGAATGCTCCAATTGAATGTGCTTCGTGAATTCTTCCGTTTTCAACTTCTGGAGTTATACCTAGATTTTGAACAAATTCAATAATTTTTTTATTATCAACTTGTTGGAAAGCTTTTAGAGCTGGGATATTACGAGATAAAGCAAGAGCTTTTCTTAAAGTCATATTACCCATATATGAATTATCCCAGTTACTAATTGAACGTCCATTAGAATATGAGTAGGGACTATCAATAAAAGGTGTATAAGTAGACCAGTCATTATATTCTATACCTGGTCCATAATCAAATAATGGTTTAGCAGTTGAACCTGGTTGTCTATTACCGTGAGTTGCATAGTTGAAATCACCGATTTTTCTGTTACGACCAGCTCCTATTGCTAAAATTTTTCCAGTTTGTGAATCTAAGACAGATACACCAGATTGTATTTGATCATCTTTCCAAGTATATGATACTCCATTCATTACATTATTTACGGCCTCTTGTTTTCCTCTATCTAGATTGGTATATACTAGAACTGATTTATTATAAGGATCTATATCATATTTACTTTGTAATTCGTCTACTACTGTGTCTACATATGCTTGATATGGATTTGTGGCTGTTCCTTTACCACCAGTTGAGTTACCAACAAGTGATTCTATTGATATAGCATTTGCTGCCTCTTCTTCTTCTTTAGTAATATATCCGTGAATTCTCATCAAATAAAGAACAGTCTTTCTTCTTTTAGCGGCATTTTCTGGATTTGATGTTGGTCTATAATAGTTTGGAGCTTTAAACATACCAGCTAGTGTAGCAGCTTCACTTAAATTAAGTTCACTAACACTTTTTTGAAAGTAAGCTTCACTTGCTTCCTCGACACCATAAATGACACCACCTAGATTATGATTATTAACATAGTATTCTATTATTTGTTCTTTAGTATAATTTTTCTCTAATTTGAATACAGCTAGATAAATATCTGTAAATTTACGGATAATTCCTTTTATTCCAGAAGCTTCTGTAGAGGTGAATGAATTTTTTACAACTTGCATCGAAAGAGTTGAAGCTCCTCCAGCTCTAGAGTTTCCCATTAATTGCCCAACAGTTGCTTTAGCAAATCTTGGAAGATCTACTCCATTGTGTTGGAAAAATCTTGAATCTTCAGTTGCTACTATAGCATCTATTAAAACCTGAGGTAGTTCCTCATAAGTTACTTTTTCACGTTTTTCACTACCAAGTTTTGCGAATTCTTTTCCATCCTTATCATATAAGATAGATAACTCTTTAGTTTCTAATTGTTTTGGATCAAACTTTGGTGCTGTAACTGTTATATAAGCAAGAAATGCTCCGAATGCTAATAGTCCTAATATAAACAAAATCAAGAATAATATTAGAAAAGCATTTAAAATCTTTCTTTTCTTTGAATTTGCTTTTACACTTCCTATAAAATATGCAATAGCAGATATTATTATCATTATTATAGCAACTAGAATAGTTATCACAAGTCCTAATTTAAATAATGAAAGTGTTAAGATAAGAGCACATAGCATAGACCAAGGTATCCATAGATTTTTTTTCTTTTTCTTACTATCCCTTTTTGTTTCATTGAAGCTGTTTTTTGAATATTGTTTTGTTTTTTCTATATCACTTTTTTTAGAACTAGAAACCTTTTTTGTTCTAGAGTTTGTTTTTTTATTTGTATTTTTACTTGCCATATTAAATTCCTCCAATTTTATCTAATACTTCTAAATAGTCTACTCTTGGACTATATTTGTCTTTAATTAAGTAGGCTTTTTCATTGAAATAATTTATGCTTATGGATTTTCTAGTAGTAGTTTGTAAATAATTATATAAATCTTTTTCTAATAGTAGATATGTTTTATTTAGTTTAGTGAATCTAACTATTAAAAAAGAGATTCCACCGTGTTTTTCAATATTTTCTAGATGTTTTAATTGATGAGGATGAATGTTATTTAAAGGAAACATTGTAGTAGATGTTGTTTCTTTAGCCTCAAAGTCGATATACTTTCCTTTATATAGTCCGTTATAGTCAGTAGTTGATGGTGTATCAAAGTATCCTTCTGTGACTTTATTTTTTCTATAATCTACTTTGACTATCTTTAAGGGGGTAGGTTTTTTATAGATATAGGCCTTATCAATTTGTCTATAATATTCATTTGTTATGTTCAGTTCACTTTCAAGACTCATTCCACGGTTAGCATAATTCGTATAGCTAAAACTATTTTCTTTGTTTTCTTTTTTTAATCCGTTTGGATAATTCATCTCATCACCTATTTTATATTATACTATATTTTAAATTATTTGGCTATTAATTTTTCTTTTATTGAAATGTCTTTTTGTTTCCTGTTATAATAATTATATGATAGGTATTAAAAATTTTTTTTAAAAGTTTTGTCAGATAGTGGAGTATTTATAGGAGATGATTTGTTTGGAATATGATATTTTTAAAGTTGGTGTTAATTTTGACTTTTTGGCTAATGTCTCTATGAATACTAAAGGAACAAGATATAAAAGAATTGCTCGTTCAAGAGAAAATGAAAATGAAATATATTTCAAATATGAGAGTTATAATTGTAGTGAGGCTTGTTCTGAGAAGATGAGTTATGAAATTGCCAAAGTATTAGGATATCCTTGTGCTAGAATAGAATTTGGAGAAGATGAAGATGGAAGAATTGGAGTTTTAAATTATTTGTTTGTTAATAGGCAGGATGAAGTACATAATGATGCTATTTCTTATATAAATAAAGATTCTTCTAAGAGAGGTGAGTTTTATACTATTTCTAATATAAAAAAGTGTTTAGATGAAATTGATAAAGGACTTTTTACTGACTTTCTAAAGATAATGGTATTTGATTGTTTAGTAGGAGAAACTGATAGACACGAAGAAAATTGGGGTATTACAAGGAGTGAGAAAGGTTACAAATTATCTCCTTTATATGATAATGGTTGTAATTTGCTTAGGAGTTTTAAGAATTATAGTTTTGCAAAGAAGTACTATGATAAAGTACGTGATTTTAATAGCTATATAAGAGGAGGAAAAGCTGTAATATATAAGGAAAACGGAAAGGAACGATATAATTTATTCGAACTTATAGAATATTTATATATGATGTATCCTGATGTTATTAGGAAAGAGATTTTGAATTTGGATAAACTTAGTGATGAACTTATAGAGAAAATAGTTTTACAAATTCCTTCAAAACTACTTATTTGCGAACATAAAAAATTTATAATAAAATATTTAAAGGAAAGAAAAAGAATACTTATGAGTATAATAAAGTGAGGTTATGGTATGGAAAAGTTATTTTTAGTATGGAAAGAACCAATAGAAAGAAAAAGATATGTAATAGGGGAGCTTACATATGATTTTGAAAAATATACTTTTAGATATCTCAAGGATGAACTTCCTGAGGTTATTTCAAAAGGTTTTGACTTTTTTCCTGGTTTTAGTGATTTAGATAAAATATATTCTTCATCATCACTTTTTACAAATATAAGTACAAGGCTTCCTAATAAAGCAAGACCTGATTATCTTGATATTTTAAATACATACGATTTAAGTTTAATAGATGATGAATTTAACATTTTATCTAGAACTAGAGGAAGACTTCTTACCGATAATTTTGAATTTATTAGAGAATTTAATTATAAAAAGAGTAAATTTGATATTGCTGGAACAAGGTATTATATTGAAGATGGGTTAAAATCTCTTTTAAAAGTAAATGATAAGTTATATTTGAAAAAAGATGATGGAAATAGTAAAGATAAATATGCTATTAAGATTATTTATAAAGCTGATTTGAAAGAGTATATTTTAGGATATGTTCCAAGATATTATAGTAAGGCTGTTTATGAAATGCTTGATAATAATATTAAGTATTCTGCAATGATTGAAGGTTTAAATCTTGATACACCTTTAAATGGAGAAGAGGTTACTATCAGTGTAAAATTAATTTTTGATAGTGAAAAATAGAAAAATTTAATTATGAGTACTTTTTAGAATGTTTTTGTGTTACAATTAATATCGTGATACTAGTAAGAGGTGATTTTATGGCGCCAAAAAAAGATTTAAGTAATAAAAAAAGTACTAAAGAAAAAGAGGGAGTAAAGGCAGATAATAATACTGTTGCTAGGCGTGTTAAGAAGAATGAACAGTATTATGAAAAAATTGATTTAGGATTAACTTTTACTAAACAACAGAAATTTAATTTTGATAATAATAATTATGAAGATGAAATGGATACAAGCTTTATTGATAAGCCAAAAAGAAAGAAAAAGGAACCAAAAGTTATTGTTAAAAAACCTAAATATTTAGTATTTACTTATTTTATTTTTATTAGCATTATATTTATTTTAGGAAGTTATATTATATATCACTTTATTAGCTTTGATCATAAAAAGGTTAAGATAGTTACAAAGATTAAAGTTGAAAAGGAAGAAGTAGTTCCAGAAAATATTTTATTTTTGGGAGATTCTATAACCTATTTTTATAAGTTAGAAAAATATTTTCCAGATATGAATGTTGTGAATAGTGGAATAGGTGGAAATGTAACTGATAATATTTTAGCAGATATGCAAAACAGAGTATATCAATATAATCCTAGTAAGGTTTTTCTATTAATTGGTACTAATGATCTTAATAAGGGCGCGAGTATAGATAAGATTGTTAATAATATAGAAGAAATTATTAAGGAGATACAAACTAATAGACCATATTGTGAAATTTATCTAGAATCTATTTACCCAATTAATAAAACAGATGATGATAAAGTTGATATGGATATGGTTAATAAGCGTGATAATCAAGATATAAAGGAAATTAATAGTAGACTTAGAAGTTTTTGTGATGAAAATAAGATAACTTTTATTGATATGTATAAGGAATTACAAGATGAATCTGAGAATTTAAAGTTAGAATATACAAATGATGGACTTCATTTAAGTGATGAAGGATATGAAATTGTAACAAAAAAGATAAAAGAATATTTAAGTAAGAGATAGAATGTGAAAAAATATTTTGCTTTCTTCTTTTTTTCTGCTATTATATATCTTAAATATTTGGAGGTAGTATGAAAGCAAATGTTGAAAATAAAAGTTATAAAGTTAAGTTAATTATTAAAATAGTATTTTTTATTGTATTTATATTATTAATATTGTTTATTTTTATAGATTTTTATTATTTTGATCATTACTATAAGGGAAGTATAAATAATATTTATGATATAAAAGTAGAATCAAATGATAATTTTATTTTTGTAGGGGACTCTATTACAGAAAGATATCCTATTGAGGAACTTTATGATGGACTTCCAGTTGTAAATAGTGGAGTGGGTGGTTATACTACAGATGATGTATTAAGGACATTAGATGAGAAAGTTTATAAGTATAATCCTACTAAGGTATTTCTTCTAATTGGTATTAATGATTTGAAACAGGAGAAGAGTGTAGATGATATATTTAATAACATTATTAAAATTGTTAGTAAAATAAGTAAGAATAGACCTACGGCTAAGATATATGTTGAATCTATTTATCCAGTTAATAATAGTGATGATGAAAGAGTTAATCCTACTTCTGTTGAACATAGGTCGAATAAAGATATAAATAAAATAAATAATAGATTAAAGGAATATTATAAGAATACTGATGTTACTTATATTGATATAAATAGTAATTTACTAGATAAAAAGAATATGTTAAAATTAAAATATACTGAAGATGGGGTACATTTGACTTCGCTTGGATATATAAAAGTAACTAAAATTTTATTACCATATTTAAATGATTAGTTATAAATATTTATGATCAAAGTTTAAATTGTTTCTTCATTTAGGTGTATATGAGGTATGTATTATTATGAAGAGTAATGAGAGTATAAGGCAATCTAATTTTGAATTAATGCGTATTGTATCAATGTTTATGATAGTTTTGTGGCATATGTTATGTCAAGGAGGAGTTCTTGATGCTACTACAGGTATAATAAATATTTTTCTAACATTTATTAAAGCTGTATTAGTAGTTCATGTTAATTCTTTTATTATAGTTACAGGTTATTTTCAGTGTAAGAATAAATTTAAGTTTGATAAGTTTATTTAGTAAATTTAACTTGGTTTTATAAGTTTATAATATTATTGATTGTCTTATTATGTGGAATTTCTCTTAGTAATATGGATATTTTAAAAAATATTTCACCTATTAATTATCAAGATTATTGGTTTTTGGCTAATTATGTACTTTTATATTTAATTAGTCCTATTTTAAATAAAGTTATTAATAATAGTAGTAAGAATGAATTTAGAAAAATTTTGTTAGTATTGTTTTTTATAATAAGTATTTTGCCATCCTTAACAGCTCAAATTGCCTTTAATAATAATTATGGATACTCACTTTCTAATTTTATATTGCTATATTTTATAGGAGCATATTTAAGATGTTATTTTAATATTAATAAGTTTAAAAAGCTTTCTGTAGTAAATAGTCCTTCTTTTCTTGTTTTTATTTTTTTAGGTATAGTTTTACTTAATGTTTTATTTTACTATTTAGCTATTAAGTTAGCTGGTTTTAATTTTATGACAAAGTATATATCAGATGTTATTATTTCTTCAACGTTTTCATATGATAATCCACTAGTGATTTTTCAAACAATAGTTTATTTTATCTTTTTTTCTTCATTAACTATAAACAATAAGTTTATAAATATGCTATCAAAAACTACTCTTGGTGTATATTTAATACATACAAATAAGTTATTAAGAAGTTATGTTTATAAATACTTTGGAATGACTGGTTATATGAATAGTAGTATGAAAATTTTATTTTTCTTATTTTTTCATAGTATAATATTGTTTGCGTTATGTTCCTTGCTTGATTTTATTAGAATTTTTATATTTAATTTTGTATCTGGGTGTAATAGTTTTATTAAATTGAAAGAATGGATTAAAAAAAATATATATGATAGGGGAACTTTATGAAGAGAGATTTTGGGTATATTGATATAGTTAAGTTTATATTTAGTATTTTTATAATAGCACTTCATACTTTGGTGCTTGAAAGTTTTAATATTGATGTTAATTGGTATATTACACATTGCATTTTTAGACTTGTTGTTCCCTTTTTCTTTGTTACATCTGGTTTTTTATATGGAATAAAAATTTTAAATAATAAAGAGATAGATGTAGTAACTAATAATTATATTAAAAAGTTATTATATCCTTTTGTATTTTGGCTGCTAGTTGGAATTATTCCAGAATTTGTTCAAACTTTTGATGGTAATTTATTTTTAACTATTTTAAATTTAATTAGAAAAGTATTTTTTTATCCTTGGGGGGCTTTATGGTATATTTTAGCTTTAATGGTTGCAATATTTATAGTTTCAAAATTTTATAAAAGATCTAAATTTACTCTTCCTATTATAATAGGCTTCTTTTTATATATTTTCGCGCTTATTTCTAATTCGTATTATTTTGTAATAGATGATATTAATATTTTTAAAATAATAGTTGATCTATATAATAAAATATTTATATCTTCTCGTAATGGTATTTTTGTTGGTATTCTTTTTGTATCTATAGGTGTTTTTCTTGCTAAAATGTATAGGAATGGTAACTTATTTAGCTTAAGGAAAAATGTAATACTTTGTTTAGTTTGTTATTTGATTTTAATTTTTGAAGTGACTTTTATTAGAAACAGAGCCTATATCGAAGACAATAGTCTATTTGTTATTATGCCTTTCTTGATGTTTTTCTTTGTTAGTATATTATTACAAATTAGTAATAATAAAAGATATACTAAGCTTAGAAGTTATAGTATATGTCTGTATTTAGTTCATAGACCTGTTATTGCATATATAGGATTATTTTCTAATTTATTATATGGTATAAAGCTATTTATTGTAGTTGTTATTATTTCTTTTGTGATTAGCTATTTTATTATTAAGAGTAAAAACAAGTATATAAAGTTATTTACTATTATATGATATAGCTGAATTTCAAGTAGAAACCGGAATTTTTGATAAAAAAGTGTAAAGTAATGCT
>CAJTKB010000010.1 GCA_910576925.1 uncultured Bacilli bacterium | reverse complement strand
TACTGCAACTATATAGTCTTTTTAGGGTTGCATTTACTTTTGCAGTTCAGTAAATATACAAAAAAGCCATAAATCACAATAAAAATGCTTGATTTTACATATATTATTTAGTATAATCAAAATTGGTACATTGAAATATCCCCACTATAAATTAAGTCCTGGGAAAACTTAATTTAAGTAATGGATAAAGGAGAAAAAATATGAAAAGTTATATGCAAAAAAAAGAAGAAGTAGAACGTAAATGGTATGTAATAGATGCAACTGATGTTCCACTAGGACGTGTAGCTAGTAAAGCAGCACATATCTTAAGAGGAAAAAATAAAGCAACTTATACTCCACATATTGACTGCGGAGATTACATCATCATAATTAATGCTGAAAAAGCTAAACTAACAGGTAATAAGTTAGATAAGAAAATTTATTATAATCACTCACAATATCCAGGTGGATTAAGAGAAAGAACAGCAAGAACTATGCAGGAAGAATATCCAGTTGAGATGGTAGAACGTGCAGTAAAAGGTATGCTTCCTAAAAATCGTCTAGGTCGCTCTATGTATAAAAAATTATTTGTATATGCAGGAAATGAGCATAAACATAGTGCACAAAAACCAGAAATTATGGAGGTTAAATAATGGCAAAAAATGATAAAAAAGTATATACTGGAACAGGTAGAAGAAAAACAAGTGTTGCTCGTGTAACATTAACACCAGGTAAAGGTAAAATAACAATTAATGGACGTGATGTAAATGAGTATTTACCATATGAAGTATTAGTAATGGATTTAACTCAACCATTAGATTTAACAGGTACTAGAGAAATATTTGATATTGATGCTAAAGTATCAGGAGGAGGTTTCTCAGGACAAACTGGAGCAATTCGTTTAGGTATTACAAGAGCTTTATTACAATATGATTCTACAACTCCAACTGATTCTGAAAATAGTTATAGAAAAGTCTTAAAAAAAGCTGGATTTATAACACGTGATTCTCGTAAAAAAGAGCGTAAGAAACCAGGATTAAAGAAAGCACGTCGTGCACCACAATTTAGTAAACGTTAAAATAAACCAAACAAAAAGTATTGGATTAAATTTCCAATACTTTTTTATACTATTATATTATAGTCTGATAAAGTAATTAAAT
The DNA here is from genome assembly GCA_910576925.1 of uncultured Bacilli bacterium. GTDB lineage: Bacteria > Bacillota_I > Bacilli_A > RF39 > UBA660 > UBA2730. The sequence continues at coordinate 36,701 of CAJTKB010000010.1, read as the reverse complement.
ATGATATCAATATATAATATCTCAAATAATAAGTTAATAAAACATAAATATTCTGTAGCAAAAAATATATTATAACATATAATGGTATGAGGAGATTATTATGTTAAAATTATCACTCTTGCAACAAATGTTAGTAGTTTCAATTGCAATGAGTACTATAACTTGTGCATTTATTCAGAAAACAAAAAAGTACTTTAAATGCTCAAATTGTCTATCTATTTATAGTTTAATAGTAAATATGGTATTTGGTCTAGTTTTCTGTATAACATTTACCAATATTAATTTTCCAGAAAGTCTTTGGGTAGGACTTTTCAGCTTTATAGGAGCAGATACTATCTACAAGTCTCTTGAAGGAAAAATAGCATCATATAGAGATATAATAAATAAAAATGTTATTGAGGTAGCGAAAGAAAATCTTATAGAGACAGGAAGTGGTAAATAATGGAGAAACCACTTTATCCAAGTCCTTATATGAGAATAACTCAGGGGTATAATATGGGAAGTCATAAGGGAAGTTTTGCAATAGATGAGGCAGGCAGTGACACAGGAATAGATAATATATTAGCTCCATTCACAGGCGTAGTAAGAAAGATTTATACAAGTGATGCTAATGAAGTCTGGCTAGAAAGTATAGATAAAGTAGAATATCCAGATGGAACAATAGATTATATGACAATACTTTTTGCTCACGATAATGATGTAAGTAATCTATATATTGGTAAGGTAATAAAAAAAGGCGAAGTTTTTTATCAAGAAGGCACTAAAGGTATTGCAACAGGAAACCACTGCCACTTTGAATGCGGTAGAGGAAAGTTTACTGGTTCTGGTTGGTACAAAAATAATTATGGAACTTGGGTCATTAACAATGGAAAAGATCCAACCGAATGCTTATGGATAGATGATAGTATAAAAATTTTAAATAGTAATGGCTATACATTTAAAAAGATAGAGTCAGAAAATAAAGAAGAGCCCATATTACCACCAGATAACAATGAATCAGAAAAAGAAATACCAGATGATACAAAAGAACCACCAGTAGAAGACGAAAAAAATAAGGAGGAATCAATTAATTCAAAGTTGATATTTACTTGCCAAAAAGATGATATGTATGCTATAAGGTTAAAAAAAGGACAAAAACTTTATCTTGAATAAAAAAATAGGTCACAATTAAGTGACTTATTTTTAGCCTAAGCTAACATCTAATACCATCATAACTACGAATCCAAGTAGGGTTACAATAGTCATTAGGTTTTTCTTTTTATTCTTTTGACTTTCTGGTATCAAATCACTAACTACAACATAAAACATTGCACCAGCAGCCATTGCTAACAAATATGGTAGAATACACTTAATTTTCATAACAAGTATGGCACCAATTACCGCTGCTATTGGTTCAACTATTGCACTTAACTGGCCAATGAAGAAAGCTTTAAATCGACTATATCCCTCTCTTCTAAGAGGTAGGCTAACAGCACTTCCTTCAGGAAAATTTTGTATTCCAATACCAAGTGCTAAAGTAATACAAGACATTAAACTAGAACCTGTAATATTATAAATCAAAGAACCAAAACCAACCCCAATTACAAGGCCTTCAGGTATATTGTGAAGGGTTATAGAAGAAATAAGCATTAAACATCTTTTTTTACTGTCAGCTGTATATCTTTTCTTTTTTTTATCAATATACTTATAAAGTAAATCACTAAGATAAAGTAATACTATTCCTAATATAAAACCAACACTAACTACAATAAAACCAATTTGATTTAAACTTTCTGACATTTCTATTGCAGGTTCAATTAATGAAAAGAAGCTTGCAGCAATCATAACACCTGCTGAAAATCCTAGCATAGCATCCATAAAAGTATCATTAGTCTTTTTGAAGAAAAAGACAACACTAGCACCAAGTAATGTAATACTCCAAGTAAATAACCCAGCAATTAAGGCTTGATACACTGGCGAAAGTCCTATAAAAAAATCTATCATAAAATATTCCTCCATAATAATATATAAAAATAATGAAACGTTGATTGGGCTTATTATAATTAAATATAATAACAATATTTCCTTGAAAAAAGCCTTATTTCTAGATATAATTAATTTAGGATAAAAGAATAGAAAAGTATGATTATATACTTTTAAATGGGGTGTAATTATGATAGTTAGATTAATTAAACGTACTAAAATATATAATTTTACTTTACCAACGACTGTATCTGGAACATTTTGGATTACAGATATAGACGGTTTAGGAAACACAAAAAACTTAATAAGTATTGAAGCAAAAAATGATATTTGGTATTTAAAGAGTAATTTTGAAGCCAAAATAGTATCTAACAATAAAGAACTAGACTCTATGATTTTAAAAGAATATAATCTTTACTTTATAAGAATAAATAATGAAAATGATTATATACTACTTTATTGCTCCCCATCATCAGATAAAAACTATCAGCATTTACTAGTAAACCCAAATACTTCTATCTTAATAGGTAACAACCCTGAAGCACAAATTAATTATAACTATCCCTTAGTATCCAAAAAACATAGTTTATTAACATATAAAGACAATACTTGGTATATAGAGGATTTAAATAGTAATTATGGTACTTATGTTAATAATGAATTAATATCCAGTAAAAGATTATATCATGGAGATATTATTTTTATAATGGGATTAAAAATTATAGTATTGGGAGATTCTATAATAGTAAATAGAATAGGAGATTTAATAAAAGTAGATAATAGCACATTTTCTCCAAAAAGAGCTTTAGTTCAACCTATAATAAATGAAGAAAATATTTCAGAAGAAAATATAGAATTTTATAATGAAGAAGACTATTTCTTTAGATCACCAAGATTTAAATCAGGAATAGAACCTGTTGAAATATCAATTGATCCTCCACCAGCTAAAGAAAAGGTTGATAATACCCCTCTTTTATATGTAATAGGACCAATGATTAGTATGGGAATGGTCTCATTAATGATGGGCTATTCTTCAGTATCATCTGTAATATCAGGAGAAAAAGATATCTATTCAGCTCTACCAAATATAATAATGTGTGTAGCAATGCTTTTAACTATGATATTCTGGCCTCTTCTTAATAAACGTTATCAGAAAAAACAACAAAGAAAAAGAGAAGAATTACGTCAAAATAAATACAAAGAGTATATTGATGAAAAAAGAAATACAATACATAATGAAATGGAAAAGGAAAGACAAGTTCTTCTTGAAAACTACATTACTTTAGAAGAATGCTATAATATTATTGTGCAAAGAAAAAGATCATTATGGGAAAGAGAAATAGATCAAAATGACTTTTTAGACTTACGTCTAGGATTAGGTGGAACAAACTTTAAAGGAATAGTAAAATATCCAGAAAAAAGATTTTCTTTAGAAGATGATAATTTAGAACAACTTGTTCTAGACTTAGGAAAGGAATCAAAAGAATTAGAAAATGTTCCAATAAATCTTTCATTTGCTAAAAATAACATTTCTGCAATAATTGGAGATGGAAGACAAAAATCTTACTTTATAGATGGTCTAATTCTTCAATTGATAACTTTTCATAGTTACGAAGATTTAAAAATAGTAGTATTTACAAATGAAAAAAATAAAAATAGATGGGATTATATAAAATCTCTTCCTCATACTTGGAATAATACAAAAACAATAAGATATTTTGCTACTAATAGTGATGAAGCCAAAGAATTATCTTTAAACTTAGAACAAATATTTCAAGGAAGAAAAAATAATAATTCGAATGATTATGTTCAAACTACTCAAAATGATTATACTAGTTTTAAACCATATTTCTTTATTATAATAGATGATTTCAAATCAGTAAGGGAACTTGAAATAATAAAAGATATATGTAATGAAAGTACAAATATTGGTTTTAGTTTAATGATAATTAATAATAGGCTCACAAATTTACCAAATGAGTGTCATACGTTTATAAGTATTGGTGATAAAATGTCTGGTATCTTTGAAAATGAATTAGTTTCAAATAAACAAAAAGAGTTTATTGCTGATTATAATTTAAATATAGATATGCATCAATGTACAAAGCGATTAGCGAATATTCCAATAGAAATAGAAAAAGAAAATAGTAGTTTACCAACGATGATTAGCTTCCTTGAAATGTATGATGTAGGTAAAGTTGAACAATTAAATATTCTAGATAGATGGAGAAACAGTAATCCTACTAAAACTCTTCAAGTTCCAATAGGAGTTAACAAAAATAGAGAATTATTTAAATTAGATCTTCACGAGAAAGCTCATGGACCTCATGGATTAATTGCAGGTATGACAGGAAGTGGAAAAAGTGAACTAATAATAACCTATATTTTATCTATTGCAATTAATTATACTCCAAATGAAGTAAACTTTATTTTAATAGACTATAAAGGAGGAGGTCTTGCAGGAGCTTTTGAAAATAAAGAGACTGGAGTAAAATTACCTCATTTAGCAGGAACTATTACAAATCTTGATACTGTAGAAATGAATAGAAGTTTATCATCTATTAAAAGCGAACTTAGAAGAAGGCAAAGAATATTTAATGAAGCAAGAGACTCATTAAATGAAAGCACAATAGATATTTATAAATATCAGACATTATATAGAGAAAACCTTGTCAAAACACCAGTTCCTCACTTACTAATTATTTCAGATGAATTTGCTGAATTAAAAGACCAACAACCAGATTTTATGGATGAATTAATATCAACAGCTCGTATTGGAAGAAGTTTAGGAGTGCATTTAATTTTAGCAACTCAAAAACCAGCAGGAGTAGTAAATGACCAAATTTGGTCAAACTCCAAATTTAGAATATGTTTAAAAGTACAAGATAGAACAGATAGTATGGATATGATAAAATGTGCTGATGCTGCTTCATTAAAAGAAACTGGACGTTTCTATTTACAAGTTGGTTATAATGAGTTATTTGCCTTAGGACAATCAGCATTTTCTGGTGCAAAGTACTATCCAGTAGAAAAACGTAAAAAGAAAATTGATGAGAGAATAGACTTTATAGACAATGTAGGAAATGTTATCAGAAGTATTGATAGTGCTAATAAACAATTAGTTTTAAATGCTGAAGGTGAGGAAATAACAAGTATTATTAAACATATCGTTCAAATTGCCAAAAAAGAAAATATAGAAATAAAAAAATTATGGCTTGATAAAATACCAGAATATATTTATACAGAACAGTTAAAAGAAAAGTACAAGTTCATTGTAGAAGCAGGTAATATAAATCCAATAGTAGGAGAATATGATGATCCAAATAATCAAAAACAGGGTCTTCTTACTCTTCCGTTATCAAAAGACGGAAATACTATAATATATGGTTCAACTGGTTCAGGAAAAGAATTATTAATATCAAATATTATTTACTCTACAATAACAGATCATTCCCCACAAGAGACAAATTTTTACATTTTAGATTTTGGAGCTGAAACTTTAAGAGTATTTCAAAAAGCACCTCAAGTTGGTGATATTATATTTAGTAGTGAGGAAGAAAAAGTTGCTAACTTATATAAATTGTTACAATCAGAACTTGAAAATAGAAAAAAATTGTTTGTAGATTATAACGGAGATTTTGACTTTTACTGTAAACATAGTGGAAAAACTCTACCATTAATAATTGTAATTATAAATAACTATGATGCATACATTGAAAGTTATGACGAATATGAAGATTTATTTAGTCTTTTAACAAGAGAAGGATTTAAATATGGAATAACTTTCATTGTTAGTGCTGCAACAACAACAACACTGAGATATCGTCTAAGACAAAACTTTAAACAAAACCTTGTATTACAGTTCAATGACCAATCAGATTATAATTCTGTACTAGGTAACATTCAAAAAAAATATCCATCAAAAATATATGGTAGGGGTTTAGTAAAACTTGATGAAATACATGAGTTCCAAGTAGCGTATCCATATCAAAATGAAAGAATGAGTGAATATTTAAAGGTGATAAGTGCTAAATTAGCACAAATATTTGAATATAAAGCACCTAAAGTACCAGTTCTACCTATAAATATTACTCATCAAGTAGTAGAAAATTATTTAAATAATATTCAAATTGTTCCAGTAGGTATCTATAAAGATACACTTCAGGTATCTACAATTGACTTAGCTAAAAATTATAATTATTTAATAACAGGAAATGATATTCATTCATACTATGCATTTTTAAATAATTTTTATAAAACGATATCATTTATAGAAAACAGAAAAGTTATAGTAATAGATACCTTTGAAATAATAAAAGAAAACTTAAAAAATACATTATTAGTAAAACAAGATTTTAATGCTATTATTTCTAAAATAAATGAGGACTTAGAAAATCAAATAAACTTATATAAAGAAAATAATTATCAAAATGATATATTAAATAATAAAGTAAGAACAACTGTAATTATTTTAGGTCTTGATAATCTATTAACAAAATTAGATTTAAATCTAAAGAATAAATTTACTCAAAGTTTAATGGAAGGAGTAAATCTAAATACTTATAATTTTGTTATAGTTGATTCATCAGAAAAAATTAAAAATATTTCATATGAACAATGGTATAAACAAACATTTAACCAAGCGAATGGACTATGGCTTGGAAGCGGAGTTCTTGATCAATTTACTATTAAACTGGCAAGCTCTCCAAGATACTTAAGAACAGAACTAAAAAAAGGTTTTGCAGTTCTTATTGAAAAAGGTAGGCCTAATATTATAAAACTATTAGAAGGAGTGCTAGAAGATGAATAATACTGAGAATAAAATACTAATAGAATTATATCTTCCTCTTTTTGAAAAAGAATATGATATTTTCATACCGATAAATAAAAGAGTAGGAACAATTAAGCAATTAATAGAAAAATCATTAAGCGAAAGTCACGATATAGATTACATTATAAAAGATGATACAAATCTTTATAGTAAAGAGTCAGGTATAGTATATGATGTGCAATTGCTAGTGAAAGATACAGATATAAAAAATGGATCTAGACTTGTTTTACTATAATAAGGAGAACTATAGTTATGAATAATACAGAAATTTATGTAAATGAAGTAAATACTATATTTTCAGCATTAAATATTTTAGAAACTTCTTGGCTTAGTCAAGATAATTTAAATTTTATCAACAATCTTAAAGAGTATAAAGAAGATGCCATAAAATATAAATTACTTTTAGAAAGTATTAATAATAAGCAAAAAGAAAATATAGATTATAATACTAAGAAGGAATAAAAAATGATAGGTAATATAGAATACGATAAGTTTAAAAATATAATAAATATTTTAGAAAAGGCTAATAACAATGTTAAAGAAATAATAACATTAAATAAAGAAAAGTTAGAAGTTGAATCGGTAAAAATGAATAGATTTTCTCAAGAAGTTGATAATTATATTAAATTTTTAAAAAGCACATATCAAATTAATAACGATGCAGATAAAGCACTTAATAACTTAAAACAATTAAATAATTAAAAACAATATATAAACTAATTTTGGTTCATTATAAGAATTCAAAATTTGTATATATTGTTTTTTTATGAATATTTTTTAATTATACATTTAGGAAAGTAGTAATCAAGTATTTGTAAATAGTTACAGCCACTTTTAGCAAGTTCACTACTACCACTTATAGAAAGTCCTAGACTATTACCTTGGCCTCTAGTTATAATTTTAATAGATTTATCGTTAATCAAAATAGTCATATCAGTAGAAGCGAGATTTAATCTATTTCTAAACTCTTCACCAGTTAAAACTAACTCACCTAGTTTAAGTTTATTAACTCTATTCCCACTAGTAAGTTCAATGATTTTTAACTCCTGTATACTACTCTTTCTAACATTAAAGACTTTTTCTAAATAGTTATAAGTAAATTCTTTTATTTCCATATAACTAGGAGAAAGTAAATCCCACAAGCTGTATCTTTTTTCTAAATAAGGATAGTTAGAATCTTCATCAGTATAGCCATTATTAACTAAATGAATGAATGGAAGTATATAATTATTTTCATATGTTATAAAAATGCAATCTGTCTCATCTATAGCTGATATAATAGCATCATAAAAATTTTGATAGTTATCAATAAATGCTAGTTTATAATATGATGTATCTTTATATAACATAAATTCATCACTATAATCTATAAAACTGTCTTTCTCCATCTTATAATAAGCATAAGTTCTATAAAGTATACAAAGGGCTTTTCTTACTTCTTCTGGATAAAGATAGCACTTATTAGTAAACATAACTCCTATCAAGTAGTCCTTTAAAGGAATAGTCTTTTCTTTACCATTATTACGAATAGTTACTAGATATTTTATGTTAACATAATCACTCTTATCATCTAATGTTTCTATTCTTATATCTTTATCCTTTATATTAAGACTCTTAACAACAATACCATCTACTACTAAAAATACATCTTCACCATCATAATCAATATTACGACTTTTCATATAATTTTTTACTTTGTTTTCCATTGTTGTATTATCATTACTACCAAGTTCTTGTGATACTTCTTCATTCATTGTCAAATATAAATATAAAGACTCTTTACCATAATTGTTTCTGATTTCATATCTATAAAACATATTCTTCACCTAATACTATTATGGAAAAATTAAACAATTATATACAAAATAAATTAATTTTTAAAATTCAAAATATTTGAACTTATCTCCCAAATTACAATTAAGGCCAGTTAAATAACTATTATTAACAAAAATATCCGAAAGAGTAGAATTTTTACCTCTAAAGTAATCATTAACTTCATTAATTATTCTAACAGCTTCCAAAACAGCTTTATCATATAAATCATAAAAACTATCATAACTCTTAATTTTTTTATTAATGGGATTATACCAGACCTTATGTTCTAAATTAAGATACATTTCTTCATTTTTTGGAATATAATGATATGACAAACAATCAAATTTAAAGGTAGAAGAATTAGTAAATAGATCAATAGTTCTATAGATCAACTTCTTTAGTCCAAATCTATCTAGACGATATCTAAGTAAAAAACCTTTCATTTGCTTCAATGATTTAAGATATATTTTAGACATATTTTCAATTAGAAATACCTTTTTAAAAACAAAATCAATTACATCAATTAGTTCATTTGAAAAATCTTTCGTATCAAAACAGAATTTATTTAAATTAAAATCTGAATAAGACTTTTTATTAGGAGATTTTTTTATAATCATTTTATTGTCAAGAAAGGTTTCCATATAATTATGCTTACAATTATACTTGTAACTATTAGGATTATCTTTGTTCATAACTCCAGATTTATAAATAACAAAAGGATGTATAATACTATCTAAAACATAATGACAGATAAATCCATATAGAAAAGAAAGAACCTCACTATTATCAAACAGTTTTTTGTTCTTAATATACTCGCAAAGAGTTATAAAGAATTCTTGACTCTTATTAGTATGAAAATAGTATTGAAATCTTCTAATATTTTTGCCTTTATTAACGCTTTCTACATTATAAAACATAATAGGATCAGTACTTTGAGAAAACATTTTTAATCTTAGTAAGTCTTTTTTCCTTATTCTTTTGTTTTTTTTATCAAGCTTATTATAAACATCAATAGAAAAGTATGCGTGAGTAATAGTAGCAGGCATAAAGCACCTCCAAAATAATTAAAATAACTATTTAAAATTATATCATAATTATTCACATATTTTTCATAGTTCAATTAGGAAAATTATGCTATAATTATAAATAGGTGAGAAAATGATAGCAAAGAGTTTCAAGAACTTAGAAGAGCAAATAGAAATACTTAAATACAAAGGCCTAATAATTAATAATGAAAGATATGCTAAAGATGTATTGCTAAGAGAGAATTATTTCTTTTTAAATGGTTATAGACACTTATTTATGTATGGAACATCAGATAAAAGATTTATAGAAAATACAACTTTTGAAGAATTATATAGTATGTTTTTATTTGATAGGAATATAAGAAATGTCCTGTTTAAAAACTTATTAATTATTGAAAATAATTTGAAATCAATCATATCTTATCAGCTATCTAAAAAATATGGATATAGAGAAAAAGAGTATTTAAAGGAAAAAAATTTTACAAATCGTCCAGATAAAAGAAGACAAGTAAAAGACTTAATTAGTAAAATGAAGCGTCAAATAAGAATTAATAGTAGGGAGCACGATGCTACCACTCATTATGCTAATAATTATGGATATATTCCATTATGGATACTTGTAAAGGTTTTATCATTTGGAATAGTAAGTGAAATGTATTCAATATTAAAAGAAAATGATCAAATTGAAATTGCTAAAGTATATCATTTAAAACCAGAAAACTTAATAAATTGTCTACCAATTCTTGCCAACTATAGAAATCTATGTGCCCATGAAGATATCCTGTTCGATAATAGAAGCCAAAAATCAATAAGTGACACAATTTATCATCAACTTTTAAACATTCCAAAAAGGGAAGATGAATATATATATGGTAAATATGATTTATATGCTCTATTAATAATTATGAAAGAATTATTAACTAATGAAGAATTTAAGTCTATGATTATTGAATTAGAAAATTCTGTTAACACACTAGATTATAATTTATCCACAATAACTGTGGAAAAAGTTTTAAATAAAATGGGATTTCCTAAAAATTGGGCTGAATTAAAGAATATAGAAAGGAGTTATTTAGATGAATAGAGAAAAAAATCAAAAAAATTTAATACCTTATTATATAATAGTAGTATTATTAATATGTATAGTTACTATTTTATTAATTGCAAGAAACACTAATCTATTATCAAATAAAAGATTAATAAAAAATGGTACTACTATAGTAGAGAAGAATAGTATTGCCGAAGCAGTAGAAAAAGCAAATCCATCTGTTGTTATGATAGAAGGATATAAAGGAGGACAAATTTCCTCAACTGGTACAGGTTTTGTTTATAAAACAGATTTAAAATATGGATACATAATGACTAACCAGCACGTAATTGAAAATACTGATAAAATTGTACTTATTATGTCAAATGATGAAGAAGTAGAAGGAACATTACTAGGTAGTGATCAATACTTAGATTTAGCAGTTATTAGAGTAGCAAAAGATAAGGTAGTTGGAGTAGCAGATATAGCAGATTCGCAATCAAGTTCAATAGGAGATATTGTCTTTACTATTGGTTCTCCTATGGGATATGAATATAGAGGAACTGTAACAAGTGGTATTTTATCTGGAAAGGATAGAATGGTAAGTGTAAGTATTGGTAATAATTCAACAACAGAAGATTATGTAATGAAAGTTTTACAAACAGATGCTGCAATTAATCCTGGTAATAGTGGAGGACCACTTCTAAATATTAATGGGGAAGTAATAGGAGTAAATTCTATGAAACTTGTAAAAGAAGAAATAGAAGGAATGGGTTTTGCTATTCCCATTGAATATGCAATGAGTCATATTGATGCTTTAGAAAAAAATGAATCAATATCATGGCCAGTATTAGGTATTTCTATGCTAAATGTAACAGATTCATCAGCACTATACAGAAATGGATTGACTGTACCAGACAACATAAAATCAGGTGTAATTGTTATGGGAATAACTCAAAATACAGGCGCAAGTAAATCAGATTTAAAAGTAGGAGATATAATTACTAAACTAAATGGAGAAAAAGTAGATAATATAGCTTATTTAAGATATGAATTATATAAATATACTCCTGGTGAAATAATAGAAGTAACATATATTAGAGATAATAAGGAGTATAAAACTAAAGTAACATTAACAAATAGTTCTACATAGTATAAAAAAATAAGAATCTAAATATGATGATTCTTAGTTTTTTCTTTGGTAGAAGTGACAAATTACCTAAGAAAACATACTTTATAATAGAGGTGAAAAATATGAATGAAAGAAAAGCTATAGGAGTGGTAGTAGATGCTGGACATGGAGGTTATTTATTCCCCAATATAAAAAATTGAGGAATAGCAAATGGTTTATCAAGGTACTTTGTGAAAAGTATCTTTTTTGATGGTATAATATGAGTATGAGGTGGTATTCAATGAAAAAGTTTTTAAAACTTTTGTTAATAACTTTTATAGTTTTAACTATAATATTTGTTCCATTAATTATTAATATATTATTTAAATATGATTTTAATATTTGGTGGTTAGAAAGTGAGTGGTCAGCAGGTGATGCTTTAAACTTTTATGCTGGAATTTTGTCTTTTAGCGGTACTATAATTTTGGGTGTTGTGTCTATTTGGCAAACTAAAAAATCAAATAATATAAGTGAAAAATTATTAAAAAAAGATTTATTAGAGTCAACTGACTTTGTACAACTACAAAACAAATTTGAAGCATCAGTTAAGCATAATAATGATTCAAAAATCACTTGGTCTGCTCAACATAAATTAGACTATGGTGCAAATATTTTAATTGAAAAATATGAAAATAATGTTGAAGAATTAAATGAGTATCTAATAAAACTTTTCTTTGTTAATTCTTCTGAGCGGAATCATATAAAAAAAGTAGAACTAGAACATTTTATGTGTGTGCAAGATCCTGACGAGGGAGGCTTGTTTTGGGATGATGGATCTAATAGTCCAATACCACTAGAACTATATATTGATCCAATTAAAGACGTTCATTTAAATTGGACATCTAATAATGAGTTTTATATGCAACTTAAAATTTATTGTGAACCAAATAAATGTTTCGATTCGATGATGAAGAATAAAGTTAATTTATGCTTTATTTTTCAATTAAATATTTATAGCTTTTCGGATGTAAAAACTGAAATGCTATATAAACTATGGATTTCAAAGGGTAAAAGAGGTATTTATAATGTAATAAATACTAATTCGACAATAAATGATAATAAATTAATCGATGACAATCAATAAAATGATTGTTTTTAATTATATAAGAAAGTGAGGTAGATAAATGAATTTAAACTATGCAATTTTTAGAAGTGAACCTATTTATACCTTAAATGATTTAGCACAAATAGGATCACATAATAAAAGAGAAAAAAATGCTTATAATTCTAATCCAAATATAAAGATAGAATTAAGTAAAGATAATATTGAACTTGTACCCTTAACAGAAAAATATGTTAAGGGTTTTTATAACTTAACACAAGATTATAGAAAAGAACATGAAGAACGAATGAAAACAGAACGTACTGAAAGACAAAAGTCATTTAATCAAATGTTAAATAAATCTAAAAATGTAGTTGCTGACGAATTACTGTTTACTGCTACAAATAAATTTTTTGAAGGCATGTCGAAAGATGATATTATGTTATGGGCTAATACTTGTATGGAATTCGTTTATAATGATTTAGGCTATAAAAAAGAACAGGTGTTACATGCTACAATTCATTTAGATGAAGCAACACCACACATTCATTGTGTTGTTGTACCACTTGTTAAAAAGTTAGATAAAAGAACTAATACCGAAAGATACACTATCTCTAAAAAGCAATATATCAAAGATAAAATGCATTTATCACAATTACAAGACAAATATCATGAGAGATTAACTTCTAAAGGATTTGATTTAGAACGTGGAATTAAAGGAAGTGGTGTTAAACATCAAAGAGTAAGAGAGTTTAAAAAAACTACGAGATATTATGAAAATAAGGTAGAAACTATCAATAAGAACCTTGATAATGCTATGCAAACCTTTGAAGAGAAAATGAAAACTACCAAAAATACCTTAATTGATAAAGAATATGTTAAGGTAAGAAAAGATACTTTTGATAGTATGAGTAATGTAATTAAAGAAACTAAAAAAGCAATAGAATTTCAACCTAAGATTGATGAACTATTTAATGAAGTACAAACATTCACTAAAAGTCATCAGACGTTAGAGAATGAAAATAAAAGTATGGCAAAAGAAATTAGTAAATTGAAAAGTAGAAATCAAGAACTTATAGAAGTAAATCATTCTCTTAAATCAATTATTAGTTATATTTTAAACAAAGTTAAAGAATTTTTTAGAAACTTGTTAAAGATAGGAAATAAAGAAATTCAAGAAGAGGTTGTCGAGGAAGTTAAATTATATTATGATAATAAATATTTTAACTCTAATGATGTATATAATATTGCTAAACAAACTGAAAAGGAAGATGAGTTATTTGATTATGCAGAAGTTCCAGGTTATTTAAAAACTTCTAAGCATTCCAAAAAAAGTAAGGATGATTATGAAATATCAATGTAATAAAATTTAAGTGAGATATGCTAGTGTTTAGTATATTCTCACTTTTCTATTGTGAAAATATATATATTAATTGCTTTAAAAGTGTTATAATTGGTGTAATAAATTGAGCAGAAATAGTAAGTTTAGGGGTGGAATTAATGGAAGATTATATAGAAAAAAAGTTTGTTGTATTAGATGTTGAAACTAATGGACTAAATTCAACCGAATGTGATTTATTATCAATTTCTATATATGATCCAAATATAAATAAAACCTATGATAGATTTTTACCATTAGAATTAAATTCTTTTGTATATACAACATCTATTAATGGCATTACGGAAGATATGTTGGAAAATAAAAAACCAATTGAACAAGACGAATTCGATGATTTAATTAAAGAATTTAGCCTTTATGATAGGACAATTTTAACTTATGGAAGCATTGATAAAACTTTTATTAAGGCATATTGTAAAAAACATAATTTAAAGGGATTTGATAAATTAAATTTTTATAATTTTAAACATCAAATAATTTCAAGTGGATTTTCCTCTGGGAATGTTACTAAAGACAACTTATGTAAAATATATGGTATAGATAATGTTCGAGATGTTCATTCAGGGCATAATGATTGTTTACTTGAATGGGAGTTATTTAAAAAAATATATAGCAAATTCTTACTTGTTACTGGAAATAATGTGTTTGAACTAAATGATAAATATATTGTTCCAGTAAGTTACTTGCAGGGGTATAACAATTTTAAATATTATAGAGATATTCCAAAAGTATATATTAAAACTAAAAATATTAGAAAATTTGAATTAAATAAAAGAAAAATAACAAGATTTGAAACTAATGTTAGTGGAATAAGCATTGAACATTTAATTAACACTATGCTTGATGTTGAAAAAATAAATTCATTAGAATTTGAACTTAAAAATAAACTTAATTTAACTTATATTGGTAAATTGCCATCAGTTTTTAATGAAATTCCTATTTCTTTCAATAAAGATGGTACAATTAAATCTTTAAATAAAGATAACGATAAATATATAGAATCTGTAAATAAAACAACAAAACAATTACAAAAACAAATAGAGCCTTTGGTAGAATATATTAGAAATAAAATTTTTAAAAATAAGAAAATATATTCACAAGAACTTGTTATTGATCAAAAGACCAATGTATTTTCAAAGTGTGATTTATCTAATGAAGAAGTGGTATTAGAAATAAAGACTAATCACCATTTAGATTTTGAAAAAATCAAATTACAATTATTTTATGAATCTAAAAATAGACCAACTTATGTACTCCACATAAATTGGGATAAATCTGAATTTATTATAACTAAAGTTGAATTTGTTGATGAATTTGATTTCAACGAGTATAAAAGAAAAGATAAAATCAAAAAAAACACAAAGGAATTTAGTAGAAAGATTCCTAATAAAGACCTAATTGTATTAGAATATATTAACTCTTCATATCCTGTACAATTAAAGTGTATTAAATGTAATCATGAATGGAATTCGAATTATAAAAAAATACTTGATAATCCAGTATGTCCTTTTTGCTTTCCAAATACAATTGTTTCATCTGTTGAAAAGAAAGTAATGGTTAGAGAAAAAGAAAAAAATGATTATGGCAAAAGATTTAGTGAAAAAATATTTATTAAATCTAATGGAACAATAGCTGTTCTTAAATATTATGGTTCAAAATCTAATGCAGAGCTTGGTTGTTTAAAATGTAATTATATTTGGAAAATAAGAGCTGATCATGCCTTAAATAGATGTTATTGTCCAAATTGTAAGAATAATGTTCCTGATAAAACAAATCTAGAAAAATAAAAGGCGAAAATCCAAAAGAAGTTTTGCAACTAATGGATTTTCGCAAATAGACTATTTCAACCGAAATAGTAACACACTATGATATTGGCAACCAATATCAGTGTGCAAAGGGAAATTCCCTTTTGAAACCTTTTTTAAGTAATACCAATGCAAACTATCGTAAGCGAGGGTATTACTTTTTTTATGCAACTTTCGTTTACATAAAAAAGAAAGAATGCTATCGCCACTTTCATCAGCATAGCTGACAAAACGTGCCTCGCATTCTATATAAAAAAATAATCTAATGCACTTGCATTAGATTATTTTTTGTTTGGTATTAATTGTTCAATTTGTTTACTAACTCTGTCGGTCATACTGAATATAACAACTAATACGATGATTGAAATTATATAACCAATTAATAAGGCTATATAATTTTCTTTAAATGTATTTTCAAATAAAGTAACGATACATAAGAACATTCCAAATGCTCCAATTATATAGAATAGTAGATCACTATATTTTCTCGTAAGATTCTTTTTATAATCTTTATCATTTCTTCTAAACCAAGTTATGCCATCTAATCCCCATTTTTTTGTAAACATACCACAACCGAAAGCATTACACCCAAGTAGAAACCAACCTATACTTACTAATTTAGTATTATGAGTAATTGGTATAACAATGATTACTATTGTTGCTAGTATAAGTGATATTGCTTGCATTTTATTAAGATATCTTTTTATTCTTCGCATTTTTTCTCTCCTCCTCGTATCTTAGACTGTCAATGAGTTTTAATATTTCAAGATTAGTATTATTTTGATACTTTAAATCTTCGATTGTTTCTAATAATACATCCTTATCTTCATTACTCATTTTTTCATCTGTTACTTGTGTTTCAAGTGATTTAATAATTACTTCATTGTTTTTAATAGCAGTATTAGTATTAAACCATGCATCGTTTAATTCACTACCTTTTAAATCACTATAATAATTCTTGATAAAAGGGTTAAGTGGTGATACTTTCATACCTAAACCAATCATATACATCATGTCATTATAATTTAAGTCTATGTATTTACTAATCTTTCTTAATGTTTTGGGGTTTGGTACTTCTCTTTCGCCAGATTCAATTTTAGATAATTCAGCATTACTTATGTTTGCTACTTTTGCAAGTTGTCTTTGAGATAAACCTGCCTTTTCTCTAGCATTGGCGATTTCAACACCAATCTTTTTTTCTTGCATAATAATACACCTCACAAACTAATAATAACATATATGTTAACTAAAATCAACAATAGTGATTGTTTTGTTACTAAAAGTGTTGACAATATCGTAATTATCAAGTATATTGTATGTGTTACCAAAAATTAACATTAAGTTTTAAATTGTTAATCAATTAAAAGAAAGGAGGAAACTGATGAAAGTAAAAAGATTAGAAATACCTGAAAAGATTCTTAAAGATAAAAGAATAAAACCTGAGTGTAAAATTATATATGAATATATATTTGCCAAAGGTTATGAAAGAATTGTTACAGATCTAAATGTTGGAGAAATACAACAAGTTGTTAAAATAACTAATCAAGGATTAAAAAGAAATCTCGAGAAGTTAGAGAAACTCAAGTATCTAATATTTAAAGAATACGATACAGGAATGTATCAAATCCATTTACAAGATTGTTAAAACACTTGTGAATTAAGGTACAGTAAGATATGGGAGGCTTATGTTAGTACCTATAATTTTAACCCAAATAGGTTGATTACCCAAAAAACTATATATTTAAGGAAAGGAATGCTCTTGTCTTTCATAAGGTATTTTACAGCTGTTCCAAGAATAATATTAAGTAACCCAGAGTGTTCTTCAACAGACAAACTGGTGTTGGGTGTAATTAACTCACTATCAAACAATAAGGAATATTGTTACGCTTGTAATGATTATTTCTCTAAAGAGTTAAATGTAGGTACTAAAACAATCTCAAATTCTTTATCAAAATTAAAGAAACTAGGATTTATTCATATTGAATATGTTAAAAATGAAAGACATATTTATATAAATCCTAAAATAGTAATGGAAGAAAATTCTAAGGTATCAGAAAAAATTTTACCTGATAAGGTAGAAAAAAATTACCAACAGAAAAGAAAAGATTATAAAAAGAAAAATAATAATATAAATAATATTAATTCTAAATATTGTGAGCCGACAATTGATTATGATACGGATGGTGTAATGTTATGGAATGGAAAACGATGTGAAAGTGAAAAATGTTCTAAAGAAGAACTAAAGGAAATAGAGGAGTTTATAAATGAATTTAAATGAGAAAGGATGTGTTTGATATGATTGGAGGGACTAATTTATAGAATATGAAAAAAGGGGGAAATAAAATGGAGGTAGTATATAATGTAACTTATAAATATAAAAATGATTTAATAAAAACTGATAAAGAAATGGAAGATATAATTACAAAGAAATTGTTAAAAGTAATACTGAATTTAGAGAATAGTACGAGTGTGGCTTTAAATAATTCTTAAAATGAAGTATAATTGCCTTGATAAATCAATTTGTTATGACTCTGGAAAGCCCGAGGTGTAGCAAATGGAAAAGGTAGGTGTATATTGTAGACTATCTGATGAAGATAGATTCAAGAAAAACAAAAATGATGATAGTGAGTCAATCGCTAATCAAAAAAGTATGCTATTAAAATATGCTATTGAGCAAGATTGGGAAGTTATTGATATTTATTCAGATGATGACTTTTCAGGAGCAGGAACTTATAGACCAGACTTTGAAAGAATGATTAAAGATTGTGAAAGTGGTCGTATAAATATAGTTCTATGCAAAACACAAAGCAGATTTTCAAGAGATATGGAAGTTATAGAAAAATATCTTCATAACAAGTTTGTTGAATGGGGAGTTAGGTTTGTAAGTATAGTTGATAATGCTGATACTAATAATCACTCTAATAAAAAGCAAAGACAAATAAATGGGCTTGTTAATGAGTGGTATTTGGAGGATTTATCAGATAATATTAGAAGATCGTTAAAGAATAAACGAGAAGATGGAATGTGGATGGGAAGTTTTGCTCCCTATGGCTATCTTAAAGACTCTAATGATAAACACAAACTGATTATTGATGAAAATGTCGCTTATGTTGTAAAAGAAATCTTTGATAAATATAATAGTGGACTAGGTTATTATAAGATTTGTGAATCTTTAAATGAACGAGGTATTTTACCACCATCACTTTATAAGAAGTCTATTGGTAGTAACTTTGTATGTTGTAACTTTGATTATGAAACGACAGGTATGTGGACAACAGATACGGTTGCCAAAATGCTTCGTAATGAAGTATATATTGGTAATTTAGTACAAGGAAAAAGAACTAATATAAGTTATAAAAATCATAAATCAAAGAAAGTTCCTAAAAAAGATTGGTGTAGAATAGAGAATACACATGAGCCAATAATCGATAAGGAAACTTGGGATTCAGTACAAAGAAGATTAGGTAAGCACGAAAAACCTATGAAAAATGGAAAAATTCATATATTGAGTCAAAAGGTTTATTGCGAAAAATGTGGTAGAGTGTTTATGAGAAATCAATGTAATATTAAATGTGCTGGTGGAGTCGTTGAAAAGCGAGAATATTTACAGTGCAAAGGAAATAAAAAATATCACACTTGCGATAATAATAGATCGATAAGATTAGATATTATACAAGACTTCGTATTAAATGCTATTAATGATTTATTAGATAAATGTAATAATGATAGATTAAAAGAAGAAGTGAAAAAAGAGATTAACAAAGATAATAATCAAGAAACTAAACTTACTAATCTTAATAAGGAAAAAGCAAATATTGAAAAGAAACTTAATGAAAAGAAATTATATTTTAAAAATCTATACGAAGATAAATTAAAAGGAATTCTTAATGATGATGAATTTAAAATGTTAAGAGAAGATTATTCTAAAGATGTTGAAAGTTATCAAATAAGATTATATGAAATAATGCAAGAATTAGATAATGTAGAAGTTAAGAAAGATAACTCGGTAGATATAGAAAGCATACTAAAAAAATATAAAAATATAAAAGAACTCAATAAAGCAATAGTTGATGAATTTATTGAAAGAATATATATTGGAACACTAAATAAAGAAACGAATACTAGAGAAATTAGGATTGAATGGAATCTTGATTTATAGTATATAACCTATAAATCTTATAAAATATATAGTTTTTGGGGAAAAACGATACTCGACACGGTGGAGATGATCCAGGTGCTTTAGGAAATAATTTAAAAGAAAAGGATTTAACATTACAAGCAGCACAATATATGTATAAGAGATTAAAAGAACTAGGGGTTCCTGTAGTAATTACGAGAGATACAGATATTACTTTGGATAGAAATGAAAGGGTAAGTAAAATACTAAATGCCTTTGGAAATAATCCTAATGTGATAGTAGTAGCTAATCACATAAATGCAGGAGGAGGAGAGTGGCTCTTACCAGTACAACTGATGATTGGGTACTAAGATGGTTATATTTTAATTAAAAAAGCTAAATATATAAATGGTTAAAAAATAGTTTTATTATAATATAAGATTAAAATTTAAAATCAAAGAAATTAGTTGCAAAATAATGACTAATTTTTAAATTTTAGCTATAATTATAATGGAAGTGATACTATGTTAAAAAAAATAATGGATTTCATTAGAAATATAATAGGAAATAGTGAACATAATGATAACTCAAAAAACCAAACTTTTAATTTTAAAGGAAACAAAGGCCCAATTTATGTTTCAAATAATAACATTGATAAAAATGTTGAGAATAAAACGAAAAATAATAGTAAAAAATATGATGACGTATTAGGGGTTAAAGCAAGAAAAATATTAAAAAATGCTGTAGAAAGTAATGTTTTTTTTTACACAGATAATAATGATGATGGAAAATTGTTTTGCGGTAATTTAATAATTGATTTATTTAATATAGGTATTAAAGAAAAGACTGATTGGATTGGAGCAATAGAAGAATTAGAGAACAATGGTTATATAATTGGAGATAAATATAATTATGGATTTTACGATGATGATTGTTTTGATAATAGTTTTGAAGTAACAAAAAAAGGATTTGATTTTTATGAAAATTATTATAAAAACAGAAAATTTAGTGAGCTTACCTTTGACATTGTAGATGAGTGGGAAGATTAACACTTGCTTAGCTTTTTTGTATATAAAGAATGTTTGCAAAATTAAATAAAATTGTAATAGAAAATCATTTGATATTTGGAACTTATGTTAATGATGTTACATTTCCTATCAATGATGAAAATTTTGATATTATATAGAGATTATAAATGAATGATATAGAAAATTTCTATTTATCAAATAAAGATAAATTAAGAAATAGGTAATGATTATAAAGTCTAGTATAATAATTGTATTAGGAGGTTCAAATTATGAGTGAGAAAGAATTAGATTCTAGCAATATAGAATATGAAGAAATAAATAAACCTACTGGATATATAAAACAATTGCAATGGGACATGGCTATTGGATTACAAGAAGTTGATAATTTAAAACCTTCTAAGCAACTTGAAAAACTTTTAGAAGAAAATGTAATTGGTAAAATGACTCTCGATGAAGTTAAACGAGAATTAAGAACTTATTATATAGAAAAAGAAAAGAAAAATGAAGTTAATTATAATGAACTGGAATGTGATTTTGTTTCTACAAGAATAGTAGAATTATTACAAGAGGATAATTTTGAATTATCAGTAGATTACTTAAAATATGTACATAAGTATTTATTTCAAGATATATATAAATTTGCTGGTAATTTTAGAACAGTAGATTTTTCAAAAGCAGAAATTATTTTAAATAATGATTCAGTTGCTTATGGTGATTCAAGAACTTTGAAAGAGTCATTAGAATATGACATTTCATTAGAAAAAGAAAAGAATTATAAAGATATGTCTATAGTAGAAGTAATAAATAATATTACTAAATTTTCTTCTAATCTATGGCAAGTTCATCCTTTTAGAGAGGGAAATACAAGAACTACTGCATTATTTATAGAAAAATATTTAATAATTTTAGGATATAGTGTAGATAATACTTTATTTAAAGAGAAGTCTGTATATTTTAGAAATTCCTTAGTTAGAAGTAATTATTTTAATAATAAATTAGGAGTTAAAGAAAATAGTAGTTATCTTATTAAATTCTATGAAAATTTATTATTAGGTAAAAATAACAATTTACATTCAGAAGATTTGATTATTTCTGAATTATCACAAAAATAATATATGACAGGTAAGATTAATTTCTTTCCTGTTTTTTAACAAAATGTGAATGAGGCTGATATTTCAATTAAAATAAAGCATAACCCTAGGGGATTTTCAATTTTTATAGTATAATTATATATGAAATTAACTTTCAGCGAGAAGAGGTATAAGTATGGTAGAGTTTAGTGAGAATACAAGAGTTAAAATTCCGGCATTAGTTCATGCAACAAGATTAGGATATCAATATCTATCATTAAAAAATTATAAAAATGACATTGATATTGATACAAATATTTTTAAAAGTGTGTTTAAAAATAGTATAAATAAAATAAATGATAAAGAGTTTAATGATTTTGAAATTGATAAATTAATCAATGAATTATCTATCGGATTAAGTAATGAAGACTTAGGTAAAACATTCTATAAATATTTAATAAATGGATATAAAGGAATTAAATTAATTGACTTTAATGATGTAGACAATAATACTTTTAATGTTGTTACAGAATTGACTTATAAAAATGGTGATGATGAATTCAGACCAGATATAATAATGTTGATAAATGGTATGCCTTTAGGTTTTGTTGAAGTTAAAAAACCTAATAATAGGGAAGGTATATTATCAGAAAGAAATAGAATTAATTTTAGATTTAGAAATAAAAAATTTATAAGATTTGCTAATATAACTCAACTTTTAGTATTTTCAAATAATCAAGAATATAATGAGGATTCCGGTGTTCCAATTGAAGGAGCTTTTTATGGAACAGCAAACTATGGAGATGTGTTCTTTAATTGTTTTAGAGAAGAAGATATATCAATTTTTAATAAAATAGAGGATTTAAATCATGATAAAGAGAATTTTATTCTAAAAGATACTAATTATGTTTCTATTAAAGGTACCCCGGAATATTCAACTAATTTAAGTTCTACTACTACTACTAATAGAATTATTACTTCTTTATTTCACAAAACTCGTATTCTAAAATTATTAAAATATGGGATTGCTTATGTAGAAAAGACAAATAAGGATGGAATTTTAACGATACAAAAACATATTATGAGATACCAACAATTCTTTGCAACTTTAGCTATTGAAAAAAAGTTAGATGAAAATATTAAAAAAGGAATTATTTGGCACACTCAAGGCTCAGGTAAAACAGCATTAGCCTATTATAATGTTAAATACCTAACAGATTATTATCAAAAACAAGGCAAAGTTGCAAAATTTTATTTTGTAGTTGACAGATTGAGTTTATTAGAGCAAGCGAGTGATGAGTTTTATGCCCGAGGGTTAGAAGTTACAAGAGTCAATTCTAAAGATGAATTTAAAAATACAATCAAGAATGTATCAGCTGTTTCTAAAACCGGTAATTTAACTATTAATGTTGTTAATATTCAAAAATTTTCTGATGAATCAGTAGTTAAAGAATCGGATTATAATGTAGATGTTCAAAGAATTTATTTTATGGATGAAGCACATAGAAGTTATAATCCTAAGGGGTCATTTTTAGCAAATCTATTTTCTTCTGATAGAGATGGTGTATATATTGGTTTAACGGGTACACCATTAATTGGGGAAGGGTACAATTCAAAAGATATTTTTGGGAATTATATTCACAAATATTATTATAATAAATCTATTGCAGATGGCTACACACTCAAACTAATAAGAGAAGGAATAGAAATTTCTTATAGAACAGAGTTAAATAATACTTTAGAAGAAGTGAAAAAAACTTTAGGAACAAGTAGTGAAGAAGAAATATTTGCTCATTCAAAATATACTAAAGCTTTAACTAAGTATATTGTTGAAGACTTTAAGAAGTCTAAATTAATGTATGATGATGACAGTATTGGAGCAATGATAGTTTGTGATTCACAGCAACAAGCAAGAAATATTTTTAAAGCTTTAGATAACTATGATTTATCTAAAGCACTAATACTTTATAATGAAGATGACAAGAAAACAAGAGAAGATGAAGTTCTAGATTTCAAAAGAGGAAAAATAGACATTTTAGTAGTACAAAATATGTTATTAACTGGATTTGATGCGCCAAGACTTAAAAAGATATATTTAGGTAGAGTAATTAAAGCTCATAACTTATTACAGACCTTAACAAGAGTTAATAGACCTTATAAAAAATTTAAATATGGATATGTTGTAGATTTTGCTGATATTACCGATGAATTTGATAGAACTAATAAATTATATTTTCAAGAATTGCATTCTGAATTAGGAAATGATTTTGAAAACTATAGTAATATTTTCTTATCACAAGAAGAAATCGAAGAAAAAATTACTATGATTCAAAATAAGATGTTTGAATATGAGAGTGACAATTTAGAAGTATTTACTCAGCAAATTAATGAACTAGAAAAGAAAGAATTAATTGAATTGAAGAAAATAATGACTACATATAAAGATTTATATAATGTAATCAAAGCATTCAATTATACTGATTTATTAGAGAAAGTTAAAATTGATCGTGTTGGTAAAATGATACACGAAGTTAATAGAAGAATTGATATAGTTAATTTAACTGATAAAGAAAATAAAGATACAGATAGTTTATTAAATGTTGTATTATCAGATGTAGAGTTTAAATTTAAAAAAATAAGTGAAGAAGAATTAGTTATTGCAGATAAATATCAAAAATATTTGGATGAAGTTAGAAAAGAATTTTTAACTAATATAGACAAAGACGATTACAAATATAAAAATTTATTTAATAAGTTTAAATCTTTATTTACTAATATTAATATGGAAGATTTAACAACTAAAGATATTGAAACTAACACCTCTAAATTAGAAGAAATTATGAAAGAGATACATAGCTTAAATGAAAGTAATAATAGATTACTTGTTAAATATTCTGGTGATGAAAAATATGTTAAAATTCATAAAAGAGTATTAGAGAGAATACCTAGTTTTGATAAAATTTCACTTCACGATATATTAATTAATTTAAAAGAAAAAATAGATGATATGCTACTTAGAAAATATGATATCATGGATAATGAGAGTTTCTTCAAGCATTCAATAATGCCTTATGCTATGACTGAATTTGATGATCATAATATTCCCGTTGTTGTTGATGAAGTAACTTTCTTTACTGATGTAATTGTAGAAACATATTTAGCAGAAAGGAAGTTTCAACTATGAGTAATGAAAGAGAAATAATAAGAAAAACAGAAAAAATGATTGATGAACTTAAAAGTGTATGTTCTACATATGGCTTAGGTAATGCATCAAGTGAATATAAAATTATAACTGAGATATTTTTATATAAATATCTAAATGATAAATTTTTATATGAAACAAAGAAAGTAGCTAAAGACTTAAATGAAAATTCGACTATAAAGGAGATAGAACAATATTTAGATTCTTTATCTCCAGAACAATTTTCACTTTTAGTAATGAGAATGGGGCCAAATGTAGCAAGAATAAAAAATGAATATAGAGTTAGCTATTTATTTCAAAATCAAAACTCTAATATGCCTGAATTTTATGAATTATTTGATAGTGCATTAGTTGGAATATCAAATGATAATTTAGATATATTTTCAGTTAAAACAGGATCTAAAGAAAAAATAAAGTTATTTGACACATTATCACAGTACATAACTGAATCAGATAAAAGGAATTCCTTCTTTAGGGCAATAATATCTAGATTAGTTGAATTTTCTTTTGAGGATGCATTTAAAGAAAAATATGATTTTTTTGCAACTATATTTGAATATTTAATTAAAGATTATAATAAAGATTTTGGTAAATATGCAGAATATTATACGCCTAATTCTATTGCAAGAATTATAGCAAGAATATTAGCTCCAAATTCTACTCAAAATGTAACACTATATGATCCATCAGCTGGTTCTGGAACTTTAGTTCTTGCGCTTGCTCATCAAATTGGAGAAGAAAATTGTACAATATTTACTCAAGATATTTCTCAGAAATCTAATGAATTTTTAAGATTAAATCTTATTTTAAATAATTTAGTACATTCTTTAGGTAATGTAATTCACGGTGATACGTTATTGAATCCAGCACATTATAATGAAGATAAGACGAGATTAAAACAATTTGACTATATCGTAAGTAATCCACCATTTAAAACAGATTTTAGTGAAACTAGAGATCAATTGGCAACAGAGAAGTTTCAAGATAGATTCTTTGCTGGAGTTCCTAAAATACCAAAAAAAGATTTAGATAGTATGCCAATTTATTTGATGTTTATCCAGCACATTATTTATTCTTTAAAGGAAAATGGAAAAGGTGCAATTGTTGTTCCAACTGGTTTTATAACCGCAAAGAATGGAATTGAAAAAAAGTTACTAGATTATATTGTTAAAGAAAAACTAATTAAAGGTGTGATAAAAATGCCACCTAATTTGTTTGCTACTACCGGGACTAATGTTTCCCTATTATTAATTGAAAACAATAAATTAAATAATGAAGTACTATTAATTGATGCATCCAATATGGGAGTTAAAGTTCGAGATGGAAAAAATCAACGGACTATTTTAGAAACAGCTGATGTTAATAAAATTATAAATGTATATAACGAAAATAAGATTGAAGAAGATTATAGTGTTCTTGTTACCTATGATACAATCATTAACAATAAATCTTCTTTAAATCCAGGACAATATTTTGGATATAAAATAGAAATAAAAGATATATCAAAAGATGAATTTACTGAAATTATGAAACAAAAAGAAAATTATCTATTTGAGATGTTTGAGGAATCACACAAATTATCAAAATGTATAATACAAAACATAAAGGATTTAGACTATGATTTTTAACAAGACGAGTTATAATAGTAATTGGAATACTGAAAAATTAAGTGATTTAGGAACTTTTGCTAGAGGCAAATCTAAGCATAGACCAAGAAACGATAAGATTCTTTTTGAGGGTGGTGGTTATCCGTTAATTCAAACAGGAGACATCAAGAATAGTAATTTGTATATAAAAAATCATGTTTCAGAGTATAATGAGGTCGGTTTAAAACAAAGCAGATTATGGAACAAAGGAACTCTTTGCATTACAATAGCAGCAAATATTGCTGAAACAGGAATATTAGATTATCCGATGTGTTTTCCAGATAGTGTAGTTGGATTCACTCCAGATAAGAATAAATGCACTAGTGAATTTATGCATTATATCTTTAATTATATCAAAACTTCAATTCAATCATCAGCTTCTGGTAGTATTCAAGACAATATTAATATAGATTATTTATCAAATTTGGAGTTTAAAATACCAAATCTAAATATTCAAAATAAAATAGTTGGAATATTATCCAATATTGATAAAAAGATAAATATAAATACTGAAATCATATGTGAATTGAATAAGTGTTCTGAATTTATATATTTAAATAAAATTATTAAACCTTATTTAGAAAGTAAAGATGGTAATATTGTAAAGTTGAATATTTCAGACATTGTAGAATTAAAAACTGGTAAGCAGGATGCAAATTTTTCAAGTGCTAGTGGTAAATATCCATTTTTTACTTGCTCTAATGAAATATTAAAGTGTGATAAATATGAGTATGATGGTAAAGCTGTATTACTTGCTGGGAATGGAGAATTCAATGTTAAATATTTTGAAGGAAAATTTAATGCATACCAAAGAACATATATTTTAATGCCAAATGATAGTAAATATATTGGCTTAATATATGAAAGTATAAAATTAAAAATTCAAAATTACAAAAAAGGTTCAAATGGTTCAATAGTTAAATTTATTACAAAAGATGATGTTGATAATACAAAAATTTATTGCCCCAAAAATGAAAGATTAGTAAACAAAATTAATGATAATTTAAATTTAATCAATAAACTTTATATTGAAAATGAAGAATTGTATAATTTGAAAAAGTATTTATTACCATTGTTAATGAATGGACAAATAAGTTTTAAAAACGAATAAAATGATAGGGAGGAGCTGAATTTATATGAAAAAATCGTTCGAGGCAAGTGCTAGGGTTGTTTTAGAAATAGGAAGAGATTCCATTGAAAGCAAATTAGTAGCATTATCAGAGATAATTAAAAATGCTTATGATGCAAATGCAAAAAATTGTAATGTTATTTTAAAAGCCGAAGGTGAATCTGAAAATTTAACTGATAAAGAAATTACATCAATTGAAATAATTGATGATGGAGTTGGAATGGGTGAAGACGACTTAATAAATAATTGGATGGTCATAGGAACTAGCTCTAAACAAAGTAATAAAATGGGTATTATTACTGGAAGGGTGCCAATAGGTGAAAAAGGAATTGGGAGATTTGCTGTCAATAAAATAGGGAATTTATTAACCTTAATAACAAAAAAAGAAAATAGTTCTTGTTATGAAATCTGTATAGATTTTAATAGGTTTGAAGCCGATGCGAATTTAGAACAAATTGATTTTGAAATTATTTCAACAAGTAATGAAATTCTAGAAAAGAATGGACATGGAACCATTTTAAAAATCGAAAAATTAAATGAAAAATGGACTTATGAAGAAATATCAAAAGTTTATGATGAAATATTAAAATTACAATCTCCGTTTAAAACAGAAAAAGATGTGTTTAATGTGCATTTTGAACTTCCAAATGGATATTCTTTAGACAATAAATTAAAACCTGAAGAGGTGCTTGAAAAAAGCTTATGGCGAGCAGAAATATTAATAGAACCAAGTAATGGTAGAAGTAATATGAAATTTGAATTTAAACCTTATTTAGAGATGAGAGGATTTAGTGAAGTAAAAAAAGAAATTCCATTTGAACATTATTTATATAATAAAAAATTTCCTCAAAAAATAAATTTAAGTAATTACAAAATTGGTAAATTTTCTATTAGATTATTTGCTTTTCATAGAAGTACTAAGGTTTTAAAGATGTTAGGTGATAAAAGAAAAAGCCTTAAAGAATACTTAGATGAAAATGGTGGGGTTCGAATTTACCGCGGTGGCCAAAGAGTATATAACTATGGCAGTAAAAATGAAGACTGGTTAGATTTAAATTTAAAGAGATTAAATTCGCCTGGTAAAAAATTAAGTAAAAATATTTTAATTGGGATAATAGATCTTGATCCGTTAGAAAGTAGCGATTTAAAAGAAAAAACAAATAGAGAAGGTTTTACTGAAAACGAAGCATTTATAGAATTTAAAAAGATTGTTTCTGCTGCTGTTGACAAATTTGCTTTTGAAATAATAGAAACAAAAGATAAAATAAAGGCGGTTTATGATAAAAATATCAAAACAGAAAGTATTGATAATACCTTCGATGA
The DNA here is from genome assembly GCA_910576925.1 of uncultured Bacilli bacterium. Taxonomy (GTDB): domain Bacteria; phylum Bacillota_I; class Bacilli_A; order RF39; family UBA660; genus UBA2730. The sequence goes on along the minus strand of CAJTKB010000010.1, from coordinate 7,109 downwards.
ATTATTGGAAGAATTAGAAGATGCTGAGTTTAGTAATCAAAACGAAAAAGATAAGTTAATAGCATTAATGAATAGAACTATAATAGAATATCAAGAATCAAAAAAAATATATCTTTCTATTGCAAATAATTCCGTTGATTTTCATATGGTATTTCATGATGTGGATAAGCAAGTGAAAGGATTGATAAATCAAGTTGAACAAGATAATATAAATTTAGTTGATATTAAAAAGACTATTTATGGTATAAATGATATTTTGAGGTTACAAAAAGATCTTATATCTAATAGAGATTTTAAATTGATAAATAGTTCTTGTTTATTGAAAAAATTTGATATATATTCAAAGTATAGAATTAAAGATCATAATATTTCTTTGTTGATAGAATCAGAAAATTTTACATTTAAATGTATTGAAAGCCAAGTTTTAAGAATATTGATGAACTTATTGGATAATTCAATATATTGGCTAGATAGTATAAACACAAATAAACATGTCTTTATAAAAATTTATAAGGAAGATAATAGTAATGTAATATATTTTGCTGATAATGGTCCAGGCTTAGGTGTTGAAGATCCTAATCTCCTATTTAAACCATTTGTTACAAAAAAAGATGAGGGATTAGGATTAGGATTATATATTGTTAATGAAATTGTAAGTATTCATAATGGTAAGATAGAAGTTATAGAAAGTAGTGATGTAGTTCCTAAAGAATATATTGGCGCAAAATTTAGGATTGAACTAAATATGGAGTAAAGTATATGGACTTATTGAAGTATATAAATGGTGTGTTATTTATTGATGATAAGAGAGACGATGTGGAACAATTATATCAATATTTTGAAAAATTTAATGTTCCTTGCATGTATATAAATCCAATTGAATATAATGGAGATATTAATAATTCGATTGGATTCGCAAGATTTGTTTTTTTAGATTTAGAATATTTACCAGGAACTTTAAACTTAACAGATGTAGTCAGTTTACTTAGAGATTTATCAGAAAAAGGAATGAAAAATATTGTATTAATAATGTGGACTCTTCATGATGATTATATTGAAGAACTTAAAAATTTGTTAGATGAAAAAATGAAATGTGAAAAACCAATTTTAATTTTTAATGCCAACAAAGGTGAATATGTTGAATTAAGTCAAGAAGAATATACATCTAAGTTAAATAAATTATTTCAAGATAGTATTGAAGAGCATCCTTTAATATTTAAAATGCTAGAGTGGGAAAAAAGTGCAAATGTTGCAACCTATAAAACATTCAATGATATTCTAGCTTTTTCATATAATGAAACTGATAAAAAATTTAATTTATCCTTAACTTTATCGAATATGGCTTCCCAAAATATTCCAAGTGATAAAATTAGTTCTGCTTTAGAAGTTGCAAATAATATGTTAACAGATAGAATAAAGTATGAAACAGATAATATTGAAGATACTGCATTAGAAAAAAGAGAAGATACCGACTTGCTAAGAAAACTTAACTATAATCTTATTTTTGTTAATTCAGGAATAAAACAGTTATCACCCGGAAATATATATGAATCTCAAAGTTTGAGTTCGAGAATAAAGGAAATAATTAACAACATAGATGTACCTGATCTCGCTGATAAATGTAACTCTATACTAATTGATATGACACCTGCTTGTAGTTTTGCCCACTCAAATAATCTGATTTTATTAAATGGAGTTATAGTAAAAGACATAACAGAACCGGAAAGAAAAAAACTAAAAAAAGCATTTGAAAGTCAAGTTTTTTTGAAAGATGTATATATTGATGATGAAGGACAATTATCTTATTTAATTATAGATTGTTTCGGTATTTCAACCACGAAGAAAGAAGATATAGTTAATGACCCAATTACTTGTTTAAAAGAAAGTTATAGACTTAATTTACAACAACAATTTGGAAACTATTTAGGAAGAATCGGAGATAATGCATATCATAAATAAAAGAAGAATCAACTTAGCGATTCTTCTATTTTTTTTGCAATTTGTTCAGCCATAAACACCGGAACTGCATTACCGATTTGTTTATATGCACTTGTTCTAGATGATTCAAAATAGTAATTATCTGGAAAACTTTGAATTCTAGCAGCTTCTCTAACAGTTAAAGATCTACATTGTTTAATATCTGGATGAATATAATGATGCCCATCTTTAGAAATGTGAGCAACCATTGTATGCGAAGGCTTATCATATTCAACAACTTTAAATCTATCTAGGAAAGCTTCTTTATTATTGTGTTTTATTAAATTGTTAGGTAATTTATCATATTTAATATTTTTATTTTTAATGCAGATTTTATAAATTTCTTTGTCATTATCATTAAGGTTTCTACTTTGATTATAAGTTAAGCTGTCCCAATTATTATCTCGTATTTTTAATTTGTTTAAACATTCATTTGTAGCAGATTTATAATGATTATTTGTTTCACCAGCTTTTAATTTAGGTAAATCATCAAATAGTTCTTTTATATTATAGTGATTATTAAATTTTTCAAATTGTGGATAGTTTAAATTTAGTTCTTGTTTATATCCGATAATAATTATTCTTTTTCTATGTTGTACAACTCCAAAGTCATTTGAATCTAATAATTTATAATCAATACTGTATTCTAGTTCTGTCATTCTTTTTTTAATATCTTCAAAAATAGTTCCATTTTTTGCTGATAGAATACCTTGTACATTTTCAAAAACAAAAAAACTCGGTTGATATTTTTTAATAAATTCTAAGTAATATAAATATAAATAATTTCTTGGGTCATTTTTCATTTTATCTTTCATTCTAGAACGCCCAGCAATGGAATATGCTTGACATGGTGGACCACCTATAATTCCAAGTATATTTTCTCCATCTAAAAGATTATCAATATCATTAAAGATTTTAGGTAATGTTGTATCAGATATCTCTTCATTTATTACTTTATTTAGAATATCTATAGGGATATAACTATAAAATTCCTCCCTAGATATTTTTTTATTTATATAATCTATATAAATGTTCATCATATCATTATTTTTACAATAGTAATATGCTTCTCTAGTTTTTAATGTATATGATGCATCTTTATCCATCTCTACGTGTGCAACAATATCAAAATTATTTCTTCTAAATCCTTCTGATAACCCACCGGCGCCAGCAAATAAATCTATAATTTTATTTTTCATATTATCACCTTAACTAATTACCAGGATACCAGGTTTGATTTAAAAAGTCAATATTTTGAAACTATAATTTATCTAAAAATAAAAATATGTAAATAATCAGAAAAATCGGAAAAATATCTAAAAATTATTAAATAAAAACCACTGGTAAAAGTATTATATTTTGTCAATAACATGATATCTATATTAGTTATATTTGTAAAATTCCTAATATTTATGCCCATTAAGACTCTTTTTATACAACATTTTTGTCGCTTTTTATAAGACATTTTATCCTTATTGACTTTAGACATTTCTATGATACAATATGGTAGAATACAAAATAATAATATATTTTAGCACTAATTATTCGACTGATTAGCGCTTTTTTGTATTCAAAATTACCCCTTAAAAATATTTATATTGATTAAGAAATGGTACTAATAATATTTATATTTTTTATTATGTAGTGCCAATTTCAACAAAATTTCAATTAAAAAAAGTGTGTACGATTGTGTAACACTCCTTATAGAATAAGGGTTCCTAAGTAAACAATTGTATAACAAAAAGTTAAAGTGTAAACACTGCTAATTTTACTAATTCCTTATGAAATAAGGGTAAACTCACCACTGGTGAGTTTTTTGTAAACAGGTTTATCCTGCTTATATTCTATTAAAATAAAATGTAAGAATTTACTTTTTTGTAAGGTAAAGAATGGTACCAAAATTAATGAAAGGAAGATGATAAATGAAACTAAATAAACCAGTCCAAAAGAAATTTAGAATAGATTCTAATACTGATGTGGCTTTTAGAAAGATATTGTTAGCTGAAAATATTTCAATGCGATCTGTTATGTAATCTATGCTAAAAGATTATATTTAGAAAATCTTGATGTGGTTATTGTAGAAGATAAATTAAAGTCTATCGATAAAATTAGGCGCTGATTTATTTTTATAATTGCGTTATGATTTGTATGAGAGGCGATAAATTATGAAAAATAAAAAAATTAATTACATTCATTCGGAAACTTTTCAAACAAATAAAGAAAATCCTACAGAAGAGGAGTTAAAAGAGATATTTAATAGAAAGTTTTTTAAAGTTGTTATGAAAATTGAAAAAAGTGAATTTATCATTAATGATAAACAAGATAATTTATTAAAAAATTAAAAAAATCAAACTATTGATATGAAAATATGAATAGTTTTTTTATGGAATAAAAAGGGGGAATGGTATGAAGAATAATAAAATAAACAATTGTTTCATAGTCTTAAATAGGTGTTGCTATGAATGAAAAAATAACAAATAATATAACATTTAAAGATCTTATTTTAATATATCTTATCGCTGAGATAAAAAAAGAAATGCAGAAATATACAAGTTAATGCATTACTTATTTATAAATCGCGCGATATTATTTAATTGTCTTAGTATCCAGTCAAGTAAGAGATAAGGAGGAATTAATGAATAATACTTACTTAACTGGTATAGATTTCAATGTTGGAATCTATATAAGATTATCTCAGGAAGATAAAGATAAAAAATATGAATCTGATAGTGAAAGTGTTATTAATCAAAAAGAATTATTAAGAAGTTATGTTAAAAACAATAATTTTAATTTATCTGGCGAATATGTAGATGATGGATATTCAGGAACAGATTTTGATAGACCAGGATTTCAAAGAATGTTAGAAGACATAAAGATGAAAAAGATAAATTGTGTAGTAGTAAAAGATTTATCTAGATTTGGTCGAGATCATGTTATGACTGGGTATTATATTGAAACATTTTTTCCGGAGAACAATATAAGATTTATATCTATACTTGAGTCATTTGATAGTTTTAAAAATCAAGCTAGTAACGATTCTTCAACATTTATAATTGCTTGTAATGATTATTATAGTAAACAAAATTCTATTAAAATTAGAAATGTTTTAAATGATAAAAGAAAGAACGGAAAGTTTATAGGTAGTTTACCTAGTTTTGGATATATGAGAGATCCAGAAGATAAGGGACATTTAATACCTAATCCAGATACGGCTCCTATTGTAAAAAATATATTTAAATGGCGAGCAGATGGAGTAGGTCCAACAGAAATAGCAACCAGATTAAATAAAGATAATGTTCCAACTCCAAGTGGTTATAAGAAAACTAATTTTTCTTCTAGATTAATTGATAGAGATACTTGGACTATATCAACTGTAAAAAAGATTTTAACTAATAGAATATATACTGGAGATATGGTTCAGCATACTCAAACAAAAGTAAATTATAAATCTAAGAAGAAAATAAATTTAGATCAAAGTTTATGGGTAATAGTAGAAAACACACACGAACCACTAGTCGATAAAACAACATTTGAATATGTACAAACTTTAAGGAAAAGATATACTAGAAATGTACCTATAAAAACTGGAAGAGAAAAAAGAATATTAGAAGGTAAATTATTCTGTAAAGAGTGCGGAAATAGATTATCTGTTTATTATAGAAAGAAACAAGATTATTGGTCTATTAATTGTAATAGATATTCTAGAGATCCTAAAAGAGGAAGATGTAGTTCACACTTTTTTCCATATGATTATTTAGAAGAGCAAATATTAGAAAAGATAGATGAATCGGTATCTTGTTTTATTAAAGAACTAGATATAGAAGAATTAAACAATGAAGTAGTAAGAACTATTCATAAAGAGACACAAAGTGTAGATAAAAGGATAAGTGATTTAAATAAAGAAAAAGAACAAATATTAAGTAGGTTATCAACTTTATATAATGATAGATGTGAAGGTGTTATAACTGGAGAATTATATAAAGAATTATCACAAGAGTCAGAAAAGAAATTAAGAAAGATAAATGATAGGATTAATAACGAAGAAATAAAGAAATTAAATATAAAAAATAAGGTAACAGTATTACCTAACTATACTAAGAAGATAAAAAAATTATTAGATTTAAAGAACCCCCAAAAAACATTAATTGATACTTTAACAGATACAATAGTTATAGATGAAAAAAGAAATATATGTATTAAGTTTAAATATGATGTTATTCCAACGATTGATTTTAAATATGAAAATAGAAATTTAGCTAGAAATTCTCATAAGAGAAGAATAGAGCAAAAAAGTGATAAATAAAAGTGAATCCTTTATTAGTTAGATATAAAAGAAAGTATCAAGACTATGTTATAATAGATATATAAGGGAGGAGATTAGCGCATGAAATGTACTTTAATGAATAAAAACACAGAAGTATTGGTAGCAGAATATAATGAAGCATTAAAAGTATTTACTGATATATATGAAGTTAAAAATATTGAGTATGCTCCATTAATTATATTTAATAGTTATGGTAAAGATAGTAATATTACCCCAATACTTACAGATTGGTTTAAAGGTAGAGGGATTCCATCATGGCGAGATGATTTAGATTTATTATTAGCAAAACTAAATATATCATCTCCAGATGAATTATTAGATAAAGCTTTTGGATTATCTCTATCTGATCAATATTGGGTAAAGGAATCTGATTCAAATATAGAGTATAAAGATATAAATTTCTTTGAACATGATTTTGAAGATTCAGATTTTACTAATGCTACATTTGGTAATGGATTTGATAGTAGTTCAAAAATTAGTTTAATTTCTCCAAATAATACTACTGATGGACGATTAAAAAAAACTTGGATTATTGAAAGTGATAAAAGATACTTATTAAAAGGTGGCTACAAGAATGAAGTAATGCAACCATTTAATGAAGCATTAGCCAGTATGATATGTGAAAAATTAGGCTTTGATCATGTAACATATACTTTAGATGTAGTAAATGATAGCGTTGTTTCAAAATGTGAATGCTTTATTAATACTGACACTGAATTAATTCCAGCCCATCAGATATTACATAATAAAGATTCAAAAGAAAATGCATATGAAGAATATATTAGTATTTTAGAAGAAAAAGGTATTA
>CAJTKB010000009.1:5180-38881 GCA_910576925.1 uncultured Bacilli bacterium | reverse complement strand
TAAACGTATATGTTACATTTAATCCCATATTTTCTTTATCTGGTCCATATATTCCAATGTATTTTGTACCTGTTTTAATTGAGATTACTTTGGCAGTATCTAACGTTTTTGTAAATAATGCATATGTTGTTCCTATTACTAATACTACTAATAGAAGTAAGGGTACTATTATAAATACTCTCTACTTTATAAATTCACTTTAGCACAATTTAGAGGTAATGTAAATATTTTGATATATTTTATTAAAAATTTGTGTAAAGATTTAAATATAAAAAAAGAACTGTTAACAGTCCTCATCTAATGAATAAGCTACTTTGTAAGCGGCATCTTTGGCAGCTATTTTCATATCTTTCATAAAGTTTGGATTCTTCTTTTTATACATCATAAATGCATAAGCTCCAATTCCCATTGCTGCCATAGCACCCATCATTACTTTTCCTTTCATATTACTTTTCACCTCATTCTTATTATGAAGTGATTCTTCTATTTTATACCATCTATTAGAATTTTTTTAATACTTGTCCTTCTAATATCTACTTTAGTATTACTAACAGCTAAATTTAGAGCTTCTCTTTCACCTATTAAAAATAGAGATTTTTTACATCTTGTAACAGCAGTATAAATAAGTTTTCTATAAAGCATTTTATTAAATGCCTTTACAAGGGGAATTATAACTACATCAAACTCACTACCTTGGGCTTTATGTATTGATATAGCATATGCTTTTTTAAAATTATAAAAATTAGTAGGAGTATATTTTACTAAATTATCATCAAAATCTATATAGATTTCTTTTTTAGGTCTTGTAATAATTTTCTTTATAATACCAATATCTCCATTATAAACATTATCATCTGGCATATTAGTAAGTTGAATTACTTTGTCATTTTCCCTATAAGTTTCTTCACCTATTATTATTTCTTTTTTAGTAGTCGTTTTCTTATTAAATAAATCTTGTAGTTGAATATTTATATTATCTATTCCATTTTCTGTTTTATACATAGGTGCAAGTACTTGAAAGGATTTATAAGAGTAGTCTTGATATAATTCTGAAATTTCTTTTACTCTTTCTAATACTTCATCTCTATGGCATTCTAAAAAAGTTAAATCTTTTGTTTCATTAAATATTGAATAGTCTACATTTCCTTCTTTTATATTATAGGCTAAGTTTATTATGTTAGAGCCATTTTCTTGGCGATATAATGTATTTAATTTACAAACATTTACCTTTTCGCTACTAATTAGATCGTGTAATACTTGACCAGGACCAACACTAGGTAATTGGTCTACGTCTCCTACTAAAATAATTTTTGTATTAACACTTAGTCCTTTTAATAAATTACTAAATAAATAAGTATCTATCATACTAGCTTCATCTATCAAAACAAATTCTACTTTACTTTTATTATACTCATTTACTTGGAATTTATTAGTGTCTTTATTCCATTTTAAGAAACGATGTATCGTAGAACTTGGCATATTGGTAGATTCACTCATTCTTTTTGCGGCTCTTCCTGTTGGAGCAAGTAGTGCTATTTTTTCTTTTAATTTTTCGTAATCTAGTTTTTTTACTTCTTTATATAATTCTACTATTGCTCGCATAATAGTAGTCTTTCCTGTTCCAGGGCCACCAGTTATGATAAGAAAGTTTTTTAAATAACTATTTATTATGGCATTTTCTTGATCTTCATTGTAATCGATTTCAAAGTATTCTTCTAATTTTTGCAAATATTTTTCTTTATTAGTAAGAGTATTATCTTCAGAATGACTTAATATATTAACTCTATTAACAATCAAAGTTTCTGCTTCATACATTAATTTGGTATAATATCTATCTTCTATACATACTACTCTCATATCTAATATCAATTTTTTTATAGCTAGATTAAAGACTTCATCATCTATTATTGTATTTAAAACTCGAGGTAAGAGTGACGATATTTCTTCTAAGTAATAGTAACTATGTCCTAGGCTATTACTTAATTCATTCATTATATAAATAATTGAGGCACTAACTCTATTTAAGTTATCTTTTTCTAGGCCATTATTTAGTCCTATATAATCAACTCTTTTAAAACTAAATTTATCAATATCTTCTAATATTTTATATAAATTATTATCTATAACAGTTAAACTATCAGCCTTATATTTATTATAAATTAACATGGCTTCTTTTGTATTAAAACCTATATCATTAAGTTTTATAATAATATCATAACTAGCTTCGTGTTCAACTAAAGAATCATGTAATATTTTGCTATCTTTTTCAGTTATTCCTGGTATTAGTACTAGGTTATTAGGGTTTTCTAAAATAGTATTTATGGTATCTTTTCCAAGAGTTGTAACGATTTTCTTAGCTTTATTCTCTCCTATTCCTTTAAATACATCACTACATAAAAAGTTAACTAAAGAGTCTCTGTCTTCCATCTTACATTTTTCATAGCTTTCTACTTGGAATTGAGTTCCATACTTAGCGTGATTTATCAAACTACCATTAAAAATATAAGTATCCATATCATTTAATTCGTGGAAGTAGCCTGTAAATGTAATAGTCTTTGAGATGTAGTCAGAAAGTTCTTCAGATGAATCTTCTACTTTAAAAAGTCCAATTATATAACCATTTTGAGAGTCATAAATACTTTTTCTATATTTTCCTTTAATAAAATTACTCATTAACTACTTCTCCTATTATATATGGATAGCTGATACTTTTAAGTTTTACTTTTACAAAGGTATTACTATCTATTATTTTTTTTATTTTTACATACATATAATTGCCTGTATGTCCATAAGAATAACCATCTTTATAGTTTTCTATTAGGACTATTTCATTTTTATTTATAAATTTATTTAAATATTCTAGTTCTAGTTCTTTACTAACTTCTAAAAGACGTCTTGTATGAAGTTTTTTTATTTGGGGATTAACTTGTTTCATAGATGCTGCAACTGTTTTATTTCTAATAGAATATGGAAAAACGTGTATTTTACTAAATCCTATTTCTGTTACTGTTTTTATCGTCTCCTTAAAGTCTTCATCATCTTCTTCTGGAAAACCTACAATAATATCTGTAGTAATAGAAATATTAGGTCTAATTTTCTTAAGTTTATTAATTATATTTTTAAAGTATTTTAAATCATATTTCCTATTCATTAGTTTTAATATTTTATCACTACCAGCTTGCAATGGAATATGCAAGTGATCTACTATTACATTATTATTTTTTATAACATCTAATACTTCATCATTTAGTTCAGTTACTTCGATTGATGATATTCTAAGTCTTTCTAAGCCTTTAATATTAACAACTTCTTGTAGTAGGTCTTTAAATGTCTTATTAATATCTACACCATAATTTCCTGTATGAATTCCTGTTAAAACTATTTCTTTATAACCATTTTTAACTAAGTCCGTAATTTCTGATATTACTATATCAAATTTTTTACTACGGCATTTTCCTCTAACAAATGGAATAATACAATAACTGCAAAAGTTTTCACAACCATCTTGTATTTTAACAAAAGCTCTAGTTCTTCCTGGAAAGTTTTTAATGTACATATCTTCAAAAGTGTTTTTATCATCATTATCTAAGTGCTCTATTATACTTTTTTCTTTGTAATATTTATCAAGTAATTCTATTATTTTAGATTTATCTTTCGTACCTAAATAAATTGATACACCATCTTCTCTAAAACTTTTATTTGCTTCAATAAAACACCCCATTGCTACAATACAAGCATCTTTATTTCTTCTAATAGCACTTCTAATCATCTTGCGAGATTTTATATCAGATTGATTAGTAACTGTACAAGTGTTAATTATATATATATCACATATTTCGTCGAATTCTTTTATAGTATAATTGTTTTCTTTTAATAGATTAATAACGAATTCAGATTCATACATATTTACTTTACAACCTAAAGTACATAATCCTACACTTTTCATCTAATCACCTCTTTTATTACGTTTACTATTTATTTTATCTTTAATTTTATCATAGGTCTCTACTACATTATTTTTATCATTATTAAAGGAATCAACTACTTCTTTATTTTTAGAATCATTTATATAGTTTTGGTACTTTTCTTTTATATTTTGACCAAGTTCTCCAATTTTTTCCTTTGTATTATTATAAGTTTCTTTACTCCTATTTTTTATAGTTTCTTTATAATTTGGAAATTTATTTTCTATTTTAGTATCAATATTTTTATAAATTGATAGTATCTTTTCTTTAGAGGCACTAGTAAGTGAATCAAATGTTATATCATTTATAACTCCATTATTAAATATAAAGTCTGTTAAAGTAGTATACATATCTTTTGCTTTTTCTTTAATAGATTCGTCATTTGTATCTAATGTTTCAAGTTCAATATCCATATTTTCAATATAGGTAACTATTTTTTCATCTCTTTTTATATAATCATCTTCTATTATTTGATTTTTTTCTTTTATAGTTACTTTTTCTATGTTTTTATTTGGTAGCTTTGACTTATCATTAAAATTTAATACTACTGCACCTAAGGCTATAATTAATATTATATTTTTCATTTGAAACACCACTTTTCTAACGAGCTTATTATAACAAATTTCAATTAAAAAAACTAGATTAATCTAGCTTTTTCTGTAATTCTTTAAGTGTTGCCATAAATTCATTTGTTTTTCTAATTTCTTCATCTAATTTTTCATAATTTGCTGTATTTTCTAATTCTAAATCTGTATTTCTACTAATTTGAGTTTTCATTCCATAAACTGGAGAGATAACTGAACTAGGTTTGAATTTCTCATTTGTTTCTTTTAGGGAAGCTTCTTCTTCAACTGGTGTTATTGTTATATTAAATTCGTCTATTGTTACCACTTCGTCTATTTCTTCATTTTTTATATCTATATTATTTTTCTTTCTATTATCTAAGTCTTTTAGACTAATAGGTTCATTTCCTTCATCTTTATACTGGATTTCTTCATTATAGGAATATATTTCTCCAGCTTTTTTCATAAGTTCATCTAAACTGATAATAGCAGTATCTTCTTGCATTTGTTCAAACTCAGTTAATTCTATATTTTTATTTTCTTCTTGTTGTTCAAGCTTTTTAGTTATTTCTTCTAATTCTTTTTTTGCCTCTTTTTTATCTGGAACAGTATTTACATATGTAATGTCTTCTTTTTCTTGAGATTTTGGCATTACTTTTTCAATACTTGCTTGATATAATTTATTTAAGATATCATCCATTTTAGCGGCTTTATTTTTACTATTAACAAAAGGAGTTTTAGGTTGTTCTTCTTTTATAGGTATAGGTTCTATAACTGTTTTTATTGTCTCCTGTTCTAGAAATTTTTCTTTATGATCTTCTTTTGTATTGATTTCTGTTATATTATTTACTACTGGTATTGGTTTTTCAACTACAATATTAGTAGTATTACTTTCTGTTAAAACATTTTTTACTTCTTCTTTTACAGCAATAGGTTCATTTTTTACTACTAGAGTACTACTAGATGTGATTTTTTCTTTATTACTTTGTTTTTTTACATCTTTAACGATTTTTTTAAGTTCAATAGTATTTTGTCTTTGTAATCTTTGCTGTTTAGTCTTTCTAAAATAGTAAAATACAATATATGCTGTACTTATCAGTAAGGCTATTATATATACAAGCTTAGCCTCATCACTAATTAAGAAATTCTTTAAATCATTCATCTTTACACCTCTATTATAAGTTTAGCATATTTTTTTTAGTTAGCAAATACTTAATTTTTCAAATTATAGAACTTATGTTTTTAAAATATGTATAATACTTAATAATATCAATAAAAATTATGTAAAAATTTCTTTTAATATTTTACTAATACATAATAAGTATAGTTCATATATTAAACTATGAAAGAGAAATTTATAAAATCAAGTATTATTTTAATTATTGGTGGTTTCATTACAAAAATTCTAGGTATTGTAAATAAAATTGTTATGACTAGAATAGTATCTGTCGAGTCTATGGGATTATATATGTTAATACTTCCAACATTTTCTCTATTTATTAACTTAGCTTGTTTTGGCTTTCCTACAGCTATTTCCAAATTGATTGCCGAAGATGATAGAAATAATAAAAAATTAATTTTTTCTGTTATTCCTTTTTGTATGTTAATAAATATCTTTTTAATTTTAGTTATTATTTTGTTTGCACCTTTTCTGGCTAATAATTTATTAAAGGAACCTAGAGTTTACTATGCTATAATTGCAATTGCTTTAGTTATTCCTTTTACTTCAATTTCTGCAATACTAAGGAGCTATTTTTTTGGACGTGAAAGAATGATTCCTCACGTTGTTTCAAATATAATAGAAGATATTGTTAGACTTTTATTAATTGTTATAGGTCTTCCTTTATTTGTAGCAACTACTGAATATGCTGTTTTATATTTAGTTCTTTGTAATATTGTATCAGAACTTGCTTCGATATTAATATTATTTTTATTTCTACCAAAGGGTTTTACTCTTAAAAAAAGTGATATAATTCCTAGTAGACTATACTTAAAAGATTCCCTAAATATTGGATTTCCTACAACTATCAATAGATTGATCGGTTCTTTCACATATTTCTTAGAACCTATTATTTTAACAAATATTCTTCTTTATGTAGGTTATTCCAAAGGATATATTATTACAGAGTATGGTATTATAAGTGGCTATGTTATGCCTATTATTATGCTTCCTTCATTTTTTAGTAATGCTATTAGTCAAGCACTTCTTCCAATTGTTAGTAAAAATTACAAAAGAGGAAATTATAAGTATACTAAGAAAGTTATAAAACAAGCTATTTTTATTTCCTTAGCAATAGGTGTTTGTTTTACCATATTATTTGTTTTAGCGCCTAATGTTATATTAAAACTTATTTATAACACTACAGAAGGAGCATTATACTTAAAGTATTTTGCCCCTATCTGTCTTTTGCAATATATTGTTTCTCCTTTATGCTTAAGTCTAGATGCTATGGGAAAAAGTAAGGATAATTTATTAATAACTCTTGTTACTTCTATTGTTAGAACAGTACTTCTTCCAATATGTGCTTTATTTAAAGTTGGTATATGGTGTTTAATTATATCTGTAAGTATCAATATAGTAGTAGATGCTGTAATGTGTATTAAAAAGGTTAAAAATGCTTTAAATAGATAATTAGTTTTTTATTTTTCCTTATAAGCTTTTCTATATTCTCCACTTAAAATGTTATCAATCCATTCTTTATTATTTAAATACCATTTAACAGTTTCTTTAATACCTTCTTCAAATGTATAACTAGGTTTCCAATTTAGCTTTTCTTCTACTTTGGTAGTATCAATTGCATATCTTAGATCGTGTCCTGGTCTATCCTCTACAAATTCTATTAAATCTTCACTTCTTTCTATTTCTTTTAGTATTAATTTAATAACATCTAGGTTAGTTCTTTCAGAATGACCTCCTAAATTATAAATTTCTCCTACTTTTCCTTCTCTTACTATCTTATCAACTCCAATATTATGATCAATTACGTGAATCCAATCTCTTACGTTTTCTCCCCTACCATATACTGGTATTTTTTCATTTTTAAGCGCTTTACTAATTACAACTGGTATTAGTTTTTCGGGAAATTGATAAGGGCCATAATTATTAGAGCATCTTGAAATAGTAACTGGTAAATTATATGTTCTAAAATAGGCCATAACAAGTAAATCAGCACTTGCTTTACTTGATGAATATGGACTAGATGTATGAAGTGGAGTCTCTTCAGTAAACTTTAATTCAGGTTTATCAAGTGGCAAATCACCATAAACCTCATCTGTTGATACTTGATGATATCTTTTTATCTTATATTCTCTAGAGGCATCCATAAGTATACTAGTTCCAATAATATTGGTATTTAGAAAAACTTCAGGATTTTTAATTGAATTATCAACATGTGATTCGGCTGCAAAATTAATTACTATATCGAAGTTTTCTTCTGCAAATAGTTGATAAATAAACTTTCTATCTGTAATATCTCCTTTTATAAATTTAAAGTTAGTCTTATCTTCTAAGTCTTTTATGTTGTTATAGTTACCAGCATAAGTTAAAGCATCTAATCCTACAAACATATCTTCTTTATATTTTTCTACTACATAATGTATATAATTACTTCCAATAAAGCCTGCTACTCCTGTTACTAAAAATTTCATTTATTCACTCTCCTCTAATTCTTTACTAAATCTTTCTAAAGCATCTTGCCAAGTAGGTAATAATGTAAAACCATTTTCTAATAAACTTTTTTTACTAAGTTTTGAATTTAATGGTCTTTTAGCTTTCTGTTTATACTCAGCTGATTTAATATGTTTTACTTTTATACCTTTTTTATTTATTTTAAATATTTCTTCTGCAAATTCAGCAAAACTACAATAACCTTCATTGGTTATGTGATATATACCGAATTTTTCTGTTTGAGCCATTTTGATTAGTAGTTTTGCAAGATCTACTGTATAGGTTGGACTTCCTATTTGATCACAAACAACACAAACTTCATTTTTTGTTTCTGAAAGTTTAAGCATTGTTTTAACAAAGTTTTTTCCGTTTATTCCAAATACCCATGATATTCTTACAATAAAATGTTTAGAGTAATTTCTAACTATTTCTTCTCCATAATATTTAGTAAGCCCATATGTACTTTTAGGTATTTTTATATCGTCTATCTCATAAATACCTTCTTTATTTCCAGAAAATACGTAATCTGTACTTATATATATAACTTTTGAATGTACTTCTTTAGAGGCGTCTACTATATTTTTAGTTCCTATTGTATTAATGCGATAAGCACTTTCTTCATCTTCTTCAGCCATATCAACTGAAGTATATGCAGCACAGTGAAATACTATATCTGGCTTTTTATCTTTGATAAAGGAAATTACTTTTTCTCTATCTGTAATATCAAGTTCATCTCGTCCTAAGGCAATTATATCAGTAAATCCTTCTTTTTCTAACTCTTTTACAAGGTCATATCCAAGTTGTCCTTTAGCTCCAGTTACTAAAAATCTCATTACTCTACCTCCGAAAAATAATCATCTAACTCTTCTAATGTTGGGTACTTTGTATCTTTTTCACTAAATATAGGATTGGTAATTTGATATTTTTCAAGTTGCCAATCTATTCCTACTGATGGGTCATTATAAATAAGGCCTCCCTCTTCTTCTTTCATATATTTATTGTCTACAAAATACTCAAAGATAGTATCTTCTTCTAATGCTACAAATCCGTGAGCAAATCCACGTGGCACAAAAAGCATTTTGCCATTTTCGCTAGTTAATTCTACACTTGTATATTTTCCGTAAGTAGGAGAAGTTTTTCTTAAATCGACAACAACATCTAAAACAGCTCCTTTTATACAAGATACACATTTAGCTTGAGCATATTTTCCTTTTTGGAAATGAAGTCCTCTAACTGTTCCTTTGCCACTTTTGCTTCTACTTATTTGCATTATATTTTTAAACCCTAAGGAGTGTAGTTCTTCTATTGTTAAGGATTCAAAATATCCCCTATTATCACCGAATCTTTGAAGTTCTATAATATAGCAATCCTTTAAATTGGTTTCTATTTTTTTCACATTATCACCTTTTCTATTTATTATTTATAATTTTATTATAATAAAAAAAGATGATAATAACAACTATTAAAATCTTTATAAGTTTATAAATAAATTCACTTTTATTAATTTTTCTATTCTATCTATATTATACTCATTTTTAATTATATATTAATATGATTCCAAATTTATATAGCTATATGAGTTTGATCTATTATTAAGTTCATTATATCTAATTTCTTCTAGTAAAAAGTTTGGAATTATATCTAATGGTATCATAATACTTTTTATTTTTAAACACATTCTTTTTAGTTTATTTAAATTAATATTAGAGTTAATAGTTTTAATAATATCAAAGTTTTTATTTATATAAAATTGATTTCCTTCATCAGGCAGATATTTGTTGCCAAAATATAGTGAAAAGTTCCCATTCAAAATACTAAATTTCAAAAATGTTATAAACTGATCTTCTTCAATTCTATAAGTAAAATATCGGTTAGTAAAAAATAAGTTTTTATTTTTGGAAATAAATTCTACTAGTTTTGGTACTCCTTCTTTTAAAAAGTCTATTGAGTAATAGAATGATTCTGGTCTATTTACTTTTTCTTCATCAAAATTATCTATAAAAAACTTTTCATTAAATGGTAAAAGTCCATCTTCAAAATTTATTATTTGCTGTTTTTTTAAGTCTAGACATAGATAAGTCCAATGATAAACTTTTATAATTAAATAATTATTATCATTAAAGTCTATGAGTTCTATCTTTTCTACATTAGAAAAGCAATCTATTTCTGGAGAGTATTCTTTTAAAATATTATAAAATTCTTCCCATTTTAGATGATACTTCCAAGTACTATCAACTACTTTTTTGATGTTTATTCCATCCCCTGTTTCATCCTTTTTGAAATATAACTTGAATAATTTCTTTTGTATATTGTTTGTTTTTTTATGCTCCATTTTATACCTCTCCCCTGAGTTACTATTTTAACACAGTTTTAAAAATTGTGACAGAAAAAATAAAAAATTATGATTATTAATTCATAATTTTTAGATATTAACATTTATTGGTATTTATTTTATATTGGTTTAATTTATTTTTTTCTTTTTTTTACTATTTTTGGCTTAAGATTAAGTTCATTTCTAATACCAGTTTCAACACTTACTCTTTGAACTGCTGTTAATCCTGCTATTAAGCATATTGTAAAGCTTCCTCCATAGCTAATAAATGGGAGTGGTACTCCTGTCATTGGCATTAAACCCATAATTCCTAAAAGATTAACGAAAATATGAAGGGCGATGTAAATAGCTACTCCATAACAAATAGTACATCCTCTATTTGTATAGCTTTCTCTACCTATTACTAAAATTCTATATAGAACAAAAATATATGCTAATATTAATATTAGTCCAGATATACAACCGAGTTCTTCTATCATTACAGTAAAAATAAAATCAGTATATGGTTCTGGTAAATAAAGATATTTTTGAGTACTGTTTCCTAGTCCTTTTCCCCAAATTTTTCCATTGTTAATAGCAATATATCCATTACAAACTTGATTTCCATCATCAAGAAGTCTATCACATGGTCTTAAAAAATTAAACCTTTCAAGTTGTCGCTCTAAAAGAAGATTTTTACCACTTACTACTAGGAGAAAACCGCCTAAAAGGATTGCTACTATCCCACCTAGTATCAATTTTCTTTTCATAATTTTAGGTATAGGTTGACTGATAAAAATTAGTCCTATAAGAATAGTATATATGATAGTAGTTCCAAAATCTGGTTGTTTGAATATTAAAAGGGCAATAATAGCACATACTCCAATTGGAAATAAGGATACTGTCCAAGAAGAAAGTTGTTCTCTTTTTTCTTCATAATAATGAGCTAGCCATATAATAGATGTTATTTTGGCAAATTCACTAGGTTGAAAACTGAAAAAACCTAAATCATACCAACTTTGTGCCTGATTTTTAGCTTCTCCTATTATTAATAAACCTATTAAGCTGGCAATAAGAAATATCATCAATAACCAAGAAGACATTCCGTAAAATTTAGTTGTGAATTTCATCATTATAATAAAACCTATTAAACCAGCAAATAAGAATATTCCTTGTTTTATAAAATAATTATAAGGACTAATAGCATACTTCATATAGGCGGTAACATTAGATGATGAGAATATCATAATAAGTCCAAAGATAAAAAGAAGACAGGTAACGATTAATAGTGATTTATCAATGTATTTTACTATTTTACTCAATGCTATCATCTCCTATCCTAATATCTTTATAATATCATAAATCATTTGATTTTTACATAATTATTTTTCTTTTTAGTGCTATTTTATATCACATAATACAGATATTTGAATATCCTATAATAGATATAGTAAAGGAGGAAATATTATGTATTATTATGGTAATAGTGGTTGTGGTTGTTCAGGAATGAATTACCAAACTCCTAATTACTATCCAGTAAATGGATGTGGATGTAATAATAATAACTCTACTTATGCAATAATTTTAGTACTATTTATTTTATTAGTAATCGTAATAGGTTCAAGATTTGTAGCATAATTAAGGAGCGAAAGCTCTTTTTCATTTGCACAAATTGTCGAATTATGTTACAATAAGCGTGTTATATTGGGGTGATTTTATGTTAAAAACTAAAGATATTTTAGATGAGAAGGATAAAAAGCTTCATCAGAAATCTCTTCCTGTAGTATTTCCACTTAGTGCTGAAGATAAAAATATTATAAATGAAGCTATCGAATATTTGAAAAATAGTCAAATAGAAGAGTTAGCTGAGAAGTATGACTTAAGACCTGGTATGGGTCTTGCTGCGGTACAAGTTGGAGTTTTAAAAAGATATTTTGTTGTAGTTCATGAATATGAACCAGGTGAATTTAAAAATTACGTATTAATAAATCCTAAAATAATAAGCAATTCAGTAGAAAAAATATATGTTGAAACTGGTGAAGGATGTTTGTCTGTTAATAGAGATATAGATGGTATTGTTCCAAGATATGCTAGAGTGACTTTGGAAGCTCAGGATATAAACGGAAATAAGATAACAGTTAGAGGGAGAGAAGAACTAGCCGTTGCTTTTCAACATGAAATGGATCATTTAGATGGTATAATTTTTACTGATAAAATAGATAAAAAAAATCCATATAAGGATATGGATAATATGAGACCAATATAGTTATTATTTAACTATATTTTTATTTAAACATATATAATAGAGTATTTAGTTGTATATCATTAATTAATAGTTTATCATTTAAACTTATTGATATATCTCTACTTGTTTGGTAATTCTTATTTTCACTATTTTCATAACTATACTCTATTTTTGATCTTATAATAATATTATTTTCAGAATCTAATTTGACATTTTTAATGTCTATATTACTTATATCAAAGTTTTTAATGGAATTTTGATATTTTTCTTTTAGTTTATTATAATTTTCGATAAATAGAGAATTATTAAAAAGACTAGATACGAAAAGGCTGTTATCTTTCATTTTATCATATTCATCATTTAAAGCACTTTCTACTACCTTGGTAAGCGCCTTTTTTAAGTTTTTTTCAAGGTCTATAGATTTATCATTTTTTACAAGGTTATAGGTTAGTTCTCTATAATCAACCTCTTCATTGTTAAATACTGATTTTATATCTTCTAGTTCTAGTCCATTTGCTAGTTTTAGAGAAATTTTTGTATTTTTCTTTAACAATTTTGGTATTTTATAAGTTACTACATTCTCATTATTTTCATTTATATATTTGCTATCTAACTTTATATTATCTACTGTTAATTGTGAATTTTTTGGTGTCATAAATAATACGTTTTCTGCTAGAAGGTCAGTTGAAGTTATAACATAATTTTTAAATATTAAATACTTTCTACCCTTTCTTTTTATAGTAACATTAGTTGATTTAGTAGTTTTATCTATAATATATGATACTGTTCTGGTATGCTCATTTTTATTTACATTCTCAGTTATATTCTTAATAATTATTTTATCATTTTTTTTATCTTTGTATTTTTCTTTTATACTATCATTATTAATAAATTTAATTTCTTCTAAACCTGATAAATTTATAATAGTTTGGTAATCATTATTGACATATGCTCTTATATAGCGTTTTATAACAGCTTCTTCACTAAAAGCGTAATTGTTAAGTCCTATATATAATAGTAAAATTATTAGTATAGTTAACAAACTAAATAAACCTTTTTTATACTTCTTTGGCATTTCTTTTAAATTTATTAATGGTATTTTTTTGTCTTTTCTTATTCTATTACCACACTCTGTACAAAATATATCGGCCTTTTCTGCTTTTTTACCACAATTTCTACAATACATTCAAATCCTCCACCATTATTATTTAATTTTAGTAAGTAATAACATAAATATAAAAGTATAGGCAGTACTTAAAGAATCTTGAATACTATAGGTTCTCTCGTAAAATGATGATATATCATCTATTATATCAACAAGCAAACTTTCTTTATAGTGAGGTCTTGTTTTAGTAACAGGAAACATATGAGTTTTAATTATATCTTTTTCTAATTCTGTAAGTGCAAAGTGTTTACAAGCATTTTCTAAAGCATAATTAGAATGTGTTGTTAGAGATTTATAAGTAGATGCATTTTCTGTTTCATAAAAGAAAAAATCATGTAATAAGGCTCCTCTTGTTGCTTCTACATATCTAAGTCCCATTTTTTTTGTAATTTTATAAGTATGGTATGCTACTCTAAGAAGATGATTATATCTAGTTATACCATGATGTTTTATTTCTTTTAATTTTTGAAACTCTTTATTTTCTAAAATATCCTCTACTATATAATAAAAGTCTTTATCTATATCATAGTTTTCTTTGATTTTTTTCATACAAACCACCTTTTTAATTTGAAACTCTATATAATAATAGCATATAACTATTTTTTCTTCAAGTGAAATATTAGTGAAACAGGCTTTTATAATCAATATTTACAACGAATTGTCTAGTTAAATTAAATTGTTGATCAGACTATCAAGCTCTTCTTGTTCTTCTTTTGAAATATCTTCTTTTGTTAGTTCCTTATCAAACCAAGCAGGAAGCTTTTCTTCTTTTGGAGACCTTTTATAATATTTTTGTGTTTCAGTTTTCTTTTCTAACATCTTCTTTATTTTCTTATGTTCTTTTTCAGTTAGACGCATAGCATCTTCTACTGTTTCAACTTTTAACCTTTTCCACTGACCTACTATAGCTTCCATATAATTTTTATTTAGTTTTTGGTTATTTACTTTTAGTACATAAGATATTAGGACATTAACAACGCCAGGATTTAATTTTTGGTCAATTAATAAATCTTCTACTAATTTCAACTCTCTTTTAGTTGGCTCTGCTCCTTTATATTGTGCTTTTAAAAATTTATATGGACTTGTATTCTCGAAGGTATATACCATTCTGGCCCATTTAGAATTGTCACCTTCTGGTTTTTTAAGGTATGTTGGTTGAGTTCTATATACAATAGTTGGAAGTTCTCCGTCATTTTCATATTGATAGTAATTACGACAACTTTTTCTGAGGTCATTTTTATCAATTAATCCTTTTTCATTTAAATTATCTCTAACTAAGTTTTGCATTGTAAAGTCATCTATATTATATGTTATTGATAAGGCATTAATTAGTTCTTTTGTATCTTTATTAAAACATTTTTCATTATACATACTTTGAGGAATACTTGCTATTAACATATCAAAATCTATTTTTGATTCCATCATAAGAGGTGCTTTAGTATGAGTAGCAATATCTGGTAGACTTATTTCATTTCTTCCTGGTACTGTTTTATAAATATCTGTAAAGCTTTTAGTAATATCTTCGTATTCTCTTAAATTAATACGAGGTATTTTATAAAAGTTTATAAGATGTTCATATTCTTCTTTTCCTAAATTATTATATAATACGACATTTAGAATAGGATGTGAAAAAAATTCACTTGCTGAAAGTGGCGAGTATAACATGTAAACATAGTGATTAATACTATCTGTTTTGACATATGTTTTCAAAAGGCCTATAGCTTCTAATCTTTCTCTTGCATTTACAATAGAGTCTAGTCTTAATTGCATTATAGTCATTAAGTGATGATGAGTGTATTCTCCACTCATAACCATCATTTTATCTAAATCATTTAAAAAAGTTAAATAAAGACTTGTTGCAACATATCCAATAATTGGTTGATATAACATACTAATTATACTTTTGTCTAAATCAGTAATGACTGTCTTATTAACTACAACATAACTATCTGCTGGTAAAATTGTCAAACTCTTCATGTAAATCACCTATTTAAATAATACGATATATTTAATTAAAATAAAAGGGATTTTATAAGGAAGTTATTATAATTTTATTTCTTATTTTAAAAATGCTAATCAACCATTATATCTGTGCTATTATTAGGAATCTCTGTTTGAATATTTTCTTTGTTATCATTTTCTGAATCATTTTCAGGTGCATCACTAAATTTTGGAGCTAGTTCTAGGATTATTTCCATATCGTTAGTAATCTGAGTTCCTGGTATAATGCTTTGGGTTGTTACATAACCAGTGCCATTCAGTTTTACTTTTATTCCTAAAAGATTTAGTAATATTTTAGCATCTTTACTAGAATATGATGTAACATCTGGTACAGTATATACTGTATCATTAGTTAGTAAAAACACTTTATTTTTATTAGTTATTTTATTTCCCATTTCTGGGTATTGTTTTATTACTTTTGAACCATTTCCTTGGATAATAATATTTCCTATTTTATTTTCATTTAAGGTTGTTTTTACTGTTTCGATATTTTTATTTAGAAAAGATGGCATTTCATAAGTAGTTATTTCATCTGTTGTAGTTGTGTTATCGACACTTTCTCCATAATATTTGGCAATATTAGTAACTACTTCTTTAACCGCTGTTGAGATACCTTTTTGTAGACCAGCTGTTGGTCTTTTTACTGATGCGTATATTATTATTTCAGGATCATCTTTTGGATATACTCCTGAAAATGATGAAATTATATCTTCTTTTCCTGATAAATAACCATTACCATTAGTGTCAGCAATTTGAGCTGTTCCTGTTTTTCCTATTAATTGTCCGCTTTCTATTCTATATCCACTACCAGTATTACCAATTCCATTTACTGTATCATCCATTAACTGCATTATTTTGTTTACTGTTTCTGTAGATATTACACGTTTTCCTGTTTTTTTCTTTCCTTTATAGATAGTTTCATTTGTATCGGAGTCTACTATTTTTGATACTAAGTATGGTTTTAGTATGACTCCATCATTTGTAAGTGTTGTTAAAGCTTGAACATTTTGCATAGGAGTAGTAGTAATTCCTTGACCGAAACCAGCATTATATATTTCTGTTTCATATTTAAAATCAATTTTTCCAGCTTCTTCATTAGGTAAAGTTATACTAGTCTTTTTTCCAAATCCTAGTTTTCTAAAGCAATTTCTAAGCATAGCACTATTCATATGTTTATTTATTAGATTTATAACTCCAACATTACTTGAGAGAGCATAACCTTTATCATAAGATATTACTCCCCAACCATTACGGTTCCAGTCTCCTATTACAGTTCCATCAGTTGTTTTATATGTTCCTGAAGAATATGTTTCGTCCCCATTATATACATTATTTTCCATAGCACACATATAAGTAAAAGTTTTCATCGTCGAACCTGGCTCATATGGAGAAGAAATTGTATAATCTAAATAATTAGTAATATTTTCTCTAGTATTAGGATCAAAATTGGGATTAGAACTCATTCCTATAATCTTGCCTGTTTTAGCATCTAGTATTACCATTGTAAACCATTCATAACCATAGTTGTTTTTGGCATTAGTTAAGGCCTGCTCTACAAAGAATTGAACATTACTGTCAATAGTTAAGTATATATCTTTTCCTTGAGTTGCATCTTTTCTGTACTCTTTTGTAC
The DNA here is from genome assembly GCA_910576925.1 of uncultured Bacilli bacterium. GTDB lineage: Bacteria > Bacillota_I > Bacilli_A > RF39 > UBA660 > UBA2730. The sequence continues at coordinate 21,331 of CAJTKB010000009.1, read as the reverse complement.
CTGCTATTTTGTAGCCTTGTAAGTCCTTTTGATAAGTGATATAGCCATCTTCTCCTTTTAGAATATTGTCATAATATAATTCAAGACCCATTTTTCCTTCGATTGTTTCTTCTTCGTCTTTAGTTGTAGCATATCCTAAAGTGTATGACATAAAGTTTCCTTTTGGATAGTATCTTTTATAACTTTCTATAAAGTCAATTCCTGGTAGATTTAGTTCGTCTATTTTAGTTTTTTCTAGTTCAGTGAGTCCTTTACCAATCTTTCCAAATTCTGTTTGATAAACTCCCGTCTTGTTTAAGTATTTTAGGATTTCTTCTTTTGTTGAGCCAAGAATTTCTGCTAGTTTTGTCGCTGTTTCTTCTTTATTTACAACGTGTTGTGGTCTTTTCTTATTAGTTGTTCTTTTGGGATCTAAGTAGGCAATAAGTTTATATGAAGTTACATTTTGTGCTAAAACGTCGCCATTAGCACTGTATATTGTTCCTCTTTTAGCTTCTATTATTTCTGTTTTTGTTGTTCTTTTACTGGCAAGTTGAGCAAGGTTTGTATCATCAACTTCTGTAGATAGCGATAATTGTATTAATCTAGCTACAATCGCAGCAAACAAAAAAAGAGAGCAAATAACTACTACTTTACTATATTTTATATTATTTTTTCTCTTTTTTTTTCGCATATAATCACACCTTACTTATCTTGGACAACTTTTATGTTAGCATTATTATAACTCAAGCCAGCTTCTTGTGCAACTTCTTGAATTTTAGTAAGAGATGCTAACTCGTCTATTGTCATTGCTAAGCTAGCATTGTTTTTCTCTTGACGTTCTATCTCCTTTTTCTTTTGTTCTACTTCAAAGTTTATTTGAGATAGTGTTGCTTTTGAGAATACTATTGAAACAGGTGCTGTTACACCTAAAATTATAGCTAAAGTAATTAATAGTTTCTCAAATTTTGATATTCGACTAACCTTTTGTTTTTTCTTTGTTTTGCTCATTTTATCCTCTCCTATTTTATTCTTTCTATTATTCTTAGTTTAGCACTTCTACTTCTTGAATTTAAGTTTTCTTCTTCTTTAGTTGGTATTATAGCTTTTTCGTTGACTAATCTGTAATCTGGCAAATATTCTTTTGGAATATTGGGTAAGCCTTTTACTTTTTCATCTATTTTAGTAATATTTCTAAAATATTTTTTTACAATTCTGTCTTCTAGTGAATGGAAAGTTATCACTTCTATTCTTCCACCTACTTTTAAAAGATTAGTTGCGGCTTTTAGGGAAGGTTCTATTACATCTAGCTCGTGATTTACTTCTATTCTTATTGCTTGAAATATTTGTCTTGCAGGATGCTTTTTTCGTCTAACACTTTCAGGCACACTATTTTTAATTATTTCAGCAAGTTCAAGAGTTGTTTCAATATTTTTATTTTGCCTATATTTGACAATATTCTTTGCAATATTTTTACTATATTTATCTTCACCGTAATCTCGAAAAATCCTAGTTAAGTCATTTTCGCTATATGAATTTACAACGTAGTATGCATCTAATTTATTTGATTTATCCATTCGCATATCAAGACGTGCGTCTTTATGATAAGAAAATCCTCTTTCCTCGTTATCTAACTGTGGACTTGATACACCAAGATCAAATAATATACCATCAACTTCATTAATCCCTCTACTTTTTATTTCTTGTTCCATATTAACGAAGTTATTTTTAATGATGGTGAAGTTAGTACCAACTTTCTTTAAAAAATCGGTACTGTATTCTATTGCTTCACTATCTTGATCAAAGGCGAATAAAAACCCCTTTTTTATTCTCTTTAAGATGCTGCTACTATGTCCTCCATAGCCTAGTGTTGCATCAATTATAACACTGTCTTCTTTTAAATTTAAGTTTTTAATTGCTTCTTCTTTTAAAACACTTATATGCATAAGATTCCCACCTAATTTAAAAAGTCATTTGAAAACAACTCATCTGCTATATCTGACATACTATCAAATGTAGAATTATAATAATTATTCCAATAATCATCTGCCCAAATTTCTACTCTGTCACCTGTACCTATTACAGTACATTCTTTTGTGATATTTGCAAAACTGACTAGATGTGGAGGCAAAACAATTCTACCTTGCTTATCAAATTCTACTAAAGTAGCTCCTGATAGAAGAAATCTTGAAAATTCTCTTACTTGTTTTTTAGTAAAAGGAATAGTACTAAGCTTTTCAACTATTTTATTAAACTCATCTTCTCTATAAAGAAATAAGCATTTATCAAGTCCTCTAGTTAAAACGGCTTTTTCTCCTAGTTCATTTCTAAGTTTAGAGGGAATGATTAGTCTTTTCTTTTCATCAATGTTATGATGATATTCGCCCATTAACATACTATTCCCCCACCTTTCACCACTATCTTCCACTACTTAACTCTATACTACTACAATTTAAAATGTTAGTAAATATATTTTTTAAATATTATTGTCAAGTTTACAAGAAAACAAATATTTTTATATTGACTTTTTAAAAAAATTAAAATTTAAGTATATAAAAAACACCCTAATATTATTATTAGAATGTTTTTATTTGTTTATTGTTATTTTATAAGTTTTTGTTTTTTATATTTTCCTTGATTACACTAATAAATTCATCAATAGAAGTTGTTATTTTTTCTTCACTTCCGTGTTTTCTATAAGTTATAGTTTTATTTTCTTTTTCATTATCTCCTAATACAATAGAATATGGGATTTTTCTTGTTTGAGCTTCTCTCATTTTGTAACCTACTTTTTCATTTCTGTTATCAAGTTCTACTCGAATTCCATTTTCTTTTAATAAGCCTATTATTTCTTTACCATATGCTTCGTGATTAATAGTAGATACTGGTATAACTATTATTTGAATTGGTGATAACCATAGTGGTAAAACTCCTTTGGTTTCTTCTAATAGGAAGGCTATAAATCTGTCAAGAGAACCTAGTATCGCTCTATGAATAACTACTGGACGTACCTTTTCACCATTTTCATCTATATATGTTAAGTCAAATCTTTCTGGTAATTGATAATCTAATTGAACAGTTGAAAGAGTTACATCATGACCAATAGCGCTTTTTACTTGAACATCTAATTTAGGTCCATAAAAGGCTGCTTCTCCTTCTGCTTCATAGTATTCTACTCCTACTTCTTCTAGTACTTCTCGAAGATCTTTTTCACTTCTTTCCCATAACTCATCATTACCAAAATATTTTTCGCTATCATTTTTATCTCTTAAGCTTAATCTGAAACTATAATTTGTAAAACCAAAATCCTTATAAACGTCTAATATTAAATTAATTACTGCTTTAAATTCTTCTTTTATTTGATCGTTTCTACAAAATATATGAGAATCATTTTGAGTGAAAGCTCTTGTTCTTTCTATTCCACATACAGCGCCGCTTGCTTCATATCTAAAGTCATTAGCAATTTCTGCAATACGTATTGGTAAGTCACGATATGAATGAAGAGAGTTTTTAAACATCATCATATGGTGAGGACAATTCATTGGTCTTAAAACATATGATTCATTATCTAATTCCATTGCTGGAAACATATCTTCTTTATAATGATCCCAATGTCCTGATGTTTTATATAAATTAACATTTCCAAGTGAAGGTGTCATAACGTGTTTATATCCTAAAGATACTTCTTTATCAGTGATATAATCTACTAAACTTCTTCTTATAATAAAGCCATTAGGTAACCACATAGGAAGTCCTTTTCCTACTAAATCATCAAACATAAATATATCTAAATCTTTACCAAGTTTTCTATGATCTCTTTGCTTGCATTCCTCTAGAAACTCTAAATGAGCATTTAAGTCTTCTTCATTTTCAAAACAGATACCATAAATTCTTTGAAGCATTTTATTTTTAGAATCACCTTTCCAGTAAGCTCCACTAACTTTTAATAGGCGAAAATGTTTTAGTTCTTTTACTGTATCAACGTGAGGTCCACGGCAAAGATCAGTGAAGTCTCCTTGGGTATAGCAACTAATAATGGTATCTTCTTCATTCATTCTATTTATTAAGTCAACTTTATATAAGTCATTACCAAATCTTTCTAGAGCTTCTTCTTTTGTTAATTCTTCTCTAACTATTCTTTTTCCATCTTTACTGATTTTTTTCATTTCTTTTTCAATTTTAGGTAAATCTTCTTCTGTCAAGGTTATATCGCCTAAATCAATATCATAATAAAATCCTTCCTCGATAACAGGACCTACCCAAAATTGAGCATCTTTATATAAGTGTTTTATAGCTTGTGCAAGTAAATGGGCACAAGAGTGATTCATTATACTTAATTTTTCATCTTCTTTTATATTTATCATTTCATTTCACTCCATTTATTTTCTATTTTTTTAATAGTATTTTTTCTTTAAAGTTATTTTGTACTTGTAATTGTTCAAGTAGTACTTCTAAATCCATTCTTGGATTTTTATAGATAATAATTTGTGATGTCTCATCTTTTACAATCAAATATGTACCCTTTAAAAGGGACTCCTTATCAACATAATCATAGTTAGCTCTTTTTGGAATGGGTATTCCTTTTTCCATTAAATATTCATACATTTCATTATGGGTTAATTTCTTCTCTTTATCATATACTTTTCCAATATAATTTGCCATAAATTCCTGAATGTTCAAAATTTGTTTTTTACTTATTATTACTTTTGTCATCTTTATACCTCCCCTAACAAAAAAACTTATATATAATCCAATTATATATAAGGAGTGTTTAAACACGGTACCATCCTATGTTTTTCTTAATTTAGGTAACGGCTTAGCCGGGAATCTCTTTCGAGCCCAATTCATAGGTAGTAACTAATATTTTTTTCTTATAGGTTTCTCATCATTTCCTACTCTCTGTAAAGATTTAAAATAATAGTCGTGTCCTAATCAACATTGTTATATTTATAATATCATCTATAATTTATTTGTCAACTAATTACTTTATTTTTCTATACTATATTCTTCCTATCTATATAATATTTTTTTAGTCTTCCTTTTTCTTCCATTAATTTTTCATCGTCAATATGTTCACTATATGAATTGATACTTTCAATTATTGTTTCGATATTTTTTATAAGTAATTCAGAAGTAGCAAGATATTCTTTTTCAGTTATATTATTGCATTTTATAAACATTTTATTCAAGATCTCTTGAATTAATAGTCCTTGATATGAAATTGGATTATTAACTCTAAGAATATACTCGCCGTCAAATGGTTTTCTTGAGCAAATTGGTAAATCTTTATATTTTTTTAGATTTTCATAAATCGCACTTATATATTCTTCATTGTTTTTAGGTAGAAAACTCGATAAATCATTCATAATACTTATTATATCATAATTTTTATAACCACTATATATAAATGGAAGATTGTTTTCTTCAACAAAGTTAATTAAACCTTCATTTAATAAATCTGTAAAGCTTTTATCTAGTATTTCAACAGTTGATCCTTGATATTCGAATTTATTTCTAACTTTTATTTTATTATATAATCCTATTAGAGATTTGATTGTTTCATCATCTTTTTCTATCAAATCATCATTATTATAGTTTTTACTTATTTTCACCTTGCTTGGATATATATTAAAACCAATAAATTTGTTATCTTTATTTTTATAATTGCCATTATTATCAAATATAATTTCATAAGTTATAGTTGGATAAGTTCCAGTTTCATACATACTTGTAATTTCTATTAACATTTGATCTAATTCTTCTTTTAAAACTGCTTGATTAAAGAAGTAATTTTCTAAATTCTTATTTCCATTAACTATAGAGTATATATCTATAACACTTATTTTAAGAATTTTTTTGTCATAGTATTTTGAGATAGAATAACAACAATGAGAATTATTAAAAGTTATATGGTTATCTGATATTAAGTCTACTCTATTATTGTCTTTTATAGAATATTTTAAATTATCATATAAAGAGTTCAAATCATTATCTAATTTGTAGTCATCTATATATTTTAGACTATTATACTTTTTATTATGTGAGTATATATTACTAGTATACATTGGTTTCAAATCCATTTTTACAGCAAGTTTTCTAGTTGGTGATTTAATATATTTATTAGAATATGATATGAATTGTGATAATTTTTTATCTATCCTTTTTCTTTGCTCATCTGTTAGAGAAATATCAAAATTTCTAATAAACATAAAGTATATTTCTTTTAAATAATCGGGATTTATATATTCTTCTCTTTTATTTCTTATTAGTATTTTATAATTTTTAACAAACTCATCTATTATATAAAAAATTATATGTTCTATTTTTTTATCTTCTTCTATATACGTTGTATTAACTATATTTGGAATGGTGTTTATTAGAGCTTTTAAAGATGTTATATTATTTTCATTAGATATTAAATATTCAAGAATAGGAAAGTAAGATGTTTCTATGTTTTTTTGTTCTTTTTTATATATTTGTAATATATAACTATATTCTCTTTGTATTTCCTTTAGTATTTTTCTTTCTGGACTTTTTTTATCAGTATTTGATATACGAGTTTTTAGGCAATCTAATATATAATATAGACCTTTTATTATATCATCATTTATTTCAAAATTTTCATCAAAAAATCTATAAGAGATTTCTCTTCCATAATATGATGCTTGACTATTTATTTTACAGTTTTTTAGATAATGTCCGAAACCGTAAAGAATATCTGCTAGATCAAAGTTTGCTAAATTAATATCTATATTATTTATTAAACTGTCCTCTATAAACATTTGTGTTTCTGATAATTCTTTATTTTCTGCATATTCAATTATCTTGTTATTTTTATTATTTTTAGTTAATAAATTTTGATAATAAATTTCTTTGCTATCTAAATAACTTATTTTTTGAGATGTTTTTTTAACTTCTGAAAGATATAATCTTTCAGCTTCTGTAATACTATTATTACTTGTAGTTTCAAGCATATCTATAATTGAATCTTTTTTACTACATAATATATTATATTTTTCTAGTTCCTTTTCTTTTGCTTCTTTATAAAGATTTATTATATTAGATAAAACTGTTGTTTTATCTTCAACAACGGATAGTTGTTGAAGATATTTTTTAAGCATATCATTATCTAAGTATTTGCTCTTTTCCCTTTTGCAATAGTTATTACTTGTATTTTCTTTTGAGGTGCTACTTTTTTTATTATAACTGTTTTTGATGTTATACTGTGTTTTTAGATAATTTATAATTTGTTTACACTTCATTATTTCTACTTGTAATTTAGCACAGTTCTCTTCTGTCGATGTTTCTTTTTTAGTATTTAATTCTTTTCTATATTCGTTAAAGTATTTAATTAACTGATCAATAATATAATTTTTATTTTTTGATATTTTTATCATACTTTCAAATTGTGGTTTAAATTCTTCTATTCTATTTTCTTTTACTTTTTCAAAAAATAATTCTAATTCTCTCATCTTTAATCCCCCTACTAATTTCTTCTGTTTTTAGTAACTAATGATAAATTTATTGTTAAATATTTTATTCGTTCTATTATTCTTCTTGCTTTTACCTTTTCGATACCACTACTGGTGCTAGCAAGATGTTCTTCTAGTTCTTCTAAACTAAAGTTTGATGTGAAAAATGTGGGCAAATCTTCCTCCATTCTATATTGAAGAATTGTTGATAACACTTCATCTCTATTCCAACTACTACAGTTTTCTGCTCCTATATCATCGATTAGTAGTATTTTACTTTTCTTTATATAATCAAATTTCTCTTCATAATCATCTTTGAATGATGATTTTAAATTTCTAAGAAATTCTGGATAATAAATAATAGTACTTTTAAGTCCTTTTTTTGATAGTTCATTAAATAAGGCGGCAATCAAGTAGGTTTTTCCAGTACCAAAATTTCCTGTTAAGTATAACCCTTTACACTTTTCCCCTTTTATAGATGCCTCTATAAATTCTTTAAAGTATTTAATGATGGGAACTCTTTTTTTATCGTCACTATATATGTCTTTAAAAGAAGCACTCTTAATATTTCTAGGAATATCAAAATAAGTTACATTCTTATTATTTTCTAGGTAAGACTGATACTTACTACAGGCAACATATGAAAACCTTAGTCTTTTATCTACCTTTTCTGGAGTTAAGACATAGCCTTTTACAGAATGAGTACAATTATTAAAAGAAGAACACTTCTTACACTCTTTTCTTTCTGTAACAACATCCATTAATGAAGATGTGTATTTTATAAGTAAGTCTTCTTCTATATTTAGGGTATTTATATAATTTTTAAAGTCTTTATCGCTACAAGCATCAATGTAGTTCTTTTTAAGAGTGGCAGTATTTTTTTTATTTATTAAGTTATTTAAGTTTTCCATAATACCACCACCTAAATTAATTCAATTGTAACTAATTTAGTAGATAATGTAAATGCTTTTTAATTATTTTGTTGCAATAATTTTATTATTTGTAAAATTAAATTCTACTGTACCAACATCTTTAGTTGAATAATATTTAATTTTGTATTTTTCAAGGCGTTTTAAGGTTTCGATATTTGGGTGATTAAACTTATTATTTTTACCTGCCGAAATAAGAGCGATTTTTGGTTTTACTTTTTGTAGGAAACTTTCTTTACTACTAGTTTTACTTCCGTGATGGCCTAGTTTTAGTATATCAATCTCTTCTAACTCATAATTTTTAATAATATAGTCTTCACTTTTAAAATTAGCATCTCCCATAAATAACATTTTATAATTGTTATAAGTTATAAAAAGAACTATACTGCTACTATTTTCGTCTTTTAAATCTTTATTTAGAGAATAAAATTTAAAATTTCCCACCTTGAAATAGGTATCTTGATAACAAATATTAATATTTTTAAACTTTTTAATTATCAACTTTTCTAAGTAGTTTTTTTCTCCTTCATTTATTAAAATATTATCTACTTTATAATTTTCTATTATATTTAAAGCTTCTCCTAAGTGATCGTAATCACCGTGAGTTAAAATAATTTTATTTAATCTTCTTATTCCTCTACTTTTTAAATATGGAAGAGTTATATTTAAGGCTATTGAGTTTTTTGTTTTTTTCTTCCACTTTTCTGTATGATAGCTAGGTATTCCTCCAGTATCGATTAGAATTGTTTCTCCCTTACTATGTAAGATAAAGGAGTCTCCTTGTCCAATATCAAGCATAACTAAGTAATCAGTATCAAATATATTGTAATAATTATAATGAAGCATCAAAATTAATAAGTAAATTATTAATAGTACTTTCTTATGATACTTGATAAAAACAAGAAAAAGAAGTAAGTATATTAAGTAAAAGATTATAGGAATATGTCCAAATATCATTTTTAAAGTATTGATATTTGCTAAGTAGGTTGAAGTAGTTACAAGAATATTTATTAAAATGTCATATATAAAGGATAATGGTTTTATTATTAGTATTAATAAGGATAGAGGAAATAATAAATATGTTACAAATGGCACATAAAACAGATTATATAAAATGCTCATTAGATTTATTTGGTAAAAATTATATAATGTTATAGGTATACTTATTACGAAACTGATAATTGAAGTATATAATAGGCTTATAAAATATGATTTGTACTTATTTAAAATATTACTTGATAAAATGAGAGTCAAACTTATTAAGAATGAATATTGGAAACCTATATCATATATATAAAACGGATCTATTATAATAGTTGATATAAAGGTTAATATAAATATATTAATAGTTTCTATATGTAAATAATATATTTTATTTATTGTTAAATAGAAGAAAAAAAGACTAGCTCTTAGAATTGATGGTAGACAGCCTACTAAAATTGTATACAAAAAGAGAATTAGGGCTGTTATAATATATCTTTTTTCTTCACTTATTTTTAATTTTTTTAGTACTTTTAAGATTATAGATGATAATACTCCAACGTGCATACCACTAATAGCAAATAAGTGACTAATACCGTTTTCTCTAAATGAATCAAGCGTTTTTTTAGATATAGTACTCTTATCTCCTAATAAAATAAGTTTTAAGTACGCACCACTTTTAAATGTATCAAAATACTTATATATGTTGTTTTTTAAAAAGTAAAGAATACTTTTATTATTTCTGATTTTAATAATTGAAGTTATTGATATATTATAAAAATGTCTTTTTCTTTTAGAATATTCATAATAGTTAAAAGTATTTTTGGTAGTTGGTTTATCTATTTTGGAAAACTCACCTATAAGTTTTAATTTATCTCCTAATTTAAAATATTTTATATATTTATTTTTTTCCTTTAATGTTTTAAAATAGTAACTCGCATTTACTATTTCTTTGTTTTTATCTTTGAGGGTAAAAGAAAGTAGATCACCTTCTATTTTTATATTTGTAATAATACCAACGAATATTTTATCACTAGTTGAATAATTACTAATATATTTAGAATTAATTCTAAAAAAAGAAAAAATAATTACAATTATAAGTAGAATATAATATGGATAATTATAAAGTAATATTTTCCTTAATCTTAGCAAAAAGGGCTTCTCCGATACCACTTATATTTTTTATATCTTCAATATTTGCAAAACCGCCATGTTCTTCTCTATATTCTATAATACTTTTAGCTTTAGCTTCTCCAATTCCTGGTAGTGTTTGTAATTGTTCTATAGTGGCAGAATTTATAGAAATAGGACCACTTAATTCTTGCTTATTAGTAGTATTTTCTTCTATATCTAATTCGATACAAGCATTATTTGATAGTCCATCGTAACTATTTTCACAAGAGTTTATTACTTGTCCTAGGATTTCTTTAGTTTGTTTAAAATTTTCCACCTCCTCTTTACTGTATATTATTATTACCATCTCATCAGTTATTTTTTTACCAAGATTAATAACTGTTGTATCTCCTGTTTCAGTAAGACCGCCTGCTATATTTATCACATCTTGTACCCTACTTCCTTCATCTAGTGAATAAAGTCCAGGATTTAGTACTTCTCCTTTTATATCTACCATTATTTTCTTTTTTTCTTCTATTTTTTCTTTAGATGCTACCTTTTTAATTGAGGGAGTTTTCTTAGGGGCAAGAAGTACTTCTTTTTTATCAACTCTACTTTTTTTACTATAATTATTATAGTAAATAGAACCAGCTACTCCGCTAGTAACTACTAAAATTATTATAAATGTAATTAAAATCTGTTTTCTGTATCTGTATTTAAATGACATAAAAAATCAACCTCCATTTATATTATTCGAGGTCATTTTTATAATTTATATAAATTTAAATTTTTTAATTTAATTTTCTTATTTATATACTTCTTCAAAAAGTTCAATCATTCTTATTACTAGTTTTATAGTTTCTTCTTGATATTTATTATAGATTTCTAAATTATTTTTATTCTGTTTTTTATTTTCCAAATTACCCTTTTTATCACAATAAACTGTTGTAATATTTTCATCTACATATGTTACCACTATTTCTTTTCCATTATAATCGCCAATAAGAAGTTGTCCGTTTTTATTTTCTGTTGTTGCTGTTATATGTTCTTCTAGAGCCTGTGGCATTTTAGAGTAAATTTGATAGGTAATATTATCTTCTATTATTTTAGAAAAGCCAATACCATCTCTTTTAGAAAAACCTAACATCTTTAAATTAGTAGTAATTTCTTTATATCTTAATGTATTTCTTTTTTCTTGACTTTTCTTAATATAGATATTTCCCACTTTAAATAGAAATATAGCTACTAATAATAAAATTAATATTATAATAGTTATTTTTAATTTTTTATTATTTACTATTTTTTTATCTATTTCTTCTATCATTTTTTTGTCCTCTTTTAATAAAATGTCTAATGATATATTAAATTTATTGCTTATTTTAATAACTGTTTCTATATCTGGATAGCTTTTAGCATTTTCCCAACTAGAAATTGTTTGTCTTGAAACATTACAAAATTCAGCAAATTCCTCTTGTGACATTTTATTTTCCTTTCTTATTTCAATAATCTTAGTACTCAGATTCATATTGTCCTCCTTTCACAAACATTTTATTATTAGAAGTATCTTTAGTCTATCAAGTTTTCTTTACATTTCGTTTTTTTTAATTGATTTTAAGTATTTAATAAAAAAATACTATGACATACACAGTATTTATATATACGTATAAAAGATTAGTTATAAAATTAATAAATTAGTACTAATAGGAAAGGTAATTATTTAGTTAGCTTATTTTTTAGTCCATCTTCCATATTTATTTTTGTTGGTATAATATATTTAGCATTTACTTTATGTGATATTAAATTAGTTATAATTTTCATAGCTCTTGAGTTATCGAACCATTTTGGATTATCACTATTCTGTCTTATTTTATCTAATGATGTTATAAGGGCATTTCTATCGTATTTATCACTCATATCTTTAGTTATCATATATTTTTGATTTTTGATTGAATATAGTTTGTTATTTAGTAATTCGTACTGAGCATTATTATACCAATATAGATGATCCCCACCTGCTAATATTAAGATATCTGCTTCTACATCTATATTGCCAATTAAATTATCTATATAATTATATACCTCTTCAAAGGTAACTGTTGGGATATCTTCTTTTAAACTATCAAATTTATTTGTGATATCTACAACACCAAAATTATAATACTTTTTATCTATTACCTTTTTATTTTTTACAAATATAAGTTCAATAGAACCGCCACCACCAATGAAAACACAAATATTTTTATCATAATCTATTTCACTATAACAACCAAATGCTGTATAATATGCTTCATCTTCTTGACTAACTACTTCTATTTTTAATTTATATTTATCATATAATATTTTGTTTATATCTTCTAATTCTTCTTTTGATATATTCCTAAAGATACTACAGCCATAAACATAAATATTATTAGTATATTTTAACCCTTCCTCTATAACTTGGTATAATTTATCTAAATCAGATGTTATTATTTTTGTTTTATAATTTCTTTTGAATTCAATAGTCGTATTATTTTCATATATAGTCTTGTTATTTTCATAAATATGAGTTTTGGTATTGTTGCTACCTATTTCTACAATTCCATACTTTTCTTTCATACTTCACCTCTTATAAAGATTATAACATACTTATCTTATAATATTTATTTAACTATATTTAATTTAAATAAATGCTTTGCTAATTTATAAAGTAGCAAATTAAGTTTGAAGTATTATACGAAATAATAAAAAAATACTATAAATATATCCTTAGATATTATCTTTAGTATTTAGTATTTAAAAAAGATAAATAATTTTATGTTAACATATCAAGTCTAGCATCTTCTATTTCACTTGCAAATTTTATGTCAAAACTGGTAAGAGATTTATTTATTACATCTTGATAAATATGTTTACTGTTTTCTATAGCTTTTCTAAAGTCTAAGACATTAACAACATTTCTATTATCAAATAAGGCATATGAAAAGGCATCTTGTATCATAGTTAAAGTAACATCAGGATATCTTGAACCTATTTCATATATTCTTTTATATTCACTAGTTATATCAGTTAGAAATTCCATTATAGTTTCCTTGATAAAATTAGAATACTCCATTTTTACACCTGTTCTTTTTTCTATTTTGGGAAGTGTTCCCATACAAATTTCTATATTTTGTTCTCTTGTAGGTTCTTCTACTACTACTTTTTGGAAACGTCTGACAAAAGCTTTGTCTCTTAGAATATATCTTTCATATTCTTCAGTTGTAGTTGCTCCTATTACTTTGATATCTCCTCTATCTAGTCCAGGTTTGAACATATTAGCAAAATCTAGACTTTCTCCACGAGAACCCATTAATGTATGAATTTCATCTATAAATAGTATCAAATTTGAGTAATTCTTAAGTTCTTCTATTAAATTTTGAATTTTAGCTTCTCCAGTTACTGGGTCTATTCCAAGAAGTGCTGAAGTATTAATTTTAATTATTTGATATTTTTTTAATTTATCAGGAACATTTTCAGTTTGAATTAAGTATGAAAGACCTTCAACAATTGCCGTTTTACCAACACCAGGCTTTCCTGTTAAAATCGCTGATTTATCAGGAGTTAATAAAATAAGCATAAGTTCTTTTAATTCTTTATCACGACCAATAGCGGGATTAGTTATATATGATTTCTTATTAAAATTTTCACCATATGTTTCTATGATACTTATCCTTTTACTTTTTATATCAAATTCTTCATCATTTGCTATCATTCTGTTCATATTACTTAAATTAGTGATTTCTTCATTCATAATTTTCCTCTATTCTATTTTATACTTCTTTTTTTATTATAACAAAGTTTTATAAGTTAATAAATACTTTTAAGCATGTCTTTTACAGCAACATAAATATAAGAAATCTTATACCAAGTTGCTTTATTTACTATTCCTGTTGCTGCTAGTGAGAAAATACTCTGAAATGTTTTTACTGCAACTGTTGTATCTTTTCCAAAATAACCATCAGTATTTTCTATTTTTTTAATTATTGGATAACTTCCTCTTATATAATTTAACTGATTTTGAAGTATTTGTACTTCAATACTACAATCACCTTCTTCAAGAGGCATTCCTGGATATGAGTAAGGATAAGCTTCTGTTGTTGGAGCTGTTGCTAAGTTAACTTTACCATAATAATATTTTAGAATATCTATTGCTCTAAATCCTTGGTCTGCTAAATATTTAGAACCCCATTGACTTAGATAACCTGCTTCTGAGGTTGTTGCTTGATAGTGAGCAAGTATTGGAAAAGTTTCATTTTCTGCTTTAATATAATTATTAAAGATTTCGTCTACTACATTTGAAATAGATTCATATATAGTTCTACCTCTTGTATATTTTTGATCATAAGTAGTTGTAGATGTTATTGTGAAATCATACCCTTTTGATAAATACCATTCTGTGTAAATTCTATTTAGAGTAAAAGATATTATTGCGATTACGTTTGCTCTTATAGCTTCAATTGGCCAAGTACTATAGATTTCACTGCAAGCAACATTTTTTATGTAATCTGTAAACTCAACATTATAGTTCTTAGCATTTTTATTTGATGGAATGCCATCATGCACAATAATATTTCTAGGAACTACTACTCTTGGTAAGACAAATCCGGAAATATTTTCATTATTTTGTTCTTCGTTTGTAAGTGTTGCTGGGTATTTTCCCCAAAGAGTTGGAGGATCAATTTGAACTATTTCCTCATTTACTAATGTTTCACTTTCATTTGTTAAATATATATCTTGTATTGCTACTTCTTTTGGATATATTTCAACCCCTTCATACCTAGCTGTTTGTAAATTTTCTTTAGAGACAATTACTGTATAAGTACTAAATGGTTGTATTTCATTTTGCTCGTTTAAGGATAAATTAATATTAGGAGCATCTAATTCTATTTTCTCAGTTTGTCCAGATTCATTTGTAAAGAGTTCTATATTAGTATTTTTTCCTATTATTTGAACTTTTGCATTAGATACTGGTTGTGCAATGTTATCAACGTAAACATTGACAATTAAATATCCTTTAGAATTATTATTCATATATACACCTCCCTATATTATATTCTAATTATTTGTAACATATCAAATATTATTTTTCATATAATAAATTAGAGGTGAAACTATAAATGTTTAATTATCCTACTTTAAGACTTAATGATACAGGAGATGATGTAAAAATATTACAACAAATTCTAAGAATACTTAATTTGTATCCTGCAAGTATTACTGGTAGCTTTGATTCTACAACTAAAAATGCGGTCGAAAATTTTCAAAGAGCTAATGGACTTATCGCTACTGGTATAGTTAACAGAGAAACTTGGGAAGCATTAATTAGTGCTACAACAGATAAAACTAGACAAATTGATAACTATCCTACTATTACTCTTAATGAGGAAGGAGAAGATGTAAAAGTACTTCAACAGATGCTCAAAACTACTCTTTATTATGATGGAAAAATAGATGGAATATATGATGAACAGATGCAAAATGTAGTTAAAACTTTTCAAGTAAATAACGATATTATAGCTACTGGAATTGTTGATGATTATACTTGGGATACTTTACTTGAAGCTTATTCTACTTTGATTGACTGCAATTTAACTCCTGGACCAGATAATGATACTGATATATATGATATAAAAATTTCTAAATAAAAGAAAATGAA
>CAJTKB010000009.1:0-5170 GCA_910576925.1 uncultured Bacilli bacterium | reverse complement strand
ATATATGTAGTTAAAAAGGGTGATACTCTATATTCAATTGCTAGAGAATTTAATACGACTGTTGCTGAATTAGTGGAACTTAATAACTTATCTAGTAATACCTTAATCATTGGTAGTACTTTAAGGGTTCCAAAAAATAATACTTCTACTCCAGGATCTAAATATTATACTGTAAAAAAGGGCGATACCTTATATAGTATTAGCAGAATTTATAATGTAAGCGTAGATGAATTAAAAAGAATAAATAATTTAACTAGTAATACATTAACAGTTGGACAACAATTAATAATACCAGGTGGTGAAACTGGTGATAATAATACTAATAAGCAAACATATACAGTAAAACGAGGTGACACTCTATATTCTATTGCTAGAGAATTTAATGTAAGTGTAGATCAATTGATGAGTGAAAACAATTTATCTAGTAGTGTACTTTCTATTGGTCAAGTTTTAACTATACCTAACAATAGTATTAATGCTAATAAAACCTATTATGTAAAAGCTGGAGATACATTATATTCAATTGCTAGAAATTTTGGGGTTTCTGTTAATAATATAAAAACGTTAAATAACTTAACTTCTGATATATTAACTATTGGTCAAAGCTTATTAATTCCAAATAAATAAAACTATTTATGAATTTTAAATAGTTTTTATTTTTTCCTTTATATCTTCTGAAGCATTTGCATTGAGTTTATTGCTAAATGCTGGATCAAATACTAATTCTATATCTTCAAGGTTTACTTCTAAAAATGAGAAGACCTCTATAAGAGTATTATAATCTAATGTTTGAACATCTTTAATAGAAATACAACTTTTGATTTTTTCCATATAGTTCTTCTCTTGTTCATTAGTTTCTTCGTCTATTTTACCTGTCTCACTTAATATTGATAGTTTATTTTTCTTTTCTGATAACATATTTATATATTCTACATATTCAGCTTCATTTCCACTATTATGTGCATTGACCATTTTTTGAAATATTTCTTCGGTTTCTGCTTCTAATTTTTGTTTTTCTATTTCTATTAATTCAGCTTCTGTTTTATAGTCATTTAGTAAAGTTGATCCTTCAATTAAATTTTTATCATTCAATAACATATCTATTATTTGTAGTAGACGTGGCATTTCAAATTTATCATAATCTATAATAGGAGCTTCTTCCATACAATAACAGAAAAGATCATTTTCATCCATTGCTTCTCCCCCCATTATTTTCATTAATTTAAAATATCTCTCAATTACTTTTTGAGGATGGTTATTTTCCATAACACCACTAATTTTATTTTCTTTATTTTTCATTAAGGAAAATAAAATTTCCATTTTTAGTTTTTGTAAAGAATTTTTATCAATATATATTTTTTGCTTTATAACAGTACCATTTTCTTCTTTTAAATAGTAATATGTATTCTTTCTTTGCTCTCTTAGAACCATATCAGCCATCATATCATCGAGACTTGTTTTTCTTATTTCTTCCATTATTATATCCCCCTTCTCCATCTCCATGTGGCATTTATTTTAGCACTTTTACTAAATTTGTCAATACAATTTATTTTTTGTTATAGGAAAATCCTAGTGCCAAAAGGAAATTGTAATAACTTTTATCACGAATTATTTCTTATTTTTAAGACATTTTCAAAAATAGTTGACACATTTTCTTAAAGTAAAAATATTAAAGATGAGAATTTTCTTACTCATCTTCTTTTGTTAATAGGATCATATCCAAAATTTATTTCTAATATTTTCATACATTCGTTAGCATAATTAGCACATAATCCTATACCATTATAGTTAGCATATCCATTAGTCCAGCCACTATAAGCTTTAAATAGTTCTTTATAATCGTCATCAGCTATATTTCTGTATATATTTTTTATATTACTAAAGCAATATGCAATATTTTCAATAAAATTGTATGGGTTATTGAGTATATCCTTTTTATTTATTTTTTGTGTTTTTATTTGTAGTGGTTCTTCTTTATTAATAATTTGTGTCAGATTATAGTGCATTTTAACAGAATCAAATTCTTCACTCTTTTCAAGATCTTCTAATGTTTTGTATAGAATTGTCATAATAAGTTCTTGGTCAACATCATATTTCTCACTACATTCAAATATATAATATTTATAAAACTTTAATATTTCTTCCTTTTCATCTACATATGCCTCTTCTTTATCACTATCAGGTGTTAAAATAACATTTTCTATAGTGCTATCTTTTGGTTGCATATCGTTAATTTCAGAATTATTTTCTATAGTGCTATTTTTTGGTTGCATATCGTTGAATTTAGAACTATTTTCTAAAGTTTTACTATCAGTTACTTCTAATCCATCTAATCCTAACTGATAATTTATAGGATATACTATTTCAGTATCTTGTTGCTTTTTATCATTAATTTGATAATCTTCTATTACTATTCTTTTATTAGTTCTATTATTAATAGCTTCTATTACCTTAGAAGCAACTTCTACTAATCTATCATTTATTTCTTTGATGTTTTTTAATAATTCATTTTTTGCCTCTTTTAAATTATTTATATATTCTTGAGGTTTTGTAGTATAATAATTTACTACTGATTTTTGAACTGCTCTTGTTTTACCTTGAAGTGATTTCTCACGTTTACGAAGATTTTCAAGTTTTGGTTCTAGTGTTGCTGCTATAGTATATGGGATAAGAAATTTTTCATCAATTATTTTCTTTTCACCATTTATACATACTTCTATTTCTCTTTCTATAGGTTGTTGGTCTATTGATTTTAAAATATTTTTACAATATTCTAATTTTTCTTTGATAGTAATCGTTGCATCATAATAGTCTAAACTAAAATAACACTCGTTAAATTTTATATTTTTCTGACGCGAAATTAATTCCTTTTTTAATTCTTTTCTTTTTATTTTAGAAACATTTTTGTAACAAGATTTGAAAAGACGTTCATAATCACCATTAATTATATATTTTTCTGTCCCTAGTATTATTTCTTTTTTATTAATTATTGGCTCTTTTGATATAAGAGAAGCTAATTTTTCATAATACTCTATTTTTAAATCATCTGGCAATTTTTTTGCTGCTTCCCAATTTTCATATTCTTTTTTTATACATATTCTATTATATTTTATTAAATAAGAATCTAGCTCCTCTTTATATTCTTCACTTTTTGTTGCTTCATATTTTTCTTTTAGTACTTCAATAATTTGTTCTATTACATTCAATAAATCTGTAATATTATTTTTATCTTGTTCCATATATATCCCCCTTTTATGTTTTAACTAATCTCTATCTTTTTTATAATTCCAAAGATTGTCCAACATTTGTGGCATATTATATCATATTTTGAAGATTTGTCAAGTAGTGTGTAATAGTTTGATCATTTTGTGATAATGTCAATAAGTGATATAATATGATCCTTGAGAAGATAATAATTAAATATGAATAATGTAAATTACTTTTGAAAATTTTTATTTAACCTTTCTTAATGCTATATCAGGAGAAAAACTAAAACTTCTGTTTACTATTTCTTTATAGAAAGAAACCTTATCTCCAAAAAATTCTGGCAATTCATAGTGTTCTTCAGTTTCTAAATAATAGGTATCAATTGTTTGATATTCTAATATAATTTCTCTTTCTGATAAATTATATTTATCACTTAAATATTTAAAAAAGTATTCTTTTATTGGTGTATCTGCAAATAAATAAATTAAAGTACTTCTATACGAATTATTAACATCATCACTTTTATTTATTTCACGAATTGAGTGAGCTGCTCTAACTAACATATCTCTAAATATGTGAATTAAATAAAAGTTATCTTTAAGAGTCATTTCTTCTTTATGAGTTTCATTAATTAATATTAGATTATTAAAAAATGTTTTTGAGATTTGATTAAGGGATAATGCTTCTAAATTTTGGATCATTGCATTAATATCTAACTTTTTTTCTTTTACTTTATATAGATACCAATCAGGCATTTCTAATATTACATCAAATGATTTTAACATTCTTAAGTTATCTAAAAAGTATTTTTCTTCATCATCACCATATACTGGAAAGTGTTTAATAAAAGTGATTGGATCTCTATATAATAAATCTTTTAAAATACTATCTATTTGGTAATTTTCACATAGTCCTAAAGTTACTTGAATAAGATCTAAGATTTCATCATAATTTTCATATGAAAGTTGATTATTTTTATTAGCTTCACTTGCATAAAGTTCAGCATAAATTTCTTCTAAAAAAGAATATCTATAACGTTTAACACTCAAATCATCTTCTTTAATATTATCGTAATATCTTGGATAATATGGTGTTAATATATGAATTCCATCCTTAACTACTGACGTTTCATTTTTTATATCCTCACAGTTATTTGTAAAGACATGAAAATATTCGTGATAATCTGTTTGTCTAGATATTTTTTTAGACATATCTTTTTCTTTTTTTATGTAATAAGTTACTTTATCTGATGAAGTTGTTGCAATAATTCTATTAGCCTTATTCTTTGCTATACCTTTTAAAAAGCTATAGTCTGCTAAATTACAAGCCAATTCTTTCACATCATAATCTGGAAAGTCTTGTTTTACTTTTTCTAAAAATTTCTTCATAGTTTTTAATTTTTCTTTTATTTCTTTTATAGATAAATTTACAGTTGATTTTAAGTTATCATTCTGTGAAGGATTTATTCCATTTAGATAAATTTTATAAGCTAGATTTTCCCAATCTATACTATTTTTTTCTTCATCATAATAAACAGTATTTTGGTGATCAATTTCTTCTATTTTTTCAAAGTTAGCATAAGCATCTATTGCATTTAGCTTGTTAATATCTAATATATTTATATAATCATCATTATATTTATCTATTTTATAATAATTGTTTTTTTGTTCATATACCTCATCTATTTCACTATCACAAATACTTTCTATAGCCTTTATTGCTTCTTTTGATAATTTTGTTATTCCTCTATCCTCTAATGTATCATAAACATCATCTAAGCTTTTACTTTGTATTAAAAATTCTGATTCTTTGCTCAATTCTTTAGTACTATCTCCTAATTTGATGTATCCCTTTGATATATATCCTCCTGCATTAATAATAATCGATATTCCTAGCAAGGCACATTTAGCTTTTACGTTTCTCATATAATCTATTTCCTTTCTGATTGCATATTATATCATAT
>CAJTKB010000008.1 GCA_910576925.1 uncultured Bacilli bacterium | reverse complement strand
AAATTTTTCCGCTTATGTTTCAACAAATTCAAGACATTTTCAAATACTATTGACAGTAGTTTGCTATAATTTGAGAAAAAAAGTCTGATTAACTTATGGTAATGTCTAATTTATTACCAAAATAATAAAAATATAAATTATAAAATACTTTTGGTAGAGTTTTTCTTGAAATTACCTTATAATATTCTATATGGATGTGATTATATGAATGTTTATAATATGACATTAGAAGACTTAGAAAAATATTTTGAAAGTATTGATGAAAAGCCTTTTAAAGCAAAGCAACTATATAAATGGTTATATGATAAAAAAATTAATAGTTATGATGAAATAACAGATATCAAAAAAGAAGTAATTATAAAAATTAAAGAAAATTTAAACTTAAATAAGCCAGAACTTGTTACTGTTGAAAGAGATAAAGATACTAATAAATACCTATTTAAATTAGAAGATAATGAATATATAGAAGCAGTATTAATGAGACACGATTATGGTAAAAGTATTTGTATTTCAAGTGAAGTTGGTTGTAATATGGGATGCAAGTTTTGTGAATCTGGTAGAAGAAAAAAAGTAAGAGATTTAAAAGTATATGAGATGGTAACTCAAATTTTACTAGTAGAAGAAGATATAAAAGAAAAAATAACTCATGTTGTAGTAATGGGAATAGGGGAGCCTTTTGATAACTATGAAAATGTAACAAACTTTATAAAAATAATAAATAGTCCTTTTGGACTGAAAATAGGTAGTAGACATATTACTATATCAACATGTGGTATAATACCTAAAATATATGAATTTATGAATTTTCCATACCAGGTAAACCTAGCTATAAGTCTTCATGCACCAACTAATGAAATAAGAGATAAAATTATGCCAATAAATAAAGTATATCAAATAGAAGAATTAATAGAATCAATAAAAAAATATATCGAAAAGACAAATAGAAGAGTAACTTTTGAATATATTATGTTAGATGGTGTTAATGATAGTGAACTTAATGCTCAAAAACTTTCAAAACTTTTAAAAGGAATAAACTGCTATGTAAACTTAATTCCCTATAACGAAACTGAAAATATCTCCTTTAAAAGAAGTGAAATGTTTAAAATAATGAAATTTTATGATATACTAAAGAAAAATAAGATAGAGGTAACAATAAGACGAGAATTTGGTTCCAAAATCAGTGCAGCTTGTGGACAACTAAGGAGCAAAAAGGAGGAATTATGAAAGCTTATTATTTAACAGATGCTGGAAAGGTACGAGAACATAATGAAGATAGCCTGATTATTACTAAAAATAATGATAATGAAGTATTAATGGCAGTAAGCGATGGTATGGGAGGACATTCAGCAGGAGAAGTAGCATCTAGTATTACAATTAATTACTTAGGAAAACATTTTAAAGAAACATTTATAAATATGGATAAAAAGGATGCTGTAGATTGGATTAGAAATAGCGTTGACGAAATAAATACCTTAATATTTCAACATGAAAAAACTCATCCAGAAAGTAAAGGAATGGGAGCTACTCTTGTTCTTGCAATTATCACAAAAGATTATATTCTTTTTGGTAATATTGGAGATAGTTCTGGCTATGTTATGAAAGATGAAAAACTTCATAAAGTAACATATGACCATACTTTAGTTAATTTATTAGTTAGTGCAGGTGAGCTCACTAAAGAAGAAGCAAAAGAACATCCAAAGAAAAATGTTCTTATGAAAGCACTTGGTGCAAATGATCCAATAGAAATTGACATTTTCGATTGTGATATGGATATAACTTCAATTCTTCTTTGCAGTGATGGATTAACAAATATGCTAGAAAAAGATAATATTGAAGAAATATTGCTTGAAGACAAAAATATAGAAGAAAAAGTTATAAAGTTAGTTTGTGAAGCAAACAATAGAGGAGGTACTGATAATATATCAGTATGTTATTTAACCCGTAATGAAGAAGGTGAAGAAGAATGATAACAAAGGGGCAAAAAATAAATGATAGATACGAAATAATTCGTAGTATTGGTGAAGGTGGTATGGCTAATGTATATTTAGGATATGACACTATCTTAGACAGAAATGTTGCCATAAAAATATTAAGAGGAGACTTATCTAGTGATGAAAAGTTTGTTAGACGCTTTCAAAGAGAAGCTCTATCCGCCTCAAGTCTTTCTCATCCTAATATAGTTGAAATGTATGATGTAGGAGAAGATGATGGCATTTACTATATTGTAATGGAATATATTGAAGGACAAACTCTAAAACAGTTATTAAAAAGAAGAGGAAGTCTAACTTTAAGTGAAGCAATAGATATTATGCTTCAACTAACAGATGGAATGTCTCATGCCCATGATGCCTATATTATACATAGAGATCTAAAACCACAAAATATAATGATTGAAGATGATGGTCAAATAAAAATTACAGACTTTGGTATTGCTATGGCCCTAAATTCAACTCAATTAACCCAAACTAACTCAGTTATGGGTTCAGTCCACTATTTGCCTCCTGAACAAGCTGCTGGTAAAGGCTCAACTATTAAAAGTGATATTTACTCAATGGGAATTATATTTTACGAGTTACTGACAGGAGAATTGCCATTTAAAGGTGATAATGCTGTGGAAATTGCTCTAAAACAAATGAAAGAAGCAATCCCTGATGTTCACGAAGATAATCCTGCTATTCCAATGTCTGTTTATAATGTCATTTTAAAATCTACTGCTAAGAATCCTAAAAATAGATATACAGATTCTAGAATAATGCATGATGATTTACTAACTGTTTTAGATGATGATAGAATGAATGAAGAAAAATATGTTTATGAATATCCTGAGCACGAAGAAAATACTAAATCTATTAAGCGGCTAGAAACATTAGAAGAGGATAATGAGAAAATTGCTGAAAGAATAGAAGATAGTAGAGATAAAAAAAGTAAGAAAATAATTATAATACTATCGATAATTGCCAGTTTAATAGTTACGATATTTGCTGTAATTATTTTTATAATACCGAAAGTAACCGCTCCGAAATCAGTTAGAGTACCAGATGTTAGTGAAATGACTGTTAGTAAAGCAGAAAAAACTTTACAAGAAAAAGGTTTCGAAGTAGATACTAAAATTAAAACGATATATGATTCAAAAATAAAAAAAGGCTATGTTGTCAAAACAGATCCTGAACCAGGAAGAACTTTAAAAACTGGAACTAAAATAACTATTTATAAGTCATTAGGAGTTAAAAAATATACACTAGATGATTATGTTGGTAAATCTTATAGTGAAGTAACAGAGACTCTTGATAGTTATGGTATAAAAATTTCCGTTGATAAAGTTGACCCAGATAATTCAAACTGTAAATATATTGGCCTAGATACAATTATATGGCAATCTTTAGCAAGTGGTTCTAAAGTAAAAAGTGGAGATTCAATTACTCTTAGAATGTTAAATTCTGTAACATTTCCAAAATTTTCAGGTCAAACACAAGATGAAGTATCAACTTGGGCTAATGAAATGTGTGTAACCCTAAACATAGAGTACCAGGAAACTACAGACGAATCTTTAATAGACAAAGTAATAAGCCAATCAAGACCAAGTGGAGCAACTGTTAAGAATAATGATGAAGTAACAATTAATATAGGTACAAAGGCTAATATTAAAGAAGAAAAACCATCAACCGATAGTAATAAAAAAGAGTATTACTGTGTTTCTGAGACAGATGAAAATGATACCAAAAGCCTAAATAGTGATGGTAAGTGTGATGATGGATACAAGAAGGAAGAAAAAAAATAATGAAAGGTCAAATAGTTAAAATAGTTAGTGATTTACATTATGTAAATTGTGATAATGAGACCTTTCCTTGCAAATGTAGAGGAATATTTAGAAATAAGAATATTACACCTGTTGTAGGGGATTTTTGTGAGTTTTCTAAAGAAAAACTTGTAATAGAGAAAATTTTACCAAGACTAAATATTTTCAATCGACCTAAAGTAGCCAATATTACTCAAGCTATAATAGTTACAAGTCTAAAAAACCCAGATTTTTCTATAAATCTTTTAGATAGATTTTTAACAATTCTACATATAAATAATGTTAAACCAGTTATTTGTATAACAAAAGAAGATTTAGTAGAAAAAACCAAGCTAGAAAAAATAAGAAATATTCTTTCCTACTATGAGCAATTAGGATATACTGTAACATCTAATACCAATATTGATAAAATAAAAGAATTATTAAAAAACGAAACAACTGTTTTTACAGGTCAAACTGGAGCAGGAAAATCTACACTTATAAATAAGATTGATGAAAACCTATCTCTTGAAGTAGGAGAAATAAGTCTATCACTTGGAAGAGGTAAACATACAACAAGAACTGTTTCTTTATATGAAATAGCTTCTGGAAAAGTTTTAGATACTCCAGGCTTTTCATTAATAGACTTTAATAATTTAGATAAAGAACAAATAAAAAATAGTTTTATTGAATTTAAAAAATTCCCTTGTATATATAAAGATTGCTCTCATACAAATGAAATAGAATGTAGAGTAAAGAAAGCAGTAAAAGATAATGAAATTCTAAAAGAAAGATATGAAGATTATTTAAAATTTATAGGTAGGTGATTATATGCTAATTAGTACATCATTCTTAAGTAGTAAAAATCCTCCAAGAGATTTAAAATTACTTGATGAAACTGATACAGACTTTATTCATTTAGACGTAATGGATGGAAAATTTGTAAAAAATAAAACAATGCCTTTCAGTGAAATGAAAAATATTTATAAGTATACTACAAAAAGACTAGATGTTCATCTAATGACTGAGGATTCATCTAATTACATAAAAGACTATGCTAGTCTAAATACAGAATATATTACTATTCATATAGAAAGTAATAATGTTAAAGAAAATTTAGAACTAATTAAAAACTATGGAATAAAGCCTGGTCTTGCTATTAGTCCTAATACATCACTTAGCGAAGTAGTACCTTACTTACCATTAATAAAACAAATACTAATTATGAGTGTAGAGCCAGGGGAAGGTGGACAAGCTTTTATTATAGAAACAGAAAAGAAGCTTGAAGAGGCTAAGATTTTAGTAGAAGAATATGATCTAGATATAATAATAAATGTTGATGGGGGAATAAACGATAAAACGATAAATTATTGTAAAAGAGCTGATATGATAGTTAGTGGCAGCTATATTATATTAGAAGATAATTTTCAAGAAAAAATAGATAGTTTAAGAATATAAGGAGATAATTTTATGAATAATAATACAACTAATACCCCTAATAATAATCAAAACCAAAATAATAATACAAATCAAAATATTCCTCTAAGTAATAACGTTAATCCACAATTAAATACTCAGCAAAACATAGTAAATCAAACAGTTCCACAACAAGGAACTATTCCTCCAAGTGTTAGTACAGTAGTAACGCCAAATAATACTAATCAAGTAAAAGAAACATCAAATAATAAGGAAGATTTTGATGATAATATTGGTCCTAGTAAAGGAAAAGTAGTATTACTTTTAGTTTTTTTCATTCTTGTACTAGTTTTTGTAGTATTCCTACCAGATATATCATCAATAATAAAAACGGGAAAATTCTCATCTAATTCAAATGAAATAGCAAATGGTACTCTTTCTTGTTCTATGACAAAATCTCTTGATAACACTGAAACAACATATGAAATGAATTTTTCATTTACTAACAAAAAATTACAAGTATCAACTCTTAATATAACAACAGAAAGCGAAGATAAAAATGTAATTAATGAAAAGTATTTAGAATGTAAAAACATAGAAGAGATAAGCGATAAAACATCAGGGATAGATGTTAGCTGTTCAAGTAGTAGTAGCATAAGTACAATGAGAGAAAACTATACTTATAATATTATAGATACTAATAATTTAACTAAATTTACAGAGGCAGGTGGAACATATCCAGAACACGAATTTGAGCAAGATATATACGATATCAAAAGTTCTATGATCAAAAACGGATATGACTGTGAAATAAAGTCTAGATAATTTACAAAACTTGACATAATACTATAATATATATATTTACATTTGTTGTAACCTCCTAGTCGGCATGTTAAAATGAAGATGAGGAGGTATTTTCTTATGAAAAAATTTATTAGTATATTAAATATACTACTTCTACTTCTAATACCAACTACTCTTTTTCTAGCACAAGAAGATGAAAAAATTTGTTATGAGACCGATACCAAAAGCTCGCTAAAAATGATTAATACAACAGTTTTTATAGATAGAAGTAACAAGAAAAAAGAAGAAGAGGAGGAAAAAAGAAAAAAAGAGCAAGAAGAAGCACGACTTTTAGCTCTAAAACAAGAAGAAAATAGAAGAAAAGAAGAACAAATAAAATCAGCCGCAATAAAAAAGACTGAGTCAGTAACAACCACAACAACAGTAGAACAAGTTAGCTCTCTTGAGACAAAAAATGACAGTGATACTACTGTAGGAAATACAACTACAGTTACTGTTGGTACAAGTGAAAAAGCCTATGTAGGATATAAATTCTCAGGAAGTATGAGTGCTTATGGAAGAGATTGTTGTAGTAGTGATCCAGCTAAATGGGGAATAACAGCTAGTGGCTTTAATATATTTACAAATGGAATGTACTATAATGATTCAGAATATGGTAGAGTTCGTATAATAGCAGCTAGTAGAAATGATTTTTATCTTTATTCTGTAATTAAAATAAATGATCCCTTAGATGGAGTTTATAATGCAATTGTCTTAGATAGGGGAGATAGTAATATTGGAATAGGACGAAGATTTGTATTTGATTTAGTTGTAGAAAGTCAAGAATGGGCTCGTATAAATTATGGAGTACATAAAAATATTTCATTTGAAGTATTAAGAATAGGTAAAGCATAGAATTAAAATAATTAGCAAGTATAACAAACTTGCTTTTTAATATGGTTAATTTGTCTTTACTAAAATAAAAATACTTATATAATAAGCTTACTATAAATAAAAAATATAATTTTTTATAAAAAAGAAAAAAATAGTTTTTCTAAAAAATAAATTTTTCAAAAAAGCAAAACACTAAAAACATTATAAAATAAAGAAAAAAGTTATAAGATTATTTAAAAAAAGCAAAAAATTGAAAAAACTATTTTTGCCTTTTGTACAAAAATGTAAAATTGTCGTAAATCAAAAAAACTTTTTTTAGACGATTTCGTTGTATACAAAGGGTTTAAAAAATTATGATAAAAAAATCCAAAAAATAGGTATTGATTTTTACTAATTTAAATTTTAAAATGAGTTTATAAAGTTAAGATTAATGGAGGTAAAAATGATAGAAGTAGGTAGTAAACTAGATGAGCTAGTTGTTATAAAAAGAAATGGTAAAAAAGTAGAATTTGATGAGACTAAAATAGCATTAGCCATCAAAAAAGGCTTTGATAGTGTAGAAGTTGATATCGACGAAGATGAAAAGGCAAGAAAATATACAACTAAAGATGTTCAAAATGTATATCAAGCAGTTTTAAAAAGAATAGAAAAGGAATGTAAAAATAAAGATAAATTTAAAATAGAAGAAATTCAAGATTATATCGAAGAGGAACTTTCTAATAAAGAATATCATGATGTTTATAAATCATTTTCTGAATATCGTGATAGAAGAAATCAATCTCGTCAGTCATTCTTTGATGATAAGAAAACACATAAATTTTTAAAGTCTATTGAAAATTTAGGATTAAAGTCTGCTAATGAAGACGATTCAAAAAGAGAAAATGCAAATATAGATGGTAATAGTCCAATGGGAACAATGCTACAATATGGAGCTACAGTTTCTAAAGAGTTTGCCAAAGCTTATTTAATGAAACAAGAATATGCCAGTATGCATGATGAAGGTGCTATTCATATACACGATATGGATTTCCTAGCAATGGGTACTACAACTTGTTGTCAAATAGACTTATCTAGACTATTTAAAAATGGCTTTGATACAGGTCATGGTTTTGTTAGAGCTCCACAAGATATTAGTACTTATGCTTCATTAGCAGCAATAGTAATTCAAGCTAATCAAAATGATCAGCATGGTGGTCAGGCCATTCCAGCATTAGATTATTATTTAGCTCCTGGAGTATTAAAAACATTTAAGAAACAATTAAAACAAACTATCTATGACTTTTTAGACTTAGAAGGTTTTATAGAACATATAAATATAGACAGAATAATTAGAGAAATAGATAAACAAGAAAGTATAAACTTTGATATAAATACTTTATCAGATTATCAAAAAGGTTCAAATAGAGTTAAAGAAATATTTAATAAAAGTTATGATAAAGCTATGCAAAAGACTGATAGAGCAACTCAACAAGCGATGGAATCTTTTATTCATAACTTAAATACAATGCATTCTAGAGCTGGAGCACAAGTGCCATTTTCATCTGTTAACTTTGGTACAGATACTTCCCCAGAAGGTAGAATGGTAATAAGAAACTTTTTATTAGCAACTGATAGAGGATTAGGTAGAGGAGAAACACCAATATTTCCAGTTTCAATCTTTAAAGTAAAAGAAGGAAAAAATTATAATGAAGAAGATCCAAATCACGATTTATTTAGACTAGCTTGTAAGGTTTCAGCTAAGAGACTATTTCCAAACTTTGCATTTATCGATGCTCCATTTAATTTGCCTTATTATAAAGAAAATGATCATAGTACAGAAATATCTTATATGGGATGTCGTACTCGTGTTATTGGAGATGTAACTTCCCCTGATAATGAGGTAGTTACAGGTCGAGGGAATCTTTCTTATACTACAATTAATTTACCTAGACTTGGAATTAAATATGGAATAGCTTTAAAAGAACGAGAAAAACCAAATATGAAGGAGTTTTATATAGAGTTAGAGGAATTAATGGATAAAGTAAGAGATCAATTACTTGAGAGATTTGAAATACAATGCAATAAAAAATGTTATAATTTCCCATTCTTATTAGGGCAAGGAGTTTGGACAAATGGAGAAAAACTTAAACCTACGGATAGATTAAGAAAGGTATGGAAACACGGTTCACTATCTATTGGATTTATCGGTCTTGCTGAATGCTTAAAAGCCCTTACTGGAAAACATCATGGTGAAAGTGGAGAAAGTCAAAAATTAGGCTTAGAAATTATTAATTTTATGCGTAAAAAATGTGATGAATATGCGAAAAAATATAATTTGAATTTTGCTTGTATAGCAACGCCTGGTGAAGGATTATCAGGAAGATTTACTTCTATAGATAGAGCAATTTATGGAAAAATTAAAGGCGTTACTGACCGTGAGTATTATACTAATTCATTTCATATACCAGTTTATTATAATACTAGTATTACTAACAAAATAGAAACAGAAGCTCCATATCATAATTTAACTAATGGAGGGCATATTTCCTATATAGAGATTGATGGAGATGTAGCATCTAACGTAGATGCCTTTGAAAAAATCATTCATATAATGAAAGAAGCTGGAATTGGTTATGGTGCCGTTAATCATCCAGTTGATCGTGATCCAGTTTGTGGCTATGTAGGAGTTATAAATGATGTATGTCCAGGATGTGGACGTAAAGAATTTGAAGGAGTACCTATCGAAAAAATTACTGCTCCAGAATGCTGTGGCAGATAATTGATAAATAAAAATAGAATAAAAAATAAGGAGGAAATATTATGGAAAAAATAATTGGAGAAGGACAAGGGTTTGAAAGAATAAGAAGGGTTACAGGTTACTTAGCAGGAGATGTATCAAGATTTAATAATGCTAAGAGAGCAGAAGAGAAAGATCGTGTAAAGCATAGTGGTATAAAAGACATTACTTGTAAAAAAAATAAGAAAGTAGCATAGTAGTATGAAAATAAGGTTAGCAGCAGATTTGCAACCAGATTCTATCGTTGATGGAGAAGGAGTAAGAACAGTTATTTGGACCCAAGGCTGTCCACATAATTGTATAGGATGTCATAATCCTAGTACTCACGACTTTAATGATGGTATCTTAGTAGATGTCAATTATGTAATTGATGAACTAAAAACAATAAAAAATCAGGATGGAATTACTCTCTCTGGAGGAGATCCTGTATGTCAAAGCACAGCTTGTCTAAAAATATGCAAAGAAGCTCATAAAATGGGACTTAATGTATGGTGTTATACTGGATTTACTTATGAAACTATGATTAATAATCCTAAACATTTAGCACTTTTAAAAGAAATAGATGTTTTAGTTGATGGAAAATTCATTTTAGAAGAAAAAAGTTATGATCTTTATTTTAGAGGATCCAAGAATCAAAGAATTATTGATGTAAAGAAAAGTCTTGATGAAGAAAAAGTTGTTTTAGTTGAAAAATATATTGATAAAAAAGATTATTCAAATAATTATGAAAAACCTAGTTATTTATTTATCTAAAATAAATATTCTAGGTTTTTTAATAAAATATTTTATTTATAATAGAGTTTGCACTATATAAAAATCGTGATTTACTACTTATAAAAAATAGTTTATAATTAAATAGGTGATTAATATGAACAAATTATTTGAAAAAATAAATATCAAACCAAAAAACTTAATTCTATATGAAAGAGCATTTTCTCACTCTAGCTATGCAAATGAACATTCAGAAGAACAAAGTTATGAAAGATTAGAATTTTTAGGAGATGCGATAGTAGATCTTGTAGTTGCAGATTATTTATATGAAAATTTTAAAGAAGACGAAGGAGAAATGACTAAGGTAAGAGCAAGTTATGTATGCGAAAATGCTTTATATGAATACTCTCTAGCATTAGGACTAAATCATTATATAAAATTAGGGCACGGAGAAACAGATAAAGACGATTCTTCTAGAAAAGCAATTATAGCAGATGTGTTTGAAGCTCTTGTAGCAGCGATTTACTTAGATTTAGGTTTTGCTACGGCACGACGTGTTGTACTAAATATAGTGACACCATATATTAATAATAATATTATCTTTTTTAGTGATTATAAATCAGCATTACAAGAAGCTGTACAAACTGAAAAAAGAAGTGTACAATATGTGTTAATAAAGGAAGAAGGTCCTTCACATAGTAAGCAATTTACAATAGAAGTTAGAGTTAACGGAATATGTTATGGAACAGGTGTTGCTACAAGTAAAAAAGATGCAGAACAAAATGCCGCAAAAGAAGCATTAGATAAACTAGCTAACTAGTTATATTATAAAAATATTGAATAAATAATAGCTTTTTGATATAATCTAAAAATATTATAAACTATTAATTAAAAAAGAAAGGAGAAATTATGAGTAAAATTAAAATATTTAGTTTAGGCGGATTAAATGAAAATGGAAAAAATATGTATATTGTTGAAGTAGATAAAAAAATTTTTGTTTTTGATGCAGGACTAAAATATGATAACGATATAAATCTTGGAATTGACTATATTATTCCTAATTATGATTATTTAATAAAAAATAAAAAAAATATAGTAGGTATATTTTTAACTCATGGTCATGAAAGTCATATAGGAGCAGTTCCAGATATTTTAAAACAATTACCAACTATTCCTATATATGGAACAAAATTGACCTTAGAAATACTAAAAAGCAATTTAGATCAAAAGGTTCTAAAAAATGCCAAATTAAATGAAATAAAGCCACATTCAAAAATTAATTTCGGGAGACTATCAGTTTTCCCAATTAGTGTAACACACTCTATACCAGATTCAGTGCTATATGTTTTATATACACACGATGGTGCAATAGTATATACTGGAGATTTTGTTTTTGATTCAACTGTCACAAAACTTTATCAAACCGATATAGGAAAATTAGCATACGTTGGTAAACAAGGAGTATTATGTTTATTAAGTGAATCTTTCTATGCTGAAAGAGGAGGGCATACTAGTCCTAATAATAGAGTATCATCTTTCATAAAAGATGTCCTAAATAAAAGTGAAGACAGAATAATTGCCACAGTTTTCCCTGCTCACTTTTATCGTCTGCAAGAAATATTTGATGAAGTAAATAAGACAAACAGGCAAGTAGTAATAATGGGCCATAAATTACAAACAATGATTTCTAATGCAATAGATGAAGGATATCTGAATGTAAATAAAGAAAAACTTGGTAATCTTAATAATGTAAATGATAAAAATACTCTTATTTTGATATCAGATGATAGAGAAAAACCTTTTGCAAATCTAAGAAGAATCATTAGAGGTTATGATAAATATATAACAATCAAAGAACAAGATACTATATTTATAACAGAACCATCATATGATGGTATAGAAAAAGTAACAGCAGAAGTAATGGATGAAATAGCAATGCTTGGAGCCGATGCCGTATCTTTATCTAGTAAAAATCACTTACTTCATCACGCATCACGAGAAGACTTAATGCTTATGATAAATTTGATGAATCCTAAATATTACTTTCCAGTCAAAGGAGAATATAGATATTTATATGCTAATGGTTTAGTAGCAGAAGAAATTGGTATACCAAAAGATAATATCCTTTTAAAACAAAATGGAGATATAGTTCAATTTATTAATGGAGAGCTTAATAGAGAAAACTTTGAACATATTAAGACAGATGAAATATTAATAGATGGAACAAATGGAGAAGACGTAGGAGACTTAGTATTAAAAGATAGAGAAATGCTAGGAGAAAATGGTATTGTTATTGTAAGTTGTACCCTAAACAAAAATACTAAAAAAATTGTTGGTGGACCTGAAATATTAACAAGAGGATTTATATACGTTAAAGATAACCAATCATTACTTGAAGAAACAAAGGAACTATCATATAATATAATTATTGAAAACATTGAAGAAAATGTTAAAAGAGTAGATTACTCTAGAATAAAAAATGAAGTAAGAGATAAATTGGGTAAGTTCTTCTATGAAAAAACTGAATCAAAACCTATGATCATTACTGTAATACAAGAAGTTGAAATATAAAATAAAATTTTATAGAGAAGAGGTTTATAATGAAAGTTTTATTATATGCAGAAGGACTAAAAACGATAGGAAAAAGTGGTTTAGGAAAAGCCATACAGCACCAACAAAAAGCTCTTGATCATGTAAATGTTTCATATACATTAGATCCAAAAGAGGATTATGACATTCTACATATCAATACTTATTTTTTTAAATCTTATTTTCTTGCTAGAAAAGCAAAAAAGATGGGAAAAAAAATAGTTTATCACGCTCACTCTACAGAAGAAGATTATAAAGACGGATTTATACTTGCAAAACAAACTTCTAAACTTTTTAAATGGTGGTTAATTAAATGCTATTCATATGGCGATATTATAGTAACTCCAACTGAATATTCTAAAAAATTATTAAAAGGATATAAAGGATTGGAAAATAAAAAAATAGTTGCTATATCTAATGGTATAGAATTAGACTTTTTCAAAAGTGATAAAAAATATCGTAATAGTTTTAGAAAAAGATATGGCTATACAGAAAAAGATAAAGTAATTATTGGTATTGGACTTTATATTAGAAGAAAAGGAATAGTAGACTTTGTTGAACTTGCCAAAAGACTACCTGAATATAAATTCATCTGGTTTGGAGAAAGTCCATTAGCAGCAGCAACAGAAGACGTGAAAGAAGCAGTTCATACCAAATTAGATAATCTATGTTTTGCTGGTTATGTTGAACAGCCATTAATTAGAGAAGCTTTAGGAGGATGTGATTTATACTTATTCCCAACTCTTGAAGAAACTGAAGGTATTCCAATAATTGAAGCTTGTGCTATGAAAACTAATGCTATAATTAGAGATATACCAATATTTAATGATATGTTTGAAAACGAAAAAAACATCTATAAGGCAAAAGATGTAGATGAATTTGAAGAACTAATAAGAAAATTTTTCAATAATGAGCTAGAATCTCTTACTGATGAAGCTTATAAAATTTCCAAAACAAAGGATATTAAAGAAGTTGGAAGAATGTTAAAAGATGTATATGAAGAAGTGTTAAAATAAAATAACTATATAAAAATAGTATAATTATTTTGAACTGAACCCTAAAAGTTGGACAGTTTATAAATAGTTTCTAATTAGAGGATTGTAATCTGTAATTTACAGGAGACAGTCCTTTTAATTTTTCTTTAATTCTTAACTAAACTTATATGTATATTCATGCTTTCCATCATCTCTAGTAATATTTAAAATTATACCTACCATTAACATATATGATAAAAGACTTGAACCTCCATAACTAATAAAAGGAAGAGTAATACCAGTGATTGGAAGAAGCCCTATAGTCATTCCAATATTCTGTACCTGTTGAAATACTAAACAGCTTATTATTCCTACAAGTACATACTTGTTAGTTACAGTTGTTTTTTTCTTGACTAAATTTAATAATTTAATATCAAAATAAAGAATTAAGCCTACTAATAATATCGCACCAATAAACCCAAAGTTAGAGGCATAAACAGCAAAGATAAAGTCTGTACCAGACTCAGGAAAATATATTGGAGTTTCATTATAACCATGACCAAAAAGTCCAGCTGATCCGATAGCGGCTAAAGCATTTTCTAATTGTAGTCCAGAACCACTTTGCCAACTAAAGATTCTTTCTAATCTATAAAATAAATTAGTTCCAAATAACTTTATAAATAAATCGCTTTGTAAAAAATAGATGGCCATAATACTACCTAATAAAATAATGCCAATAATTAAACAAATTACAAACCATCTGAGTCTAATACCAGATGTAAACATCATTCCAAAATAAATTACTAAATACATAATAACAGCACCAGTATCTGGTTGCATAAAAGTAAGAAGAGATGGTATCAAGACAATTATTAATGTCTTAAAAATAAATAAAGCCTCATTTCCAATACTAGGACTATTATATTTACTTCTAAAATTATTTATCATAACAGCAAGAACTAACATTAAACTGATTTTCATAAATTCACTAGGTTGAAAGCTACCAATACCAGGTATTGTAAACCAACATCTACTATTATTAATAGGTGTTCCGAAAAATAGCAATAAGAATAATAATAAACAACAAATTATATAGAGAACAAAAGACTGCCTATAAAAATAATCATTTTTAAAATGCAATATTATAAGTACAAATAAAGTACCAACTAAATACCAAATACTCTGTTTTAATACTAAATTACCCATACTTTGTGATATATAAGTTGATGCACTACTAATTGTTACAATACTAATAATAGCAAAAAATATGATAGGTATTAGTATACTTAAATCTAATTTATTCTTTTTATTATACATAATTATCTCCATTCTTATAATATTATACCAAATATTAGCAATTTTTATTTATATATTTCATAAAATATTTTGAGGTGGAATATGAAAAAATTACCAAGTATATATAAACAATCTATAAATAAAAAATTCAATAATAATAACACTGTATATTATTCTACAACAAAGAATAATGAAAAAAGAGAAGATAAGTTCGATCCTAAAGAATTTATTGGAAGCTTATTTAAAGAAGGAGGACATATATTTAATAAAGCACTAATTATTAGAACAAAAGATAAAATATATGATACCTCTATTGTTAGAAGCAGTGATGATTTTATTTATACACTAACTGAAGATAGTATTAGAATTAGTGATATTATATCAATAGAGAGAAAATAATTATAAATAT
This sequence comes from uncultured Bacilli bacterium, assembly GCA_910576925.1. GTDB lineage: Bacteria > Bacillota_I > Bacilli_A > RF39 > UBA660 > UBA2730. The sequence continues at coordinate 29,079 of CAJTKB010000008.1, read as the reverse complement.
TAATTATTTTTTTTGTCTAATCAGTAATATTATGATATAATATAAAAGAATTTTTCAGCTATATAAAAAAGAAAGGAATGATGTGTATGTTAGAACTTAAAAATATAAAGAAAAGTTATAAAACAGGGGATTTTATCCAACACGCTCTAAAAGGAGTAGATCTAAAATTTAGAACAAATGAATTTGTAGCAATACTTGGACCAAGTGGAAGTGGTAAGACTACTTTATTAAATATAATAGGTGGACTTGATCATTATGACTCAGGAGATTTAGTAATTAACAATAAAAGTACTAGGAAATTTAATGATAGTAATTGGGACTCATATCGTAATAATTGTATAGGTTTTATCTTTCAATCTTATAACTTAATAGGTCATATTAGTGTTTTAGAAAATGTAGAAATGAGTACTATTTTAAGTGGATATTCTAAAAAGAAAAGAAGAAAAAAAGCACTAGAGGCCTTAGAAAAAGTAGGACTTAAAGAACATATCCATAAAAAACCAAATCAATTATCAGGAGGACAGATGCAAAGAGTTGCCATTGCAAGAAGTTTAGTAAATGATCCTGATATTATTTTAGCAGATGAGCCTACAGGAGCCTTAGATACTAAAACTAGTAAACAAATAATGGATTTAATTAAAGAAATTGCAAAAGACAAACTCGTTATTATGGTTACACACAATCCAGAACTTGCTAAAGACTATGCTACAAGAATTATTGAATTTAAAGATGGAGAAATTTTAAGTGATTCTGACAAAGTATCAGATGATGAAAAAGATAAAGATAAATTTAATATTAAAAAAACAAAAATGAGCTACAAAAGTGCTATTAATTTATCTTTTAATAATCTAAAAACTAAAAAAGGAAGAACGTTTATTACATCATTTGCCTCATCAATCGGAATAATAGGTATAGCCTTAATTCTTTCTTTATCAAATGGTTTTCAAATAAAGATTGAAGAATTTGAACATGATACCTTATCACAAGCTCCTGTTGTTATAACAGAGCAAGGTTTTGATTCATCAACTTTTGAATTTAATGAGGAAAATAAACTAAAAGAATATACCAAGAAAGAAGAAATATACCCTCTAGAAAATATGGAAAATAAGACACATAAAAATCGTCTTACCCTAGATTATGTTTCATATATTGAAAAAATTGATAAAGAACTAGTAGGAGCTATTAGTTATGTAAAAGCAACTAATTTTAATATTCTAACAAAAGTCAATGATAAAACTAAATTACTTAATTCAAAACAAATATTTGCATCTCTTCCAGCAACTATGGATAATGATGTATCAAAAATTACAACAGATAACTTTGAAGCAATAAGTGGAAGCATTACTAATAATAAAGAAGATATATATTTACTTGTTGACTCCAAAAATAGAATAAATGAAGAAGTTCTTAAAATACTAGGATATGATAAAGATAAAATAAATTTTAAGGATATAGTAGGTAAAGAATTCAAATTAGTTTCTAATAATAATTATTATAAGAAAATTGGAGATAGATATACAATTAATATGAATTACGATGAATTATATGAGAATGATGAAAATCTAACTCTAAAAATAGCAGGGGTTATAAGAGGAAAAAAAGACAGTGATTTTGCAAAACTTTCAGGAACAGGACTTTTATATAATGAAACTCTTCTAAACTATGTTATTGAAACTAATAAAGAATCAGAAATTGTAAAAGATCAAAGAGAAGTAGACTATAATATTTTGACACTTGAAAAATTTGAAGACGAAGAAAACGAAAAAATTAAAGATCAAACTCTTGCTTATTTAGGAGCAGATTTAGCACCAGTTGCTATTCAGATTTATCCTAAAGACTTTAATAGTAAAGAAAAGCTTCTAGAATATTTAGATAAATATAACAAGAAAAAAAGTGAAGAAGATAAAATTATTTATATAGATCAAGCAGAACTTATTACCTCATTATCTGGTAATATAATGGATGCCATAACAATAGTATTAATAGCTTTTTCATCAATTGCCTTAATCGTATCAAGTATAATGGTTGGAATTATTACTTATACTTCAGTTTTAGAAAGAACAAAAGAAATTGGAATTTTAAGAGCTCTTGGTGCTAGAAAAAAAGATATTAGACGTGTATTTAATGCCGAAGTTCTAATAATAGGATTTGCTAGTGGCTTATTAGGAATAATTATAGCAAGACTCTTAATTTTCCCAATAAATATAGTAATTGATAATTTATCAGGATTACCTAATGTTGCAAGACTAAATCCAATACACGCGATTATTCTAATACTTATAAGCATAATTTTAACTCTTATTGGTGGAATGATACCAGCAAGAGTTGCATCAAAAAAAGATCCTGTTATAGCACTTAGGACAGAATAGAAAGAGAGAAAATATATATGAACTTGAAAGATTTAGTAAAAAATGCAGACATTGCAATGAGAAAAGAGATAGAAAAATACAATCCAGACATAGAATTAATTTATGATATTGCACTAAAATCGGGGGGGGTACTAGCCAGTAAATATAATGCTAATATAGACATTGTAAAAATCGGAATAGCACTTATGGATTTAAAGCTCCTTGAAGCCCAAAGCCTAAATAATCCTAAAAAACATACTGATATGGCTATTGATGCTACTATAGAAATGCTAAAAGATTATGATATCGATAAGGAAATAAAGGAAAATATAATTAATTGTGTAAAAGAGCATCATGGAGCATCAAAATACTATAGTATAGAATCAGAAATATGTGCTAATGCAGATTGCTATAAGTTTCTAACTCCAAAAGGAATTTTTGCATATTGTTCGCTACTTGGAAGAAGACATCACAATTTAGATAAAGAATTAGAACAATTAGAATACAAAATGAATGAAAAATATAATATTATTTCTCTAGATACCGTAAAAGAAGAATTAGAAAATTACTATAAACAAGTGAAAAAGTTACTTGATGTAGCTAAAAAGTAAAAAATTAGAAATGAATATTTTATAAAAAAGGTTAGGTGAAAATATGAATAAAATAAATAGAACAGCAATATTTTGTACAATAATACTTACAGCTATTAAAAATCCAATAACATTATCAGACATAAACGATACAAAAAGAATAGAGACAAATTTTGATGAAAATGATACTAATTATCTACAAAACGAGGATAATTCAAAACACGTAGAAAAGTTTATAATAAAGAATGCAGTTAATAAAATGCTTACTGATGAAACGATTAGTTATTCCATTGAAAGTGGAGATAATCAAATAATTAGATTATTAAGTATCTTAAATTCTGAAAATACGAAGTATAATTTCAATGAAAATAATCCTTTTAGTTATGATGAAAAACTATATTTATATTTTAAAATAGAATATGATATAGATATTTATAAATTAGCAGTTGGTTTTGAAAAACAAGATATTAATAGCTTATCAATATATATGAATAAATATTTTAATAAGTTAAAAAATAGCGATGTTACTATAGAAGATATTTATGATTTTAATATGATTTATAATTATTTTTCTAGTTGGCATAATTTTGATAGTAAATACTTGAATATGATTGAGGAAATAGTTACCATTCAAGATAAAGAGTATCTTAAACAATTTATAAAAGCAGATGGAGTAATTTATGAACATTATAATCCTATTACTGGATTTAAAAGTGTACCACCAGAAATAACCATTTCAAAATCTATTTATAAAGAGCAAAAATTTTATTTTCCAAAAGAATATAAAAATATAACTTTTACCAATATAAATGATTTATTGTATTTTGATGAAAATATTAGTACTTGTGAAAAGAATGATATTATTGAGTACACAATAGAACAAGATCCAGTACTTGGTTACGAAATAAATGCAAATATTCCAACTATTAGTATAAATAAGAAATTAATAAAGAAACTATATAAATAAAATCTATTATAAAAAAGAAAATAAAGAAGATATCATTTTTATTACTTTCTCTTGTAGAAAGTTTTTCTTTGTTATATAATAATTTTTAGATAATGAGGAAGGTGTTTTATGGGAAAAAGAGTTATTAGTGCATTTATAATGCTAATTATATTTATACCATTATTAGTAATAGGTGGAAATATTTTTACTATGTTTATTTCCTTATTAGGAGTTCTAGGACTATATGAACTTTTAAAACTAAAGAAAAATAATAAAGATATTCCCACTGTTATGAAATTATTTGCTTATGTTATAGTAATACTTTTGAACTTTAATAATATCGATATAATAGATTTTCATTATGTGATGGATTATAGACTAATCAGTATGATTATCTTTATATTTTTACTTCCAATAATATTTATAAATGATAATAATACATACAATATTACTGATGCTATGTATTTAATTAGTTCAACCTTATTTATTGGTTACAGTTTTAATTTAATTACGATTACTAGAAATTATGATTTACTATATATAGTTTACTTACTACTTATATCAACTATCACAGATACATTTGCACTAATTACAGGAAAACTCATAGGAAAACACTCACTTTGTCCTAGTATTAGCCCAGGTAAAACAATAGAAGGCCTTATTGGAGGATTATTTATGGGAGTATTTGTTGCATCAAGTTTTTACCATATATTTATAGATAATACATTCTCACTTCCTAATATAGTTTTTATAACTTTTATATTATCTATTATTGGTCAACTAGGAGATTTAGTATTTTCTATGATAAAAAGATACTATAAACAAAAAGACTTTTCTAATATTATTCCAGGACATGGTGGCATACTTGATAGGGTAGATAGTCTAATATTTATTGTCTTAGCATTTATTTTTGTAATTGATATTATATAGGAGGAAATTATGAGCATAATTATTAATTTAATATTATTTATATTTATTTTAGGATGTATTGTATTTATTCATGAACTTGGGCATTTTACTTTTGCCAAATTAACAGGAGTCTATGTATATGAGTTTGCTCTAGGAATGGGACCAAAGCTATTTAGTTTTAAACCCAAAAAAAGTGAAACTGAATATTCACTTAGAGCCATTCCTTTAGGAGGATTTTGTTCACTTGCAGGTGAGGATTTTGAAAATGATGAGAAAAAAATTCCAAAAGATAAACTACTACAAGCAAAGAAACCTTGGCAAAGATTCTTAATAATGTTTATGGGTCCTGGCTTTAATTTCATTTCAGCCCTTCTAATTCTATTCTTTATAGGACTAATTTGGGGAAGTACTACGATGACTCCAAAGATATCTAGTGTAGAAAAAAATTATCCTGCCTACAATGCTGGAATAAAAGAAGGTGATATTGTAACAACAGTAAATGGACATAAAATTAAAACTATGGATGATTTAAGCTTATATTTAACACTAGCTGATGGTACTAAAAAAACATCTATTACTGTAAAAAAAGAAGATGGAAAAATAGAAGAATATTCTCTAAAAGCAAAAAAAGTAGTAGAAAAAAATAATAAGGGCGAGAAAGTAACTAGCTATAGATATGGAATAGGCCTACAAACAGATAAAGTATATGGAATAGGAAATGCTATCAAATATATGTTTGTTAAGACAGGTTCACTTTTTAAACAAATGGGAGTTACAGTTATGTATTTATTTACAGGAGGAGTTAAAGTAAATCAATTAAGTGGTCCAGTAGGAATTTATACTATAGTAGGTGAGCAAGCAAAAAGTGGATTTTCTAGTATACTTTATTTAATAGCATATCTAAGTATTAATGTTGGTTTTTTGAATTTACTTCCAATACCAGCATTTGATGGAGGACATATTTTATTTATTATTATTGAAAAAATAAAAGGTAGTCCTGTCTCTCCAGAATTAGAAAATAAAATTCATACAATTGGTCTATACTTATTAATGTTGTTAATGCTGTTTATAACAATTAATGATATAATTAGATTATTCTAAACTAAAAGTTCCTGAATACATTTGGAACTTTTTTATTTAATAAGTATTTTAATTTTATAATTTATAGTTTATAATAATAAATAGAATAGGAAGGTTGTGATTAGGAATGATGGCATATACTTTATGCGATGGGAAATTAGTTAGTGTTTCTCCTATGTATATAATAGTAATATCAGTACTTGTTCTATCGTTTATAACAGGATTAATTATTACTATTATGGATTATTCTAAAAGAAAAAGGGAATCAATATCTAATACTAATGTGTCAAATGATGTAAAGAAAACTCCAACAGTTACTTCGAATAATATTAAAGAAACTAATATGCATAATAACATAAATAATAATAATATACCAATTATAAATATGAATACTCCTAATCCCATTAATACTAATATAAATAGTAATGTTAATAATAACGTAGCAGTAGTAATTAATAATATTGATGATAATAATACAAATCAAAAAATAAATCCTATCGACACCTTAAAAATAATTCCAAATGATATAGAAACTTTAGATTTTGAACCAGATATTAAAATTATTCCTTCTGATATAGACAAGTTAGAAGATGAGACAGATATTAAAATAACATATATGGATTAGGAGGATAGCTATGAATATTATAAAAAAATTATTGCTAGTTCCTTATTATATTCTTAGGATATTTTATGTTGGTTTTCACTTTCTAATGTCTCAAATAGCTTTAGGATTTTATTCTTATTTTGTATGGTTCTTTGAAATAATTCACAAAATATTTAAAAATAGTACTAAATTAGATAACATAATAATTCACTATAAAAAAAGAACTAGGCAGCCTGAAAAGTTATTACTTTTTCTTTTCCTTTTAGTATGTCTTTCAACAAGCTACTTATTTTTAACTACAAAAGTAGATTTTAAAAATACACATACTAATAAAAAAAATACAGTTGCCGAAAACAATAATATTAGAAATATGTATAAGGAATTTCAAAAATATAATTTATTTGATATAAATTTTAAAGAACTAAAGGACATAAATAGTGATGCTATTGGCTGGATTTTTGTTAATCATACCAACATTAATTATCCTGTATTAAAAACAAATAATAATGAATTTTATTTAAATCACTATTTTGATAAAAGTGATAATGATGATGGTTGGATATTTATGGACTATAGAAATAACTATGTAGATTTTCTAGAAAATACAATTATATATGGTAAAGAGCTTAGTAGCAATGAAGGATTTTCTAATTTAGCCGATATGTTTGGCGACAAGTATTTTAATAGTAATGATAGAAATATAAAATTTATTACTAATAATGGTACTTATAATTATGAAGTATTTTCAATATATAAAATGCCTAATAGTGATACTTTTATTTCAACAGACTTTAGTTCCAAAGAAGAATACTATAATTTCTTAGTTAAGACAAAAACTTTGAGTACTAGAGATTTTGGAGTAAACGTAACACAAAATGACAAGATATTAACTCTTATGACTATAAATGATAGCGAAGAAATAAAAGTTGTTCACGCTAAATTAATTATAGGAGAATAAAAAAATAAGCTTTTAAAAGTGAGTAGCTAAACTACTCACTTTTAAACTATTTTACTCCAGTTAAATCAAAATCTGGTATAAAACTTTCTTTTGCTGTTTCACCATTCTGAATAAATGCATTACTAATATTTAACTTGCAAGCATAATCTATTAAGAGATTATATTCCTTTTTTGATACTTTTTTATTTAACTCATTAATATTTTTAACTTGTTTAGTAGGAGTGTACTGATTCATTATACTTAGAAATATATTATCTTTATATACTTCATATAAATATTTAAGAACTCTTTTGGAATCATCTATTTGCCCAGGTAGAAGTAAATGTCTCACAATAACACCCTTTTGCATAATACCTTGTTTATCAAATTTTGGTTTTCCAACTTGTTTATACATCTCATTCAATGCATTAGTTGCAAATTCAAAGTAATTTGGAGCCTTAGAATATCTCATCGCTAGAAAGTCATCAAAATATTTTAAGTCTGGCATATAAATATCTATAAGTCCATCAAGAAGTCTTAAAGTTTCTACTTTTTCATACCCACTGGTATTATAAATTATAGGTATTTTTAACCCTTTTTGTTTAGCGAGCTTTAATGATTTTACAATTAAAACAGAAAAATGAGTTGGTGTAACTAGATTAATATTATGAGCACCTTTCTTTTGCAATTCTAACATTTTATTCGCAAGTTCTGTTACTGTAATAACTTCTCCAAAATTTTTAGTAGATATTTCATAGTTTTGACAAAAAATACATTTCATATTACAACCTGAAAAAAATATTGCTCCGCTTCCCTTAGTGCCAGATATTGGTGGTTCTTCATAATGATGTAGTGCAATTCTAGCAACTCTTATTTTATTTGTTTCTCCACATAAACCAGTCTCCATATTATTCCTATTTATTTTACACTCTCTTGGGCAAATCATACATTTATTTAACTCTTTCATAAAGTTCACCTCAATAATATTATAACGAAAAAAATCATTGAAATATAGAAATTTATAAACAAACTTTATAATAGAAAACTTTTATAACAAAACTGTAATAATTTTCTATACTTTTATTTGCTATAATTATTTCGAGAGGAGAAAAAATATTATGGATACTGTTTTAACTATAGAAAATGTAAAAAAATATTATGGTAAAATGAATAGTACAGTTACAAAGGCACTAAATGGAATTAGCTTTAATGTTCATAAAAAAGAATTTGTTGCTATTATGGGAGCAAGTGGAAGTGGAAAAACAACCCTTTTAAATTGTATCTCAACTATTGATAATGTAACTAGTGGTAATATTTTTATTGAAAATACTGATATTACTAAGATTAAAGAAGATGATCTAGCAAACTTTAGAAAAGAAAAGTTGGGATTTATATTTCAAGACTTTAATCTACTAGATACCTTAACTATTAAAGAAAATATTGCACTTTCACTCATTATAAATAACTATGATATAAATAATATTGACAAGAAAGTAGAAACTCTTGCTAACAAGTTAGCTATAAATGATATTTTAGACAAATTTCCATATGAAACATCAGGAGGTCAAAGACAAAGATGTGCTTGCGCTAGAGCTTTAATAAATAGTCCTAGTTTGATTCTAGCAGATGAACCAACAGGTGCTCTAGACTCAAAATCAGCAAGAATGTTACTAGAAGTTATGCAAAATATGAACAAGAACCTTGATGCCACGATTCTTATGGTAACACACGATGCTTTTTCAGCAAGTTTTTGTGAAAGAGTCTTATTCCTAAAAGATGGAAAGATTTTTAATGAAATTACAAAGTCAGATAAAAGCAGAAAAGATTTTTTTGAAGAAATACTAGATGTTCTTACTTTGCTTGGAGGAGATGTCTCAAGTGTTAAGTAAACTAGCTTTTAGAAATGCCAAAAGAAGTATTAAAGATTATATAATATATTTAATCACAGTAATTCTTTCATTCTCATTTATATTTGCTTTTATTCTTATCAGTAATTCAAATGATGTCTTAAATTTATGTGAAGTTATGGAAAATTTTAAATATGTAATGTATTTTGTAAATATTTTTATAGCATTAACTATATGCTTTCTCATTAACTACACAACAAAATTTATGTTCTTAAAAAGAAGTAGAGAATTTGGAACTTATATGTTACTTGGAATAACCAGAAAAAAGATTACTAAAATGTTTACTTTAGAAAATATTATTTTAGGCTTTATCTCTCTCTTAGCATCAATTTTTATAGGTTATTTATTTAGTTTGTTTTTTTCATCTATTATTATGAATATATTCGCTTTACAAAATCTTGTTAAGATTGACATAAAATTAGAGGCTATTTTACTATTATTCTTATATTTTGTAATTATTTATCTAATAGTTTTACTTCTTGCAAGAAGGCGAATTAAAAAGATGAAAATATATAACTTATTATATTTTTCTAAACAAAACGAAAAAAAATTAAGTACTAAATCAAAAAGAAATGTATTATTTGTATTATCTCTTATATTAGGAATAGCAGCCCTTTACTTATTTGACAAAGAATTTAGCAAATTAGACATAGAACCTTCTATTTTTATGATATTTACTTGTATTATTTTAATAATCATTAGTATTTACCTCTTTTCAATAACATTCATAGACTTTAGTCTAAAACTATTTTTAAATAAGAAAAGTCTTAAATACAGAAAAGACAATTTATTTATTATTAGAACATTCTCTTCAAAAATAAGAACAATGAGTTTTACGCTAGGAACTCTTGCAGTACTAGTAACATTTACATTAATATCATTAAATATATCCAGTTTATTTAAAGGAGTTTTTGACAATCAAATAGAACTTAATGCTCCTTATGATATTAGTATAGCAACAACTAAAAATTATATTTCAGATTATGAAAAATTAATAAAACAACATTATAAAATAAATAAAAAAATAATTTATAATGTTTATAGTGATGATAATAGCAAAGTTTGGAAAACTATTATTGAAAAAGAAAAGCTAGACAACTTTGATAGCGAGAAAGATAGTATAATAAAACTAAGCGATTATAATAAATTATTAAAACTAAGAGGTATGTCAGAAGTAAGACTTAAAAGTGACGAATATATTATTCATATGTCAAAAGAATATTATAAAATACTTAACGACTCTAAGGATCTAGAAGAAATAACCTTTTCAAATGGAAAAAGATTATTTAAAAAGAACTTTATAACTGATAAATATACCTATGCTTGGGGAGGCTACTATAGGGGATTTATAATAGTAGTACCAGATGATATAGTAGAAAATATGAATATTTTATCAAATAATTTAATTGTTGATACCAAAGAAGAAACAACAGAAGAATTTGCTAAAGAAATATCAAATCTTAAGCCAATTGATTATTGTAAAGAAAACGATGAAGGAATTAATATTTGTTACTCACTTTCCGATATAAAAGTACGCGGATACGAAAGAGCTAATAATAATGGATACACTACAATAATTTCCTTTGTATGTTTCTACATCTCCTTTATTTTTACAGCAGTAGTAGGAACTATTCTTGCTATTCAATCACTTAGTGATTCAACCAAGTATAAATATCGTTACCAAGTATTAAAGAAATTAGGAGTAAACAAAAATAGTCTTTATAAGACAATCTTTAAACAATTATCCTTATTCTTTATATTTCCGTTAGTTTATCCAATTATTATTAGCAGTTGCAGTCTATATTCACTCAATAAAATATTTAAAATTGTTCTTATAAACGATAAAATTTATATAGAGTATTATCTAATTAATTTAAGCATTTTTACAGCTATATATATAATATACTTTTTAGCAACCTATTTTGGCTTTAAGAAAAATATAAATAATGACTAATAAAAAAACTTCACAAATCAAAATTGAAAATATATAAGATGATTGAAAATTAGCTATTTCCATAAAAGTTTTATTTTTAATCATTTTTTTACTTTTAGTAAAAATAATACTGTTAAAGTTTAGAAGAAGAGAACTATTATTTAAACTTATTTATCTAATAAACTAAAAATATGATACACTAATACTATATAAATATATAAATATATAAAACAAGGAGGTGTATTTTTTTGAATATTGGTATTATTGAGGATGATAGAATTATAAGGGAAGAGGAAGCTAAAATATTGAACGAAGTAGGTTACAAAACTTATATTATAGAAGATTTAAAAAATGTCTATGATGAAATAAAAGAATATAAAATTAGTTTAATACTTTTAGATGTAAATCTACCTTATAAAGATGGTTATTACATTTGTAAGAAAATAAAAAAAGAAAAAGATATTCCAATTATTTTTGTTACTAGTAGAAATAAAGAAGAAGATGAACTACTAAGTATTAGAGCAGGAGGAATAGACTTTATAACTAAACCAATAAATAAAAGTATTTTACTAGAAAAAATTAAAAGAGCTTTAAAACAAACTAACATTAAGTATTATAAAGATATAAAAAGAGGAGATTACACTCTAGATTTACATTTATCTATTTTAAAGTATGAAGATAAAGAAATAGAATTAACTAGGAATGAATTTAGAATATTATATTACTTTTTTATAACTGATGAGAGAGTTATAACTAAAGATGAATTACTTGAATATTTATGGAATGATAAATATTATTTAGATGAAAATATATTACTAGTAAACATTAATAGATTAAGAAATAAAGCTCGTAGTATTGGCATTAATAATTTATTAAAAACAGTCAGAAAAAAAGGATATGAATTATGAAATTCTTAGAGTTTTTAGAAGGAAAAATAAGCTTTATTCTTTTTCAAATAACTTTTATACTTATCAATAATATATTTTTAATAATATTTAATATTAATCATTATTTTATCATATACTTATCCCTAATATTACTTATATATTTATTTTTATATTTAGGTCTTAGTTATTATAAAATAAATAAAAAAGAAAAGGCTATTATAAAAACAGTAGATGAACTAGAAGAAAAATATTTAATAGCAGAAATTATTGATAAACCAAAGAGCTTAGAAAATACTGGATATTATTATGCTCTAAAAAGCGCTTGTAAATCTATGAATGATAAAATAAGTTATTTAGAAAAAGAAAAACAGGACTATGAAGAATATATAGAAAGTTTCGCTCACGATATAAAAACCCCAATATCAGCGTTATCCTTAGTTTTTGAAAATAAAAAAGCCTATAAATTAAAAGATGAAGTAAAAAAAATAGATAATTTAGTAGAACAAATACTTTATTATGCAAGAAGTGAAGTAGTAGAAAAAGATTATTTTATAAAAGAATTAGTTCTTGATGAAGTAATTCATAATATAATGATAAGTTATAAAGAATACTTTTTAAGAGCAAAGGTAAAATTAGATATTCATAATTTAGATAATGTAGTCTATACAGATGAGAAATGGCTTATTTTTATAGTTTCACAAATAATACAAAACTCTATAAAATACTTTGATAAAGAATTAAAAAAATTAGAAATATATAGCATAAATGATACTAATAAAACAGTACTTTTTATTAAAGACAATGGATGTGGAATAAAAAAATCTGATATTAATAGAGTTTTTGAAAAAGGTTTCACTGGTAGCAATCGATATAATCATAATTCTACTGGAATGGGTTTATACCTTGTAAAAAAACTAGTAAATAAATTAGGATTAGAGGTTAATATTGAATCGGTTGAAAAAGAATATACAAAATTGATTATAGTATTTCCTAAAAATAATATATATAAAATAAAAGATTAAATTATAAAGTGTAAACAATTATGAAATGTCGAAATAAACTATAAAATTAACTTGAAAAATAAGCTGTTTATTGATAGAATTAATTTATAATAGAGGTGACATATTATGAATGAGAATAATGCTAATATGAGTAATGATTACAATAACAATAATGATTATGACTATGAAGTAAAGAAAAAAGGCTTATTTGTTTTAATACTATTGTTGTTTTTACTAGTTGTATTAGTAATAGGGGTTAGCTATCAAATTTATTTATATTCAACAACAGGTAAATCATTAATTAATGAAATATTTGGAACAGGAAATGATGATATCTTTAGTAATGGTAGTGTAACAATTGTCTATACTGAAGGGGAAGACAGTATGTTAATAGAAAATGCTATTCCTATGTCAGATGAGTCTGGTATGAAAATATCTGATCCTAATGAGCTTATGGATTTTAATGTTGGTATTAGTATTAATAGAAGTAGTGCAGTAAGTTTTGAAGTTGTAGCAGAAAAGGATTCCAAATCAACTCTTGATAATAAAAATATAAAATTATATGTTCAAAGAGGAATTAATAAACCTACCTATGATGAAGAAATCTTAATGCCAACTAATTTTTCACCAATAGACAAAGAAGATGATTATGGTGCACCAGAAGGAGTTATGGTATTAGATCAAGTTACTACAAGTGAAACAGCTACATATTATTATAGACTTAGAATGTGGTTAGATAATAAATTCGTTCTTGATAATACATATAAATACTTTAAAATTAAAATAAATGTATATGGTAAAGGTGAAAGAATTAAAGGCGGAAATACAAACAATAATAATAACAGCAATAGTTCAAGTAATAATAACGGAAATAATAATAATAACAATAATATAAATGATAACAATAGTAATAATAGTGATAACTCAAATACTACAACTACAGGTAGCACAACTAGCGGAGCTAATCAAGGTTATTAGCACATGCTAAATAAAGTATTGATTTCAATAAGTCAATACTTTTATTTTATTTTACTCTTTGATAAAATTATTTATGGAGGCTTATATGAATAGTAAAATAATAGATGAAATCGCAAGGAATTTAAATATTAAAAATAAACAAGTTGAAATTGTACTTAATCTTTTAAATGAAGGTAATACAATTCCATTTATCGCTAGATATAGAAAAGAAATGACAGGTGCTCTTGATGAAGAAAATATCAGAAAAATTAATGATGTCTATATGTATCAAGAAAACTTACTTAATAGAAAGGAAGATGTAATAAGACTGATAGAAGAAAAGGGACTTTTAACTGAAGAACTAAAAAATTCTATTATGAATTGCGAAAAACTAGTTGACGTTGAAGACTTATATAGACCATATAAAGAAAAGAAAAAAACAAAAGCAACCGATGCCATCAATATGGGACTTGAAGACTTAGCTAAAATTATTATGTCTTTTCCAACTACTGGAGATTTAGAAAGTATTAGCAAGAAATTTCTAAATGAAAAAGTAGTTGATACAGAATTCGCTATTACTAATGCAGGATATATTATAAGTGAATGGATAAGTGATAATGCAAGTTATAGAAAATATATTAGATCATATATCTTTAAGACAGGTCAGATCACTAGTAAATTAAAGAAAAATGCAGAAGATGAAAATAAAATATATGAAATGTATTATGAGTTCTCAGATTCCATAAAATATATAAAGCCATATAGAATTATGGCCATAAATAGAGCTGAGAAAGAAAAAATACTTAGTATTAACCTAGACTATGACATAAAAAGTATTATAACTTACTTGGAAAGTAAAATAATTAAAAATAAAGACTCTTTTGTAGTAGAGAAAGTTAAAGATTTTATAGTTGATAGCTTAAAGAGACTAATACTTCCTAGTATTGAAAGAGAAATAAGAAGCGAATTAAAAGAAAAAGCTGAGGATGATTCGATCATTAATTTCTCAAATAATTTAGAAAAATTATTATTAACACCACCAATGTCAGAAAAAACTGTTTTAGGACTTGACCCAGCTTTTAGAACTGGCTGTAAACTTGCTGTTCTAGATAAAACGGGTAAACCATTAGAAATAGCAGTAATTTATCCAACAGAACCACATAATGATATAGAAAACTCTAAGAAAAAGGTTCTTGAATTAATTGAAAAATATGATATTGATATTATAGCAATAGGTAATGGAACAGCTTCCAGAGAAAGTGAATCCTTTATCGCTAATGTTATAAAAGATGCTAAGAGAAAAGTTGAATATATAATAGTTAGCGAAGCAGGAGCTAGTGTCTATTCAGCAAGTAACTTAGCAATACAAGAATTTCCAGAGTTAACAGTAGAAAAAAGAAGTGCAATAAGTATTGGTAGAAGATTACAAGATAGCCTAGCAGAACTTGTTAAAATTGAGCCCAAAAGTATAGGAGTTGGATTATACCAACACGATGTAACACCAAAAAAGTTAGACGAATCTTTAGGTTTTGTTGTTACAAAAGTTGTAAACGAAGTAGGAGTAAATATAAATACTGCTAGTAGAAGTTTACTTAGCTATGTATCAGGACTTACTAAAAAAGCAATAGATGAGATAATAACTACTCGTGAAAGTAAGGGTAAATTTTTATCTAGAGAAGATGTCCATAAATTAAAAAGTTTTACTCCTAAAATCTATGAACAATCAATTGGTTTTATTAGAATTTTAGAAGGTGAAAATCCACTTGATAAGACAGCTATTCATCCTGAAAGTTATAATATTTGTGAAAAATTATTAAAACTACTTGGTTTTAGTCCAGAAAGTATAGGCAAAAATGAACTTATCATTAAGTTAGATGAAATTGACATAGAAAGCACAAGTAAAGAATTAAATACAGATATTTATACTTTAACAGATATTATAGATTCTTTAAAAAATCCTGGAAGAGATCCTAGAAATGAAATGCCAAAACCAGTACTTAGAAGTGATATTTTACATATAGAAGACTTACATATAGGCGATAAATTAGAAGGAACTATTCGTAATGTTGTTGATTTTGGATTATTCATTGACATTGGTCTAAAAAACGATGGTCTTGCTCATATATCAAAACTATCAAAAGAATTTATTAAAAATCCAAGAGAATTATTTAGTGTAGGAGACATTGTTACTTGCTATGTTGATGATATATCTTTAGAAAAAAAGAAAGTAAGTCTAAGACTTATTAATTAATTTCTATACTAAAAAGTAGTAAATAAAATAAAGGAAGTATGTGACATATAAATACCAATATATATCACTTTTTCTATAGTTTTAAGTACTAGCAAAACTATGTTAACTGATATATAATATATTACAGGTGATATTTATGATTATACCTACAATGTATTACAAAAATATAAAAGAGATTAACTATAAAAAGTTAAAACAAGAAGGCATAAAATGCCTAATCTTTGATCTTGATAATACACTAGCCCCCCTTGAAGAAAAAGAGTGTTCTAAAACTCTTTTAGAAACTATCTCTAAATTAAAAAAAGACTTTATAATTGCTATAATAACTAATAGTAATAAAAAAAGAACAGAACCTTATCGTAAGACTCTTGATATTGATATCATAAGCTTTGCCCTAAAACCATCTACTAAAGGTCTTAGAAAAATAAAGAAAAAATATAACTTAAAAAAGACTGAAATGGTAATGATAGGAGACCAGTTTATGACAGATATTCTATCTGGAACAAAATTCGGTATAAAAACTATACTTGTAGATGCTCTTAAAGAAAAAGACTTGAAAATTACTAAAATAAATAGGATAATAGAAAACAGACTTATTAATAAGTACCAAAAAAGGAACTTATTTGAAAGAGGTAAATACTATGAGTAAAAAATGTTTAGGCTGTGGTATAGAGTTACAAGATGAAAATATCTCCAAAGAAGGATACACAACCAATATTGAAAATGATATATGTATGCGTTGCTTCAGATTAAAAAACTATGGTGATTATCAAGTTGTTACTAAATCTAATGAAGAATATGAAAATATTTTAAAAGAAATAGGTAAGACAAAAGATCTAGTAATGTATGTTACTGATATTTTAAATATAGAAGAGGACTTAACTAGTATCAAAAATTTCATATCAAATAACTTAATATTAGTCATCAATAAAAAAGATGTTATTCCAAGAAGTGTAAAAGATAATAAAATAATAAATTACTTCAAAGAAAAATATCCCTTCTTTAATGATGTTATCGTAATTAGTAGCACTAAAAACTACAATATCGACTATTTATTGAAAAGAGTAAAATATTATCAAACTACTAAAACAGTATACGTAGTAGGGCATACTAATGCTGGAAAATCAACTCTTATTAATAAAATAATTAAAAATTACTCACAAAATACACAAGAATTAACTATTTCACCGCTTCCTTCAACTACTTTAAACACTGTAACAATTGAAATAGATGATTATTTGACACTAGTAGACACACCAGGCTTAGTAGATAATACATCTCTATCTAACTACGTTGACACAGAAACTCTAAAAAAAATTAATCCTCGAAAAGAAATAAAACCCAAAACATACCAACTAAAAAAGGGAAGCTCTATTATTATAGGAGACATTTTTAGACTTGATTATGTTGAAGGAGAAAAAAATAGTTTTACAGTATACGTATCAAACGATTTAAAAATAAAAAGAGTAGTACAAGCAAGACATAAAGACCTATACAATCTTTGTAAAACCACTTATGATTTGCAATTTAATAAAGACTTAGTAATAAAAGGATTAGGCTTCATAAAAATAACAGGCAGAGGAAAAATAGACATCTACCTAGACCAAAAGATTAAAACGTTTTTAAGAGATAATCTTATTTAATATATGTAAATATAAAATTATTAAGAGGTTTATCCGTAAAATATAAAAACAAATAATAAACAATAACTATACTAGTAATACTCAAATATTTATAAAAACTTCTATATTTTTTCACTCTTGATGTAATAACTTCTCCTAGAAAAATACTAATAAATATCGTTATAAAAATTAAAAGCATATTACTATTAATATAAAAATATGTTAAAACATAAATTATTAGTTGACTTAAAATAGCTATACTACTTCTAACTATACACTTAAAATACTTATCCCTCTTTTTATCAAATAAACAAAATAAGAACTCTGCTGTAAATATCATTTTAAAATAGGAAAAAAGAGAATTATTAGTAGGCATAACTATTCTTAAAATAGGAACCTTAAGAAATAATGATAAAACATATATTAATACACATAATAAAAATATTAAAATAGAGTTTTTTAGTATTTTTTTCATTAAATCACCTAATAAATAATATGAATAGATAATATGTTTATTGATAAAAAAAACTATATATGAGATAATTTTTAAATGATTGGAGGTGTTAAAATGGAAAATGGTAATACTCCTCAGCTTATTCGTGAAAGACTAAATATAGTAGATATAATAGGAGAAAGAATACCTTTAGAAAAAAAAGGAAAAAACTTTTTTGGAGTCTGCCCATTCCATGATGACACCTCACCATCTCTTTGTGTATCAGCAGAAAAACAAATATATACTTGTTTTTCTTGTCACGCAACAGGAAATATTTTCTCATTTATAATGGACTATGAACATATAAACTTTGTTGAAACATTAAAATACTTAGGAGAAAAAGCAGGAATTGATACTAATAATATTCATATAAAAAGTACAAATAATAAATACCAAAAATACTATGATATATATGATTTTACTTTAAAATATTTTCAAAACAATTTACAATCTGAAGTAGGAATAGCAGCCAAAAAATATTTAGCTGAAAGAAAAATCGATGAAACTATAATAAAAGAATTTCAAATAGGCCTTTCCCTAAAAAATAAAGACGACCTTACAAAAGTTTTAACTGTTAAAAATTATGATTTAGTAGATTTAAACAAAATAGGACTCTCAAATGATTCACACGATATTTACTCTAATAGAATAATGTTTCCACTATACGATATAAATGGAAAAGTAGTAGCTTTTTCAGGTAGACTTTATAATGACGATAAAAATAATAAATATGTAAATACTAAAGAAACACCTATATTTAAAAAAGGAGAATGTCTATATCACTATCATATTGCCAAAGAAGAAGCCAGAATTAAAAAAAATGTAATTATTATGGAAGGCTTTATGGATGTTATAAGAGCCAGTACAATAGGTATAAAAAATACCATTGCCCTTATGGGAACAGCACTTACTAAAGAACAAATAAAACTAATTAAGCGATTGTCAAATAACATAATATTATGTCTCGATGGTGATGAGCCAGGAAGAAAAGCATCTCTTAATATTGGTAATATCTTTTTAAAAGAAAACATAGAGGTAAAAATAATTACTCTACCAAATGATGATGACCCAGACAGCTTCATTTTAAAAGAAGGGAAAGAAAGCTTTCTAGCCTATTTAGAAAATGCCCTAAACTTTGGAGACTATAAAATAAAGGCAATGAGAGAAAATGTCAATTTTAATAGTGTCGAAGAAACATCTAATTACATAAATAGTGTCATAGAAGAAATTAGTAGCATAGATGATCCAATTAGAACAGAAATAATTCTAAAAAAACTTGCAAAAGATTTCAATATAGGTTATAATACCTTGGAAAAAAAGTTTTTGAATCTAAGAGGTGAGCTTCAAAAAACTACACAACCAAGAATATCTAAACTCAAAGAAAAGGTGCAAAAAAATAAGTATCAAAAAGCTGTTGAACAAATAATATATTTTATGCTTACTAATGAATGGGTAATAACAGAAGTTACTAGAACAAACTTACTTATTACAGAAGAAAATTATAGAATATTAATAAGAGAAATATGTTATTATTATGAAACTTTTGGAAAAGTAACAATTGCTGATATGATTACTTATTTAAATGACAAAGAAAAACCTTTAATTACTCTAAAAGAAATAATAAATAATATATACCAGGATCAAGTAGATAAAGAGACTTTGTATTTGTATTTTAAAGTTATTAGTGATGATAATATATCTAGACAAATAAAAGTATTAGAAAGAAAATTAAAAGATGAACTGGACCCAGTAAAACAAGCACAAACAGCTGAGGAAATTAGAAGGTTACGAATAGGAGAATAATAAAATGGTTGAAGAAATAACTACAATGGAAGAAAGAAAAAATAAACTAATAAAATTAGGAGAAAAACAAGGATATATTACATATGAACAATTAGCAGATCAATTAAAAGGACTAGAAATTGATAGTGATACATTAGACGATTTATATAATAGTTTTATGGAGCATAATATAGAAGTAGTATCAGAAGAAGGAGACGATGATGTAGGAGGAGAGGACATAAACCTAAATACTCCAGTAGAAGACTTAACACTATCAAAAGACGTAAAAATAAATGATCCAGTTAGAATGTACTTAAAAGAAATAGGTAGAATAAATCTACTTACAAGTGATGAAGAATTTGAATATGCTAAGCGTGCAGTAGATGGCGATGAAGAAGCAAAAAAGGCATTAGCTGAATCAAATCTTAGATTAGTTGTTTCAATAGCTAAAAGATATGTCGGCCGTGGAATGCTTTTCTTAGATTTAATACAAGAAGGAAATATTGGACTAATGAAAGCAGTGGACAAGTTCGATCCAACTAAAGGTTATAAATTTTCAACATATGCTACTTGGTGGATAAGACAAGCTATTACTCGTGCTATAGCAGATCAAGCACGTACTATTCGTGTACCAGTTCATATGGTAGAAACTATAAATAAATTAGCAAGAATTCAACGTCAATTAACTCAAGAACTAAATAGAGAACCAACTGATGAAGAAATAGCAAAAAAACTAGGTATTACTATAGAAAAAGTACGTGAAGTATATAAAATTAGTCAAGACCCTGTATCTTTAGAAACTCCAATAGGAGAAGAAGATGACTCTCATTTAGGAGACTTTATAAAAGATGAAAGAACAATGGGGCCAGAAGAATTTACAACTCAAGAAATGCTAAAAGAAGAATTAGATGGAGTTTTATTAACTTTAACAGAGCGTGAAGAAAAAGTACTTCGCTTAAGATTTGGATTAGATGATGGTCAATGTAGAACTTTAGAAGAAGTAGGCCAAATATTTGGGGTAACTCGTGAGAGAATTAGACAAATTGAAGCAAAAGCTCTTAGAAAGTTAAGACATCCATCACGTTCAAGAAAATTAAAGGACTTTATGACAGATTAATGATAGGAAGTAAATTAAAGTGTGTAGGAGACTTAGTAGATAAAAACTCAAGTATTATTGATATAGGTTGTGATCACGCTCATTTAGATATATATTTAGCTAGAAAAAAAAATTTAAATTTAAAAAAGATAATTGCTAGTGACAATAAAGAAGGTCCTCTTTTACAAGCTAAAAAAAACTTAAAAACATATAGACTACAAAATAAAATAAAACTAAAACTTGGAGACGGATTAGATACTTATGAAAAAGATATAGATACTGTTATCATATCAGGCATGGGAGGCCGAAATATGATAGGAATATTTAAATGCCACTTAGATTATTTTAAAAATATTAAAACAATTATCATTTCTCCTAATAATTATCAAGTAGATATTAAAAAGTTTTTAGTTAAAAATGGTTATAAAATAGAAGATGAATATTTAGTTAAAGAAGGAAAATATATTTATCAAGTAATAAAATTTATTAAAGGAAGAGTAAAGTACAGTAAAAAAGAATACTTTTTCGGCCCCCTATTATTAAAGAAAAAAGGAAGTTTGTTTGAAGAGTATTATAAAAGAGAATTAAAATCAAGAGAAACCTTAATTCAAATACTTCCTCCAAAATATTATTATAAAAAATGGACTTTGAAAAAGGAAATAAAAATTTTAAAAGAAAATATAAGTTAATAAAAAGTTACTAGAAGTAGCTTTTTATTTTACATTAATCCTAAAATAATTTTACTTTTTTTTACACCTATTTATTTTTTATGATTGACTATAGCTAGAATAAGTAATTATAATTATTATTAATGAGGTGGCTTTATGAATATGGCATATTATAAAGAGTTAAGAAAAAAAGAAATTATAAAAAATACAATATTTATTACATTTATTCTCATTTTTGCTTTTTTCTCGACGTATTACATTTATAATAAATCTGTAGACACAAGAGATAAAATACTTAAATCAGATTCATTAGAAGTTAGTTTTCATGAGAAAACGGCTAATAAGTTTGATTTAAATAAAATAATTCCTGTTAGTGATAATGTAGGATTATCTTCTAAAGCACATAGATTTACGATAAAAAACAATACAAACACTAAAGTAAAGTATGCAATCAAAATATCTGAAGATAAAGAAAAAGTAAAAGAAGATAAATGTCAGGAAAGAAAAATTCCCCTTAATCTAATTAAGACAGCAATACATAAAAGAAATGAAGTAAGTACTATTTACAACTTAGACGATTTAGAAAATGGTCATATTGAGATAAAAACTATTGAGCCAAAAGAAGAAATAGAATATACAATAAGATTATGGACCTCAAAAAATTCGTTAGCGCTTGATGATGATTTAAATTATCATTACCATGGAATAATTGAAGTTTACGAATATGATAATTAATAAAGATAAAAATCTTTACATTAATAAAAATTACTTGTATAATTTAAATAGAAGGTGAGACAATGAAAAAAATAGATAATAATAAAAAAATTATGATAGCAGTAACAGCCTCTGTTTTAGTCCTATTAGCAGTAGCAACAGTAAGCTATGCTCTATTTCAATTTAGCAAGAAAGGTAATACAGAAAATACCATAAGAACAGGAACATTGATACTTAATCTAGATGAGACTAAAGAATTATCATTAACTAGTGCTTATCCGATGAGTGATTCTCAAGGAATGTCTTCTTCTGCTTATGAGTTTACTGTTGAAAATACTGGTACTCAAGATGCTAAATATAAAATTACTTTAGTTGATGATACTAAAGCTTATACAGATGATGGCTGTAGTAAATTAGAGTGGTCTAAGCTAAAATACTCAATTGTAAGAAATGGAACTACTATAACATCAGCAAGATATCTATCAAATATTGCTAGTGATCCTAAACTAGATGAAACAATTATAGCATCAGGTAGCAAAAATAGTTATCAATTAAGAATATGGATAGACTCTGGTGCTGGTAATGAAATTGTTGGAAAACATTTTCATGCAAAACTTAATATAAAAGGAATACTAAGCGATAAATCAGATTATGAAACTGGTGCCTAATATGTAAATAAAGTCCATTAGGCTTCTTTTTTTCGTATTATCAACATAGAATTAGTTAGGAGGAACGATATGCGAGTAATAATTGTAGCAGGAGGAACAGGTGGTCATATTTATCCTTCTCTTGCCATCATAAATAAGATTAAAGATATGGAGCCTAATAGTGAAATCTTATATATCGGAACGACAGATAGAATGGAAAAAGATTTGATACCAAAGAAAAATATTCCATATATAGGAATAGAAATGAAAGGATTAAATAGGAAAAATATATTTAAAAATTTTTCTGTCTTAAAAAAATATCATCAAGCAATAAAAAAAGCAAAAGAAGTAATAAAAGAATTTAATCCTGATGTAGTTATTGGAGTAGGAGGGTATATTACTTCGCCTGTTTTAACAGCCGCTTCATCTCTATCATACAAAACTGTAATTCATGAACAAAATTCATATCCTGGTATGTCCAATAAACTTCTTTCTAATAAAGTAGATAAAATATTAGTTTCTTTACCTGATACTATAAACTTTTTTCCGAAAGAAAAAACAATCTATACAGGTAATCCCAGAAGTGAAGAAATAATTAAAATAAAAAAAGCTGATAAAAAAACTTTAGGATTTTCAGAAAACAAAAAACTTGTAATAATTGTAATGGGTTCTCTTGGCTCTGCTACTGTTAATAAGCAATTATTAGAATTAACACCTAAATTTAAAAATAAAGACTATGAAGTTTTAATAATTACTGGTGAAAGGTATTATAAAGATTATCAAGAAATCAAAATACCATCTAATGTAAAGATAAAACCTTTTCTTGATAACTTTATTAATATTCTAAAATCAGCTGACTTAATCATCTCAAGAGCTGGGGCTTCAACTATAGCCGAAGTAACAGCCATAGGTTTGCCATCTATTTTAGTTCCTTCTCCATATGTAACTAATAATCATCAACTAAAAAATGCCAAAGAGTTAGAAAAAAATGGTGCTGCATTAGTTTTAGAAGAAAAAGATTTTAGTTCAGAGCAAATACTTGAATTAATAGATAAGGTTTTAAAAGATGATAACTATTATAAAAAGATGAGTACAAATAGTAAAAAAATAGGTGTACCTGATAGTGCCGAAAGAATTTATAATGAAATTCGAAAATTAGTAAAGGGCGGATCTAAATGACAGAGTTTTTAAAAGAAGTTCAAGAAAAAAATATTGGAAAGATAGAAGAAAATATATCAATAAAAAAATATACTACCTATAAAGTTGGAGGCATATGTAAAGCACTTATCTATCCTAAAGATGCTACTAAACTAATAGAACTTCTAAAGCTTTTAAAGAAATATAAAATAAAATATAAAATATTAGGAAATGGCTCTAATCTTCTCTTTAGTGATAAAGAATATAATGGAGTTTTAATAAAATTATCATCCTTTGACAAAATGGAAATAATCGGAAATAAAATAATTGTAGGAGCAGGATATCCCTTAGTAAAATTATCATTAATAGCAGCTAAGCACTCTTTAGCAGGCTTAGAATTTGCAGCAGGTATTCCTGGAACAATTGGAGGAGCAGTTTTTATGAATGCTGGTGCCTACAAAAGTGATATGGGCTATATTGTTACAGAAGTAAAAGTAATAACACCAGATTTAAAAATAATAACCTTGACTAATAGTGAGTTAGATTTTCACTATAGAACCTCCTTTTTAAAAAGAAATCCATCATATATATGTATTGAGGCAACTATTAAATTAAAGAAAGGTCAAAAAAGTGAAATTGAAAAGGTTATTAAAGATAGAAGAGAAAGAAGAGTAGCATCACAACCATTAGAATATCCATCAGCAGGATCTGTATTTAGAAATCCAGCTGATATTCCAGCAGGAAAAATAATAGAGGATCTAGGACTAAAAGGACTTGCAAAAGGTGGAGCAGAAGTAAGTAAAAAACACGCAAACTTTATAATAAACACAAAAGATGCCAAAGCAGAAGATATTAGAAACCTAATTATATATGTTCATGACACTGTGAAAAAAGAATATAATATTGATTTAAAAGTAGAACAAGAATTTGTAAATTGGGAGTAAAAATATGACCAAAAAAATAGTAAAAAAGAAAAAACTAAGATTAAGTCGTGTTCTTTTACTATTAATTGTTATCACTCTGATTAGTATTATAATGTATTGTACTATTAATTCAAAAATAAAAAATATAATAATAAAAGGTAATATTCATATAACGGATGAGGAAATTCTAAAAAAAGCAGGTATTGAAAATTATCCAAGATTCTTTTTAACATTATCTAGTACAATAAAAGAAAAAATAGAAAATATGACACTAGTAAAGAAAGTAAAAGTAGAAAAAAGCTTTCTAAATACTATAACAATTACGGTAGAAGAGTATGATATATTATTAAAAAATAATTTAACTGATAAATATGTGCTAGCAAATAAAAAAGAAATAGACTATTCAAAAGAACTAAACGTTCCAAGACTAACTAATGAAGTAAGCGAAAAAAAGTATAAATCACTACTTTCTAACTTAGAATCAGTTAATGATGATATACTAAGTCAAATATCAGAAATAAAATATGTTCCAAATGAATATGATGAAGATAGATTTTTATTATATATGAATGATGATAATTCAGTATATTTAACACTTACTAAGTTCGAAATGATTAACTACTATAATAAAGTACTATCTCAATTAGAAGGAAGAAAAGGAATATTATATCTAGATAGTGGAAATCATTTTAAGATAATGCAATAAAAAAATAATATATAATAAATAAGAATAAATGTAAATAAATGATCCATAATAATAAAAAATTGTAAATATTTTTAAAATGTTAACATACAATTTAATAAAAGTAGTTGACACTATCTAAAAAAAGTTTTATGATTTATATATCAACTTTGATGGAGAAAAGTAAAATAGGGATTAATTAGAGCGAATTAGGATATGGTGTGAGCCTAAAAATTATAACTATTTGAAAGAACACTCTGGAGTTGCTTAGGCAAAAAGAAATCTTAGTAGTCTAAGCCGGCTGTATACCGTTATAAGATACTTGATTTGATAGAATTAAAAGTGATTATAAATAAAATTAATTTATAATAAATAGGGTGGTACCGCGGAATTACTAGTTTTCGTCCCTTTGTATAGGGATATACGAAAACTAGTATTTTTATATTTAAGTGAGGAAAGGAGAAAAATATTTAAAAGTTATTAAAAATAAGTAGAAAACTTAAATTGTAATAATAATATTAAAATGGGAGGAATAATTATGATAATAGATATAAAAGATTTATATAAAGATATAACAAAATATATGGATAAGGATGTAAAAGTTCAAGGTTGGATTAGAAATCATCGTAAGCAAAAAGAATTTGGCTTTATAGACTTTTTTGATGGAACTTTCTTTAAACACTTACAAATTGTATATGATAACAAATTAGAAAGCTTTGAAGAAATTCAAAAATATCATGTTGGTTCAGCGATAGAAGTAACAGGTCATGTAATAGAGTCTCCAAAAGAAAATCAAGACTTTGAAGTGCAAGCAAAGGAAATTAAATTATTAGGAAACTGCCCAGAAGATTATCCAATTCAGCCAAAAAAGCATTCTAGAGAGTTCTTGAGAGAACAAGCATATCTTAGACCTAGAACACCACTATTTCAAGCTGTTTTTAGAGTTAGAAGTGTAGCAGCATACGCAATACATAAGTATTTTCAAGATAGAGACTATATTTATTTTCATGCTCCAATTATAACATCAAGTGATTGCGAAGGAGCAGGAGAGATGTTTCATGTTACAAGTTTTGACTTATTAGATATACCTAAAATAGATGGAGAAGTGGATTATAGTAAAGATATGTTTGCCTCTCCTAGTTCACTTACTGTATCTGGACAATTAGAAGCTGAAAGCTTTGCACTAGCTTACAAAAGAACTTATACATTTGGTCCAACTTTTAGAGCGGAAAATTCAAATACTAGAGTACATGCTAATGAATTTTGGATGATAGAACCAGAAATAGCTTTCTGTGATTTAGAAGGAGATATGGAAATAATGGAAGATATGCTAAAATATGTTGTAAAGTATGTCTTAGATAATCTTAAATATGAAATGGAATTTCTTGATAAAT
Source organism: uncultured Bacilli bacterium (assembly GCA_910576925.1). Taxonomy (GTDB): domain Bacteria; phylum Bacillota_I; class Bacilli_A; order RF39; family UBA660; genus UBA2730. The sequence goes on along the minus strand of CAJTKB010000008.1, from coordinate 1,571 downwards.
TTGTCGAAAATGGGTTAATACAAAAATTAAAAAAACTAATTGATTCAAAATTTACAAGAATTACCCATCATGATGCTATAGAAATATTACAAAAAGCACCAGTTAAATGGGAATTTGAGCCAAAACAAGGTGAAGATATAGCCAAAGAACATGAAAAATATATAACTGAATATTTTGATGGACCTGTATTTATAACAGACTGGCCCAAAGACATTAAAGCATTCTATATGAAATTAAATGATGATAATGAAACAGTTGCAGCAGTTGACCTAGAAGTACCAGGTGCAGGAGAAATAATGGGTGGAAGTCAAAGAGAAGAAGATTATGATAAATTAGTTAAAAGAATGGACGAATTAGAGATGGATAAAACAACTCTAGATTGGTATATTAATCTTCGTAAATTTGGAGGTTGTATTCACTCAGGATTTGGAATGGGATTTGAGAGATTGTTAATCTATTTAACAGGTGTAGAAAATATCAGAGATGTAATACCATATCCAAGAACACCAGGAAATTGCGATTTTTAAAGACTCATATCAAAAAAGATATTGAGTCTTTTAATGTATAAATATATAAATAAAAATTAAATTTTGTATAATTTTCCATAATCTAAGTCATTATATAAATGGAGGAAGAGAATATGAAAAAAATTATTTTATGCCTTAGCATAATTTTATTATTAGCAGGATGTACTACAACAGTAAATACACCTACTAAAAAAGTAGAAGATTTTATGAGTAAATATCAAAATCTAGATAGTGAAGTAATGTCACAACTTGATAATATAGTTTCAAATGATAATACAATGAAGGATGATCAGAAAAAAGATTATACAGCCTTGATGAAAAAACAGTATCAAAACTTATCATATAAAATAAAAGATGAAAATATAGAAGATGATAATGCAAATGTAACTGTAGAAATAGAAGTATATGATTATAAATCATCCCTTACAAAGAGTGAGCAATATTATAATAATAATAAAGAAGAATTTATGGATAAAGAAAATAATCTAGATGAAAGTAAATATATGGATTATAAAATAGAAGAATTGCAAAAAGTCTCTGATAGAAAAAAATATGAAATAATTTTTACATTAACTAAAGAAGATGATGAATGGGTTATGGATAATATTAACGATAGTGATAGAGAAAAATTACATGGTCTTTATGAAGAATGAACTATAAATAAATAGTTCGTTTTTTTCTATCTAAAATGAATATTATTAAATAAAAAAATTAGCAAATGCTAATAATTGCTATACTGATAGTCTTGAAAGTATAGAATCTTCTTTTATTTCCTGATCTTCTATGTAACGTTTAAGAATATATTCAATTTGCTTATTTATACTTCTATTTTCTTTTATAGCATAATATTTTATCTCTTCATAAAGTTTTTCATCTATTCTTATTAATGTAGCAACCTTATTTTCCAACTAAATCACCTCAAGCAATATAATATCAAAATAATAATTTTTTTAATATTTACACTATAATATTATTGTGATATCATAGATGTATAGTATCATAATAATATCGTTTAAATTAAGTAAATCAAGAATAAAAGTATAA